>NZ_SRID01000038.1 GCF_004684805.1 Streptomyces palmae
GGGTGGGATCGGATCGGGGACAAGGGATCGGGGGACATCAGTTCGTCACGGGGCCAACGCCCGGGCCGGGGTGCCGGGTCGGCGCGCGGGTGGCCCTCAGGCGGGGGCGCCGTCGGCCGCCGGGGGCGCGGATACCGGCTCCCGGCCGCCCGGCTCCCTCGTACGGTCCTGGCCGCGGCGCCGCCGCATCGGGTCCAGCAGCCGCTCCAGCACCACCAGCACGCCCTCCACCAGCAGCGCGAGCAGGGCCACCAGAACGGCCCCGGCGACCACTTGGGGGGTGTCGGTGAGCCGGAACCCGGCGGTGATGATCCGGCCGAGGCCGCCGCCGCCCGGCAGCGCGGCCAGCGTCGCGGTGGCCACCACCTGCACCGCGGCCGTCCGTACGCCCGTCATCAGCAGGGGGAAGGCCAGCGGCAGCTCGACCCGGCCGATCAGCTGGCCGCCCGTCATCCCCATGCCGCGGGCCGCCTCCACCACCTCCCGGTCCACCTCGCGCATCCCGACATAGGCGTTGGTGAGCAGCGGCGGGATGGCGAACAGCACCAGGGCCAGGATGGTCGGCAGGTCCCCGTACCGGCCCAGTGGACTGAGCAGCAGCAGGACCAGCACCGCGAAGGTGGGCACCGCGCGGCCCGCGTTGGAGAGGTTGACGGCCAGCACCCCGCCCTTGCCGATGTGCCCCAGCAGCACCGCGATCGGCAGCGCCACCAGGCAGGCCAGGCCCAGCGACACGGACGTCAGATACAGGTGCTGGGCCAACCGGTGCCACACCCCCGCCTCGCCGGACCAGTGCGCACCGGTGGTCAGCCAGCTCCAGGTCTCACCGATGACGCCCATCAGGCCGCCCTCCGCCGCTTCCGGGTCCAGGGCGTCAGCAGTCTCTGCAGACCCAGCAGCAGCAGGTCGGCCACGATCGCCAGCGCCACGCACAGCACCGAGGCGGTGAACACCTCCGCCTTGAAGAAGGTGTGCATGCCGTCGTAAATGAGATTGCCCAGTCCGCCGTATCCGATGATGGCGCCGACCGTGGTGAGGGAAACGGTGGACACGGTGGTGATCCGCAGACCCGCCATCAGGGCCGGCAGCGCCATGGGGAGTTCCACCGCGAACAGCATGCGGACCGATCCGTATCCCATACCCCGGGCGGCCTCCCGGACCTCCTCGGGAACCGAGGCCAGACCGGCGAGGATGTTGCGGACCAGGACGGTCAGCGAATACAGCACCAGTCCGGTGATCACCACCGAGACCGAGATCCCGAACACGGGCAGCAGCAGCGAGAACATCGCCAGTGACGGCACCGTGTACAGAATGGTGGTCAGACTCAGTACCGGGCCGGCCACGATGGGCCAGCGGCGTGCCAGCAGCGCCAGCGGAAAGGCCACCAGCAGACCGATGGCGACCGAGGCGAGCACAATGCCCACGTGCTGGAGCGTGGCATCCGTCAGCTCCTGACTGCGGGTCCGGACATATTCGCCGCAGAACCACTCATTGGCGACCATGCAGTTCTCTCGCGCCACTGACACACCTCCCCGTCAATTCCCGCTGACCCTATCCCCGGCTGATGAAGTTCTCGTCCGATCAGCACACAACAGCAACAATGTCCGCCGGGAATACGGCCACAATGGGGAGCCATGATCCGTTTCGAGCACGTCACCAAGCGCTACCCGGACGGCACGACCGCGGTGGACGATCTGTCCTTCGAGGTCGCGGAGGGCGAGTTGGTCACCCTCGTCGGGCCCTCCGGCTGCGGCAAGACCACCACCATGAAGATGGTGAACCGTCTGATCGAGCCGACCAGCGGTCAGATCCTGCTGGGCGGCGAGGACATCGCCGCGGTCGACCCGGTGCGCCTGCGCCGCCGGATCGGATACGTCATCCAGCAGGTGGGACTGTTCCCGCACAAGACGGTGCTGGAGAACACCGCCACCGTTCCGCATCTGCTGGGCTGGGACCGGAAGCGGGCCCGCGACCGGGCCGCCGAACTCCTGGACCTGGTCGGACTCGACCCCTCAGTGTACGGCCGGCGCTATCCGGACCAGCTCTCCGGCGGGCAGCGGCAGCGGGTCGGGGTGGCCCGAGCGCTCGCCGCCGACCCGCCCGTCCTCCTGATGGACGAACCGTTCGGGGCGGTCGACCCGGTGGTGCGGGAGCATCTGCAGACCGAGTTCCTGCGGCTCCAGTCCCAGGTGCGCAAGACGGTGCTGTTCGTCACCCATGACATCGAGGAGGCGGTCCGGCTCGGCGACCGGATGGCGGTCTACGGGGCCGGGCGCATCGAGCAGTTCGACACCCCGGCGACGGTGCTGGGCGCGCCCGCGACCCCGTACGTGGCCGACTTCGTGGGCGCCGACCGGGGGCTCAAGCGGCTCTCCGTCACCCCCATCGAGCCCGCCGACCTGGAGCAGCCGCCGGTCGTCCACCTGGACGACCCGCTGCCCGAGGCCGCCGCCCGGCTGGCGGCCGAGGAGGCCCGCTGGGCGGTGGTCCTCGACGACGGAGACCGGCTGCACGGCTGGATCGCGATCCCCGAGGACGGGGTGGCGCGGGACGGCGGCTCGGTGCGCGACCTGGCCCGCCGGATGGACGCCTGGCTGCCGGTCGGGGCACCGCTGAAGCAGGCCTTCAGCACGATGCTCCAGCATGACGCGGGCTGGATCGCGGTCCTGGACGGCGAACGCTTCCTGGGCGTCCTCACCCCGGCGGGGCTGCACGAGGCGCTACGGCGATCCATCAGCGCGGACAGCAACGCGGTGCCCCGCGAGGGGGTCACCCTGGACTCGGTCTCGGGGGCGTAGCGGGCCGGGTGCCCGGGCGGACACCTTCGGCACGGGAGGCCCGGGTCCGAAAGGACGCGGAGGGATGCCGGGGCAGGTCACTCGGGCGAGGGATCCGTACCGGACATCCCGCGGGCCTCGCGGGTCGGTGCCGGTGCGGACCGCCTCGGAGTGGGACGCCCGGCCGGACCTCCCGGAAACGCGAGCGGTCGGTGCCCGGCCGGACCGCCTCGCCGCGAGGGGCCCGGGGCCCGGGGCCCGACACCCCGGGTGCGCGACCGGACGGCGCCCCAGCGGATCGCCCCGCCGTGGCAGGCCCCGCCGGACGGCAGGGCCTCTAGGCCCTGGTGGCGCGGATGCCGCCCTGCTTGTCGTCGTCGTCCTCGGGCAGGCGGCACACCCGCTCCAGGAAGAACGCCGCGGCCACCACCGCGGCGCCCGCCACCACCGAGGCACCCGCGTAGATCGTCTGGTCGCGGCGGGCCGGCACGTCCATGTAGGTCATCAGCAGGAAGACCCCCACCCCGCCGTAGAGTCCGGAGATCAGCGCCGAGACCAGGGCGCTGGCGTGCCCGAAAACCACCGCGCGGGCGGCCAGCAGCGGGTCGACGCCCTTGGCTCCCGGGCGGCGCTCACGCTGGGCCCGCAGCCGGCCGCGCAGCGAGAACGCGGTGACGGCCAGCGCGGCCGCGATGAACGCCAGCACGATGGGCGCGGCCAGCGGCACCGAAGGCAGGACGCCGAAGGTGTCCCAGAGCCGGGCGCCCGCCCACGACACCACCCCGGCCGCGGCGAACAGCCCGACCAGCACCCCGATCCGAAGTTGGCTCACCGCGCGGTCGCCCCTCACTTTGCAGCACCGCGGCCTCGCGGCACGCGGTTCGTTCATCGGTACACCGAGGGCAACGCCTACTCGGGCAGTCGCAGTTCCAGGTCCGCACGGGGAGTGACGCCCTCGCGGCCGACCTCGTCCAGCAGCCCGGCCACCGCACCCCGCCCCGGAACCTCGGCCTCCGGGTCCACGTCGTGCCACGGGACCAGCACGAAGGCCCGCTCATGGGCGCGCGGGTGGGGCAGCGTGAGCTCGGCGTCCTCCATCACCACACCCTGGTAGGACACGATGTCCACGTCCAGGGTGCGCGGCCCCCAGCGCTCGTCCCGCACCCGCTCGAACGCCTCTTCTATGGCGTGCCCGCGCTCCAGCAGGGAACTCGGCGGCAGGGTGGTCTTGATCAGCACCACCGCGTTGAAGTACGAGGACTGGGTGCCCGGCGCCACGCCCCACGGCTCGGTCTCGTAGACCGGGGAGACCCGCTTGACCCGCAGGCCCGGGGTGTCCTCCAGGGCGTCGATCGCGCCCTGCAGGGTCTCCAGCCGGTTGCCCAGGTTGCTGCCCAGGGAGATCACGGCCCACTTGGGGTTGCTCAGGGTCACGTCCGCCGCGTCCACCTGGCGCACCACCGAGGCGGGGACGGGCTGCACGGTCGGGTCGCTGCTGCTCATACTCGGCTCCGGGTGATGGTGATGGACACGTCGTCGAAGGGCACGGTGATGGGGGCGTCCGGCTTGTGGACGACCACCTCCACCTCCCGCACCGCCTCGTGTTTCAGGCATCGCTCGGCGATCCGCTCGGCCAGGGTCTCGATCAGGTCGACCGGCTCGCCCCGCACCACCTCGACCACCTCCTCGGCCACCACTCCGTAGTGGACGGTCTTGGTCAGGTCGTCGCCGGCCGCCGCGGGTCGGGAGTCCAGGCTCAGCACCAGGTCGACCACGAAGGTCTGGCCCTGCTCGCGCTCGTGCGCGAAAACCCCGTGGTACCCGCGCGCCCTGAGGCCGCGCAGCGTGACACGATCCACCCGAATCACTCCTGCTGGTCGTCGGTGCGCGGGAGCGCGACGGTCGGATCGCGCCCCGTGCTCCCGCTGCCCCCGGTGGGGGCTGGCCCAGTCGAATCTACCTGCGAGCACCGACAGCACTCGCGCACGGGGCTGCCACGGGCACGTCACCACCCGGACGGGAACGGTCTCGGCCAGAGCCACCGAGACCCCGCGCCCATGTCCCCTACCCGGTCCTCGTACGGCTCGAACAGCGAAGCGCCCGGCGGTGGCCGTCCGCCCGCGAGTCGTTCGTCACACCCCTCCGGAACGCCCGTACACCGCGGGCCGGTCCGGTCTCGCCCGCCTGTCCCACGGTCACCGTCCGTCACCGGGAGGGCCCCGGAGCGGCAGGCGGCCGCCGGTCGGCAGCGCGGCAGGAGGTCGGCGAGGCGGCAGCCGGTCGGCGTATCGGCAGGCGGGCCGCCGGGGCGTCAGCCCAGCAGACCCAGGCCGCCCTCGTCGGGGCCCTCCGTGTCGTCCGGGCCCTCCGCACCCTCCGCGCCCTCCGCGCCCTCCTCAGCTTCCTCGGCCAGCACCGGTGACGCGTGGTGCGACCACAGCCGCCAACCCTCCGCGGTCCGCCGGAACACATTGGTGGCCACCACCCGCTGCCCCACCAGCGGCCCCAGCTCGCCGTCCTCGTCCGCGGGACCGCCGCTGAGGATGTTCTCGGTGCAGGTCACCAGGGCGGCGTCGGCCGACACGGCCACCTCGACATCGGTCAGGAAGAACTGGATGTACTCGGTGTTCGCCATGATCAGCGCGTAGGAGCGCAGCACGTCACCGCGGCCGCGCAGCACCGGCCAGCCGGGGTGCACACAGCTGACGTCGCCCTCCAGCCAGAGCCGTTCCAGGGTGCTCTGGTCGCCCTGCTCCATCGCCTCGTAGAGCGCGGTGTTCGCCAGCTCCACCAGCTCGGCGTCGGTGGGTGCGGTCACGCCGCTCCCTCGACGGCGCGGGCCACCCGGACCGCGTCGGCGCTGGCCGCCACCTCGTGCACCCGCACCGCCCAGGCACCCTCCCGGGCCGCCAGCGCGGAGACCGCCGCGGTGGCCGCGTCCCGCTGCCGGGCCGGCGGCGGGCTGCCGTCCGGACCGGCCAGCACCCGCCCCAGGAAGCGCTTCCGGGAGGCCGCCACCAGGACCGGCAGACCCAGGGCGTGCAGCTGGTCCAGATGGGCTACGAGCGCCAGGTCGTGCTCGGCCTCCTTGGCGAAGCCCAGGCCCGGGTCGATCACGATCCGGTCCGGGGCGATCCCGCCGGCCACCGCCCGGTCCAGGGACTCCCGCAGCTCGGCGACGACCTCGCCGACCACGTCCCGGTAGACGGCCCGGCTGGTCATGTCGATCGACTGACCGCGCCAGTGCATCACCACGAACGGCACCCCGGCCGCCGCCACCATCGGCACCATCGCCGGGTCGGCCAGGCCCCCGCTCACATCGTTGACCAGGGCCGCGCCGGCCTCCACGGCCCGCTCGGCCACCGAGGCGCGCATGGTGTCCACGCTCACCACGGCACCGGCCGCGGCCAGCTCGCGGACCACCGGGATCACCCGGCGCAGCTCCTCGGCCTCGTCGACCCGGGTGGCACCCGGACGGGTGGACTCACCGCCCACGTCCACCAGGTCGGCCCCGGCGGCCATCAGGTCCCTGCCGTGCTTGACGGCCAGTTCGGCGCT
Source organism: Streptomyces palmae (assembly GCF_004684805.1). Lineage (GTDB taxonomy): Bacteria > Actinomycetota > Actinomycetes > Streptomycetales > Streptomycetaceae > Streptomyces > Streptomyces palmae. The sequence continues at coordinate 6,336 of NZ_SRID01000038.1, forward strand.
GAACCACTGCCCGCCGTCGGAGAAGGAGTCCGGCGTGACGTTCACCACGCCCATCACCGCGCAGCGGTCCCATCGCGGCAGACCGACCGGGCCAAGGGGGCGTCGCAACGTACTCATACACCAAGCCTAGGCCGCGACCGGGGGCACGGGCTGATCCGGGGGCACCGGCTCACGCCACGCGCTCCTCGCGCCTGCGCACCCGTCCGCCGGAGGGCGGCTGCTGCCGGCCCGACGGGGGAGCGGCCGGGCGGCGGCGCGGCGACCGGGGCAGCGCCAGCGAGAGGAAGCCCTCCGCCTGCATCGCCGCCAGGCCGATCCGCGGCAGGTCGCGGTTGTTGCGGAAGACCACGAAGCGCGGCTCCCAGCGCGGCTGGAACTTCGCGTTGAACTTGTACAGCGACTCGATCTGGAACCACCGGGACAGGAACACCAGCAGCCCGCGCCAGCCGCGCAGCACCGGGCCGGCCCCGAGCCGCTCGCCGCGGGCCAGGGCCGAGCGGAACATCGCGAAGTTCAGCGAGACCCGCTCCACCCCGACCTCGCCGGCGGCCTGCAAGGTGGCGACGATCAGCAGCTCGTTCATGCCCGGGTCGGCCCCGCGGTCGCGGCGCATCAGCTCCAGCGAGATGCCGTCCGGGCCCCAGGGGACGAAGTGCTGCATGGCCCGCAGGTCGCCGAACGGGCCCGGCTGCTCGCCGTCCTCGGGCGCCCGGTGCGCGGTGGCGATCACCGCGTCCCCGTCCTTGTCCGAGTCGATCCGGCCCAGCGCCATGGAGAAGCCGCGCTCGGTCTCGGTGTCCCGCCAGGCGTTCGCGGCCCGCTGGATGACCTCCAGCTCCTCGGGGTCCAGGTCGCGCACCCGCCGCACCCGGGTCTGGTACCCGTTGCGTTCGATGCGCTTCACCATCTGCCGGACGTTGCGCATCGACCGGCCGGACAGGGTGAAGTCCGCCACGTCCACGATCGCCTCGTCGCCCAGCTCCAGCGCGCCCAGGCCGGTCTCCCGGGTCCACACGTGCCCGCCGGTCTCGCTGCAGCCCATCACCGCGGGGGTCCAGGAGTGGGTACGGGCCTCCTCCATGAAGCGCTCGATGGCGCCCGGCCAGGCCTCCACGTCGCCGATCGGGTCACCGCTGGCCAGCATCACCCCGGAGACCACCCGGTAGCAGACGGCGGCCTTGCCGGTCGGCGAGAACACCACGCCCTTGTCGTCGCGGAGCGCGAAATAGCCGAGCGAGTCCCGGCCACCGTGCCGGTCGAGCAGCTCCCGCAGCCGCCGCTCGTCGTCCTCGGTGAGCCGGGCCACCGGATGGGCCGGGCGGAAGGCCAGGTAGGCGGTGGTGGCGACGGTCAGCAGCCCCAGGCCGCCGAGCGAGTAGCCGACCGTGTAGTCCACGCCGCCGGTGTAGTCGACCGGGCCCTCGAAACCGAACAGGCCCCACAGCACGTGCTCCAGCTGCTCCTCGACGGAGGGGGAGCCCACCATCGGGCCGGGGTGGACGGCCACGATCAGCCAGCCCAGGGCCAGGCTGACCCCGCCCAGCACCACGAAGTTGGCCACCGCCTTCCAGCGGCTGCGCGGGTCCGGCAGGGCGAAGAACTCCGCCCGGCGCCGTAGCAGCAGGGCGAGCAGCAGCAGCGAGAGCACGGCACCGCCGGGCGAGTGCCGGTAGAGCAGCTGCCCCGCCACGCCGACCGGCAGCAGGCCCACCGCGGCCGCCCAGGCCCGGCGCTTCCGGCGCTTGAGCCCGTGGGCCAGCATCAGCAGCAGCAGGCCGACCACGATGGAGGCGGCGGCGGCCAGCGAGCTGATGGCGCCGGGCAGCACCTCGGCCAGCGTGTGGAAGCGGCTCCCCCGGAAGCGGGGGAAGATGCCCGAGGCGACGTCCAGCAACCCGATCAGCGTGCACGCCGTACCGACCACCACGGGGGTGGCCTCCGGCCGCGGTCCGCGCAGCAGGCGGCGCATTCGGGGGGGAACCACCTCGAATGATTCGCCCTCTTGCTTTTCAGACATGTCGCTTTCCCGTCGCCCCCGTCGAGGATCCGTGCCCATGGACGTCGTGCCTGGACGATTTGCGCCTTCCTAGACGGCATACGGGGGTATGGGGTTCCATCGCGCGGCATGCCGGATGTGCGACCGCCCGACAGAGAGATTGTGATGGGTCTTACCGCCACCAGGACCGTGATGCTGGCCGTGGCCGTGGCGGTGCTCCTGTTCGCCGCGACCATATGGCTCTGGCCGAAGCTCGCGCGCCGCACCGTGCCCGCCGTGCTGGGCCGGGTGGGGGCCCTGCTCCTGACCCAGGTCTCCGTCTTCGCCGCGGTGGGCCTGTACGCCAACCAGTCCTTCGGCTTCTACGGGTCCTGGGGCGACCTGTTCGGCACCGAGACCGCGCCCGGTGTGGTGATCGACCACGACGCGGCCGGCGGCCGGCAGGTGCGGGTCGTCGGCACCCACCGGGTGAAGGTGCCGGGCAGCGCGAAGCCCGAGGTGGCGGGCCGTATCGAGAAGGTGGCCATCCAGGGCCCGCGGTCCCGCATCGCCAGTACCGCGTACGTCTACCTGCCCCCGGAGTACTTCCGGCCCGAGTTCGCCCGGCGCGACTTCCCGGCGGCCCTGGTGCTCACCGGCTACCCGGGCACCACCGAGGCCCTGACGTACGGCCTGAAGTATCCGCAGACCGCGCACCGGCTGGTACGGGAGGGGCGGATGAAGCCCACCGTGCTGGTGATGATGCGGCCCACCGTGGCCCCGCCGCGGGACACCGAGTGCATGGACGTGCCGCACGGGCCGCAGACCGAGACCTTCTTCACCCAGGACGTGACGCGTGCCGTCAGCCGGCACTACCGGGTCGGCGACAAGGCCCGGAACTGGGCCGTGATGGGGAACTCCACCGGCGGATACTGCGCGCTGAAGATGGCGATGCGCCACCCCGAGAGCTTCTCCGTGGGCGTGGGGCTCTCGCCGTTCTACAAGGCTCCCCAGGACCCCACCACCGGCGACCTCTTCGGCGGCTCCGCCAGGGTGCGCCGGGAGAACGACCTGATGTGGCGGCTGGACCACAAGCCCGCGCCGCCCGTCTCGCTGCTGGTGACCAGCAGCGAGCACGGCGAGAAGAACTACCGGGACACCATGAGGTTCATCGGCAAGGCGAAGCGGCTCAACGCCCGGGGCGAGCCGACCCGGATCTCCTCGATGATCCTCGACACCGGCGGGCACAACTTCAACACCTGGCGGCGCGAGATACCCGGCTGCCTGGAGTGGCTCTCCGGGCGCCTGCGCTCCGACTGACGCGCGTCGGCGCCTGCCGGCTCCGGATGTGTCGGTACGTCGGTGGGGCCCGGCACCCGGCGGCCCCGAAGGCCCGAACTCAGCGATTGGCGGCCCCGAAGGCCCCGACTGCCTCAGCGAGCCCGGCGGCCCCGAAGGCCCCGGCTGCGTCAGCAGGCCCGCCCCGCCTCCGGCAGGAGGAGCGCGCCGGATACGTCGGTGGGGCCGGGTCAGCGGCCGATGATCAGGCTCATCGCCTCGGAGCGGGAGGCGGGATCACGCAGCTGCCCGCGCACCGCCGAGGTGATCGTCTTGGCCCCCGGCTTCCGTATACCGCGCATCGACATGCACATGTGCTCGCACTCCACCACCACGATCACGCCGCGCGGCTCCAGGATCCGCACCAGTGACTCGGCGATCTGCGTGGTGAGCCGCTCCTGCACCTGCGGGCGGCGGGCGTAGACGTCCACCAGCCGGGCCAGCTTGGACAGACCGGTGATCTTGCCGTCCTGGGACGGGATGTACCCCACGTGCGCCACCCCGTGGAAGGGCACCAGGTGGTGCTCGCAGGTGCTGTACACCTCGATGTCCTTGACCAGCACCATCTCGTCGTGGCCCAGGTCGAAGGTGGTGGTCAGCACGTCCTCCGGCTCCTGCCAGAGTCCGGCGAAGATCTCCGCGTACGCCCGGGCCACCCGGGCCGGCGTCTCCCGCAGGCCCTCGCGGTCCGGGTCCTCGCCGACCGCGAGCAACAGCTCCCGGACCGCGCTCTCGGCCCGCTTCTCGTCGAACACGCCGATGGGGCCCGCGCCGTCCAGCGTCACCGGGTCGGTCATGGAAGTGCCTCGTTCCTCGTGCCTACACATGCTGAATGCCGCGTCACCAGGCTAAAACCTGGCTGACGCGGCATTCATTCCGGGGCCGTGACGGCGGGGCCGTCAGCTCTCGGTGGTGCCGGACTCCTCCGGGTGCTCGGCGCCGCCGCCGGCCGGGGCGTCCTCCGGAGTGCCGGTCTTGGTCAGCGGGGTGCCGGCCGACTGCACACCGTTGGTCAGCGCCAGCTCACGCGGCGAGGAGACCGGCGGACGGGTGGAGGGGGTCCGCCGCGAGGAGCCGGTCCACGCCGGGCGGGCCGGGCGCTTGACGATCGGGGCGAAGATCTCGGCGATCTCCTCCTTGTTGAGCGTCTCCTTCTCCAGCAGCGCCAGGACCAGGTTGTCCAGCACGTCGCGGTTCTCGACCAGAATCTCCCAGGCCTCGTTGTGCGCGGCCTCGATGAGCTTCTTGACCTCCTCGTCGACCAGCGCGGCGACCTCCTCGGAGTAGTCGCGCTGGTGGGCCATCTCACGGCCCAGGAACGGCTCGGAGTTGTCGGAGCCGAACTTGATCGCGCCCAGCCGCTCGGTCATGCCGTACTGGGTGACCATGGCGCGGGCGGTCGCGGTCGCCTTCTCGATGTCGTTGGAGGCACCGGTGGTCGGGTCGTGGAAGACCAGTTCCTCGGCCGCCCGGCCGCCCATCATGTAGGCGAGCTGGTCCAGCATCTCGTTGCGGGTGGTGGAGTACTTGTCCTCGTCCGGCAGGACCATGGTGTAGCCCAGGGCCCGGCCGCGGGACAGGATGGTCACCTTGTGCACCGGGTCGCTGTTCGGGGAGGCCGCCGCGACCAGGGCGTGACCGCCCTCGTGGTACGCGGTGATCTTCTTCTCCTTGTCGCTCATGATCCGGGTCCGCTTCTGCGGTCCGGCCACGACACGGTCGATCGCCTCGTCCAGGAAGTGGTTGTCGATCAGCTTCTTGTCGCTGCGGGCGGTCAGCAGGGCCGCCTCGTTCAGCACGTTCGACAGATCGGCACCGGTGAAGCCGGGGGTGCGCCGGGCGACGGCCGTCAGGTCCACGTCCGGGGCGACCGGCTTGCCCTTCTGGTGCACCTTGAGGATCTCCAGGCGGCCCTGCATGTCCGGGCGGTCCACGGCGATCTGCCGGTCGAAGCGGCCGGGGCGCAGCAGCGCCGGGTCCAGGATGTCCGGGCGGTTGGTGGCGGCGATCAGGATGACGCCGCCCTTGACGTCGAAGCCGTCCATCTCGACCAGCAGCTGGTTCAGCGTCTGCTCGCGCTCGTCGTGGCCGCCGCCCATGCCGGCGCCGCGGTGGCGGCCGACCGCGTCGATCTCGTCGACGAAGACGATGGCCGGGGCGTTCGCCTTGGCCTGCTCGAACAGGTCGCGGACTCGGGAGGCACCGACACCGACGAACATCTCGACGAAGTCGGAACCGGAGATCGAGTAGAACGGCACGCCCGCCTCGCCCGCGACGGCGCGCGCGAGCAGCGTCTTGCCGGTACCGGGCGGGCCGTACAGCAGCACGCCCTTGGGGATCTTGGCGCCGACGGCCTGGAACTTGGCCGGCTCCTGGAGGAACTCCTTGATCTCCTGGAGCTCCTCGACGGCCTCGTCCGCGCCGGCCACGTCGGCGAAGGTGGTCTTCGGGGTGTCCTTGGTGATCAGCTTGGCCTTCGACTTCCCGAAGTTCATCACCCGGGAGCCGCCGCCCTGCATCTGGTTCATCAGGAACAGGAAGACGACGACGATCAGTACGAAGGGAAGCAGCGAGAGCAGGATGCCCACGAAGGGGTTCTGCTTCGACGTCGAGACGTTGTAGCCGTCGGTGATGCCACCGGGCTTCTCGGCGTGCTTCTGGAGGGTGCCGGCGATCTGGACGCCCTGGTCACCGATGTAAGTGGCCTGCAGCTTGGTGCTGCCCTCGATCTTGGCCACGCCGTCCTTCAGGGTGACCTTGATCTTGTGATCATCGCCGGTCGTCAGCTCGGCGGACTTGACCTGGTTCTGGTTGATCGCCTTGACGACCTGGCTGGTGTCCACCGACTTGTAGCCGCCGCCGGAGCCGACGACCTGCATCAACACGACCACGGCGAGGACGGCCAGCACGATCCACATGACCGGCCCACGGAAGTAGCGCTTCACGTCCATCCATACGGGGCGGAACCGCCCCGTCCCTCCTGCCACAGTGAGGCACGGCAACCTTCTCGATCACTACGATGGTCGCCTGTGCGTGCGGTGTATTGCTTTGGCGTTGCTTTGGCCCTTAACAGCCTGCCTTGAAAAGGCCGACCTTCGGACGGTACCCCAGCATTGTCACCCGACGCCGCTGTACAGGGTCAACAAAACCGTCCTCCCCTGCTCCAACGGCGGAAACCCCGGTGAGGTTCCCGCCGGGCGCAGGACGGGCTCAGGACGGCTCAGGACGGGCTCAGCCGCCGTAGACGTGCGGAGCCAGGGTGCCCACGAAGGGCAGGTTGCGGTACTTCTCGGAGTAGTCCAGGCCGTAGCCGACGACGAACTCGTTGGGGATGTCGAAGCCGACCCAGGTGACGTCGATGGCCACCTTCGCCGCCTCCGGCTTGCGCAGCAGCGTGCACACCTTGAGCGAGGCGGGCTCGCGGGAACCGAGGTTGGACAGCAGCCAGGACAGCGTCAGGCCGGAGTCGATGATGTCCTCGACGATCAGGACGTGCCGGCCCTTGATGTCGGTGTCCAGGTCCTTGAGGATGCGCACCACACCGGAGGACTGGGTGCCCGCGCCGTACGAGGACACGGCCATCCAGTCCATGGTGACCGGGGTGGACAGCGCCCGGGCCAGGTCCGCCATCACCATCACGGCACCCTTGAGGACCCCGACGATCAGCAGGTCCTTGCCCGCGTACTCCGTGTCGATCTCCGCGGCCAGCTCGGCCAGCTTCGCGTCGATCTCTTCCTTGGTGATCAGGACCGACTTGAGGTCGGTGCCCATGTCCTTCGCGTCCACCCGTGCCACTCTCGTTTGTCTGCCGGCTTGTCGGCTCGGGCGGATTCAGCCCTGCCGGATGACCAGTCTGCCACCCTGCCGGCGAACCTCGACCCGGCCGGGCAGGTTGATGGCCCGCTGCCCGCGCCAACCGGTGATCAGCCGGTCCACTTCCTCGATGTGCCGGGCGAACAGCGAACCGGCCGGCGCGCCCGCCGCGATGGCCGCGCGGCGCAGCACCCGGCGGCGGACGGCGGGCGGCAGCGCGTACAGCGCAGTGACGTCCAGCACGGTGCCGCCCTCGCTGTCCGCGGCGCGCACCTCGGTCTCGGCGCGGGCCGCCCAGGCGTCCAGCGCGTCGGCGTCGTCACGGGAGAGCTGGGCGGTGCGGGCCAGCGCCTCGACCACGCCCTTGCCCAGCGCCTTCTCCAGCACCGGCAGGGCCTCGTGGCGGACTCGGGAGCGGGTGTAGGCCGGGTCGGTGTTGTGCGGGTCGTCCCAGACCGGGAGCGACTGGGCCAGGCAGGCGCGGCGGGCGGTCTGCCGGTCGAGTTGGAGGAAGGGCCGGCGGTAGCGGCCCCGGGTGCCGGAGACCTGGGCCATGCCGGACAGCGAGCGGGTGCCGGAGCCGCGGGCCAGGCCCAGCAGAACCGTCTCCGCCTGGTCGTCGCGGGTGTGCCCGAGGAGCACGGCGGCGGCGCCGTGGCGCTCGGCGGCGGCGTCCAGGGCGGCGTACCGGGCGTCCCGGGCGGCGGCCTCGGGGCCTCCCACGGCCCGCTTCCCGGCGCCCGCGGGGAACGCCTTCCCGGCGCCGGCGGGGGACGCCTCGCCCACCTCGGGGGCGGTGTGCGCGGGGCGCACCGGGTGGCCCACGGTCACGGCGATGGACTCGACCGGGTCGAGTCCGAGCATGCGAAGGCGGTCGACGACCTCGGCGGCGCGTACATCGGAGCCGGCCTGGAGGCCGTGGTCGACGGTGACGGCGCCGGCGCGGATGCCGAGTTTGGGGGCTTCGAAGGCGAGGGCGGAGGCCAGGGCCATGGAGTCGGCGCCGCCCGAGCAGGCGACCAGCACCAGGGGGCCCGGCGCGGGGGGACTCGCCGGACCGCGGGCGGCGGCCGGGGCGGGCTGCGTCACGGGGTGGTCGATCAGGATGTCGTGCAGGACGCGGCGGACCGCCAGGCGTATCGCGGCGACCGCAGGATGGGGACCCATGTCCGTATCCCATCTGTCTGTCGAGGGGCTGCCTCGGAGGGGGGTGCCTCGGGGGGCCGTACAAGCTTCTCGTCACGCTGAGTACGTCGATGGTGACAGAAGTGTGCTGTTACCCGAGCATCGCACGCCTACCCGTCCGCCACGGTCCCTCAGACGGGTGATTACGGGGGCGTTCACCTGCCACAGAGTGTGCCGGGCTTACGACTCTGGCGTACCGTGCACCCGCGCGACCCAGTCGGCGGGTTTGCTGATCTCCGCCTTGGTCGGCAGTGTGTTCGGCGAGGTCCACACGCGGTTGAAACCGTCCATGCCGACCTGCTTCACCACCGCCCGTACGAACCGCTCACCGTCACGGTACTGGCGCAGCTTGGCGTCCAGACCGAGCAGTCGGCGCAGGGCCTGGTCCAGGCGGCCCGCACCGCTCGCCCGGCGCTTTTGGAACTTCTCCCGGATCTCCGCCACCGAGGGCACCACCGCCGGCCCCACCCCGTCCATCACGAAGTCCGCGTGGCCTTCGAGCAGCGACATCACGGCGGTGAGCCGGGCCAGGATCTGCCGTTGGGCGGGGGTCTGCACCAGCTCCACGATGCTCCGGCCGCGCTCCTCGCCCTCCGGCCGGCCGCCGGTCACCGACTGGAACGCCTCGCGGAGGCGCTCCAGCAGGGTGGCCGGGTCCACCTCGGTCTCGCCCAGGAATGCCTGGATCTCCGATTCGAGGTGGGCGCGCAGCCAGGGCACGGCGGTGAACTGGGTGCGGTGGGTCTCCTCGTGCAGGCACACCCACAGCCGGAAGTCGTGCGGGTGCACGTCCAGCTCGCGCTCCACGTGCACGATGTTCGGGGCCACCAGCAGCAGCCGGCCGCCGACCGCGGCGCCGGTGGGCAGGTCCCGGGCCGCCGGGGCGAAGGTCTCGTACTGGCCCAGCACCCGGGACGCCAGGAAGGACAGCAGCATGCCCAGCTCCACGCCGGTCACCTTGCCGCCGACCGTCCCCAGCACCGCCCCGCCGGGCCCGCGCCGCTCTTCCATCTTGGCCAGCAGCGGGCGCAGGATCTCCCGGAAGCCGGCCACGTTCGCCGACACCCAGCCCGGCCGGTCCACCACCAGGACCGGGGTGTCGGCGGCCGCACCGGCCGGGGCCATCCTGGTGAAGGCGCGCACATGCTCCTCGGCGGACCCGGCGTGCCGGCGCAGCTCGGCGACGACGGCGCGCGCCTCCTCGCGGCTCACCTCCGGCCCCGGTCGCACCAGGCGGGTCGCGGTCGCCACCGCGAGATTCCAGTCGACCATCTCGGCACCACCGATGCTCGTCATGGCTTCACGGTACCCAGGCGCTCCTCGGGAAGCGCAGTACGTTTCGGCTGCGGGCCGACGGTGGCCGGCCGCGCGGTTCTCCCCCGGCCTTCGTCGGGGACCCCCAAGCGCACCGCACGGGAACGAGACGGGCGAGACGGGTCAGCGGCAACCGCAGTTGGCCACCGTGGAGGCCAGCCGGTCCAGCGCGTGCTGGGCACCCGCCGGGTCGGTGGTGCCGGTGGTCATGAACGCGAAGACCAGCAGTCGGCCATCGGCGTCCACCACCGTGCCGGCCAGCGAGTTCACCCCGGTCAGGGTGCCGGTCTTGGCCCGCACCACGCCGCGGCCCACGCCGTCCTCGGCGTACCGGCCGCGCAGGGTGCCGGTGAAGCCGGCCACCGGCAGGCCGGTGATCAGCGGGCGGAGCTCCGGGTGGTCCGGGGAGGCCGCCCGGACCAGCACCTGGGCGAGCAGCGCGGCGGGCACCCGGTCGGCGCGGTCCAGCCCGCTGCCGTCCGCGATCCGCACGCCCTTCAGCGGCAGCCCCAGCGCCTTCAGCCGGGCGGTGACCGCGCGGCCGCCGCCGGCGAAGTCGGCGGGTCGGCGCGCGGCGATCGCGGTCTGCCGCAGCAGCGCCTCCCCCAGGTCGTTGTCGCTGGCCGTGAGCATCCGCTCGACCAGCGCGGACAGCGGCTGGGAGTGCACCGCGGCCAGCTCCTTGGCGCCGCGGCCGGCCTTGGCCCGGCGCGGCTCGCCCTTGACCTCCACCCCCCGGTCGCGCAGCAGCTTGGCGAAGGCGCGGGCCGCGTCGCCGGCCGGGTCGTCCGAGCGGGGCGCGGGGCCGCGGTCGCTCTTGTCCAGCCGGCCCTCGTCGACCATCAGCGGGGTGACCGGCGAGAGGTTCTCGTTGGGGCCGATGGGGTGCCGCTCGGAGCCGCTGTAGAGCGAGGTGTCATAGCCCAGGGAGACCCGGCGCACGCCGGAGCGCTTGAGCGCGCTCGCCGTACCGTCGGCCAGTTCCCGCAGGCTGGCGGGGTGGTCGGGGCCGTGCACCGGGCGGGCGGTCAGGGTCGGGTCGCCGCCGCCGACCAGCACCACCCGGTCGTGGCCGGCGCTGACCACCCGGGTGGTCAGCCGGTACCCGCTGCCGCGCGCGGAGAGCACGGCCGCCCCGGTGGCCAGTTTGATCACGGAGGCGGGGACGGCGGCCCGGTCCGCGTCGACGCCGTAGACCTGGCGGCCGCTGTCGGCGTCCACCACCGAGACGGTGCGGACATCGCCCAGCGCACCGTCCTCCAGCAGCGGCTCCAGGGCGTCCGCGAGCCCGGTCCCGGTGGGCGGCGGTACGGCCTCCTCGCCGGACCCCGGGGTGGTCACGGTGCCAGGGGCGCCGAGGGCGGCCAGCACCGGGGCCGCGCTGGGCGGCGTCGCGGTCCCCGGACGGCTGGTGCCGCCGGCGGGCCGCTCCGCTGCGGCGCGGTCGCGTTCGGCCGTACGCTGGCCGGAGTCCCATGGACCGGCCGCGACCACCGACGCGGTCGCGACCGCCAGGCCGGTCACGGTCGAGACCGCGGCCAGCCGCCAGGTCCCGCGTTCGGCCGCACTGGCCTGCCGCCACCGGTTCAGCCACCACCTGACCTGCCACGATCTGGCCTCAGGCACCTTCGACCAGCCCCTTTCGCCACCACACACCTGCGTGGGGGACACTTAATCACCAGACGTATGTGTTGATCATGGAGGAGCCTCCCGTGGAGTTCGACGTCACCATCGAGATTCCGAAGGGTTCGCGGAACAAGTACGAGGTGGATCACGAGACGGGCCGCATCCGCCTTGACCGTCGACTCTTCACTTCGACCAGCTACCCGGCCGACTACGGCTTCGTCGAGAACACCCTGGGTGAGGACGGTGACCCGCTGGACGCGCTGGTCATCCTCGACGAACCGACCTTCCCGGGCTGCCTGATCACGTGCCGGGCGATCGGCATGTTCCGGATGACGGACGAGGCCGGCGGCGACGACAAGCTGCTGTGCGTGCCGGCGTCCGACCCGCGGGTGGAGCACCTGCGTGACATCCACCACGTGTCCGAGTTCGACCGCCTGGAGATCCAGCACTTCTTCGAGGTCTACAAGGACCTGGAGCCGGGCAAGTCCGTCGAGGGCGCCAACTGGGTGGGCCGCGCCGAGGCCGAGGCCGAGATCGAGGCCTCCTTCAAGCGTCTGGAAGCGGCCGGCGGCGCGCACTGACCGTACGGCGGCACACGGCCGCCACCGGGCATCGGCGCCGGGCCACCGCACCGCGCGTACGGCGCTGAACGCACGGTGCGCGGCCCGCGGCGGCCGGCCTCCCCGCGGGGAGGTGCGCCCGCGCGGCCGAGCCGAAGGTTCCCCCTGGGGCGGGGCATCCATCCGGGTGCCCCGCCCCGGTCGCGTTCCGGGGTCCCGAGGGCCGGCGGGCCCGGGATCCGCCGCGAGACGGAGCCACGGCCGCGGAAAGCCCCCCGGCACGGCGCCGTCGTCCGGCGCTCCGGCTCCCAGGCCCCTTCGCACCCGCCGCGCGACGGGGGTACGGCGCACAACCGTCGGCACGCGACTCTGGCCCCTCCACACCCGCCGCATGACCGAGGTACGGCGCGCGACCGCCGGCCCGGCGACGTCGACCCGCGCTCCGGCCCGCCCCCAGGCCCCTCCGCACCCGCCGCGCGTCCGAGGTGCGGCGGTTCAGAAGCCGCGGGTGCGCTTGGCGGCGCGGCGGGCGGTCGCGGCACGGCCCGGCACCCGCATGACCAGCCGCGCCACCTCGCCACCCAGGTTCACCCCGATGGCGATGGCCAGGGCCAGCGCCGCCGCCTGGGTCAGATGGGCGATACCGCGGTCCAGCTCGTCCTTGGCGAGCGAGAGCAGCCCGAAGTAGGTGGCGCTACCGGGTAGCAGCGGCCCGATCGCCGCCGTCACGTACGGCAGCGCGGAGGCGTGCCGGTAGCGGGCCAGCAGCTGCCCGAAGAGGCCGACCAGGCCGGCGGCGACCGCGGTGGCGGGGACGGCGGGGACCCCCGCGGTGTCGTGCAGCGCTCCGTAGACCACCCAGGCGACACCGCCGTTGAGGGTGGCGTACAGCACGGTGTGGCGCTCCTGCTGGAGCAGCAGGCTGAAGGCGAGCGCCAGCACCATCGCCGAGATGGTCTGGATCACCGGCCGCTCCACGTGCCGCAGCGTCGCCTCCGGATTGAGCTTGGCGCCCAGTTGCAGCCCGCCGTACAGCACGGTCAGCACACCGGTGACGATGCCGACGATCAGATAGCCCACTTCCAGCAGGCGTGCGGAGGCGGTGATGTAGAAGCCGGTGAGACCGTCCTGTACGCCCGCGACCAGGGCCCGTCCGGGGATCAGCGCGAACAGCCCACCGGTGATCACCGCGGAGGCCTGGAGGCCGGCGTGCGCCAGGCTCAGCACCACGCCCATCGCGGCCGGGGGCATCGCCGCCACCACGAACTGGTAGAACTCCGGCAGCCCGCGCCCGGAGGCCAGCCAGGCCAGCCGGTCGCCCAGCATCGCGCCGGCCGCCGCCGCGAAGAACACCGGCCAGTCACCGCCGACCAGGGTGCTCGCCGCCCCGGCCAGCACACCGGCGGCCAGGGTCAGCGCCCAGCCCGGGTACGGGTGGCGGTTGCGGCGGATCTCGGCGAGCCGCCGGTAGGCCTCCTCCAGCGTCAGGTCCTGCGAGGTGATGTCGTGCACCAGCTGGAAGACGGCGGACAGGCGGGTGTAGTCGGTGCCGCGGCGGCGTACCGTGCGGCTGGCGGTCACCGGGTCGTCCACCAGCGAGGGCTGGTACGAGACCGAGAGCAGGGTGAAGGTCACGGTCGGCTCGCAGCGGTCCAGCCCGTAGGCGTGCGCCACACCGAACATCGCGGCCTCGACGTCCTCGGCGCCCTCACCGCCCGCCAGCAGCAGTTCGCCGATGCGCAGCGTCAGGTCCAGCACGCGCGGCACCGCGGGGCCGGTCTCGTCGGTCTTCCCGGGGCGCTCCGGCGCGGGCCGCTCCCCGATCGGCATCCGCAGCATGGCCCGCATCCGGTCCTGCCAGGGCCCCTCGGCGGCACCGGCGCCGCGCAGCGCCGGGATGCCGTGCGCCGGGGTGAAGGCGGGGATCTGGCCCGTGGTCTCCGTGCTGGTGACCACGCCGGGCGGGGTCACGAAGGCGGAGGCTCCCTGCGGAGGCTCGTGCGCCGGCTCGGCCAGCCCCTCGGGCACCGCGAACTCGGAGGTCGGATGGTCCTCCTCGGGCACCGGTGGCAGCGGTACGCCCAGGGGCGGGGTGAACGCACTGCGCGCCTCGTCCGACTGCGGCTTGCGATCTTCCGGATTGTTCGGTTCCGGTGCGCCCGCACCGCGCTGCCGATCCGCCACCGTCGCTCCTTGGCCGCCTCCGTCCTGTCACAGCCACCATGCACGATCGAGGCCCGCGATGCCCAGCCCCTCCGGCGTACGGAGCCCGTGGCCGCGGTCACGGCACCGGCGCCTCGCCGAGAGGTCCGGCGCGACCGGATCCGCATGGCTGACCCCCGCCTGCCCGCCTTCCCCGCCGCGAAACCCGGGCGGGGAACAAGCGTGCGTCGGACGGCCGCCCGCCACCTGGCCGACGGATCCCCGGGCGCCCTGGCCGGCCGGTCCGCCGGGAACCCCGGTGGCGCCCTGGGAGAGCCGTCAGCGCTTGGCGTGCCGTCCGCGGGAGACCGGGGCCTGCGGGGCGACCGCACCGTCCGGCACGGAGCCGGCGGGGCCGGCCTTCTTCGCCTTGGAGCGGGCGCGCAGGTACTCGATCACGATCGGGAGCACCGAGAGCGCCACGATGCCGATCAGCATCGCCTCGATGTTGTCGCGGACCACGGCGCTCTTGCCCAGCCAGGACCCGAGCAGGGTCACCCCCGCGCCCCACAGCACGCCGCCGAGCACGTTGAAGATCAGGAAGGAGCGGTAGTTCATCCGGCTCACGCCGGCGATGATCGGCGTGAAGGTGCGTACCACCGGCACGAAGCGCGCCAGGACCAGCGACTTGGGCCCGTACTTCTCGAAGAACTCGTGCGCCTTCTCCACGTTCTCCTGCTTGAAGAGCTTGGAGTCCGGGCGGTTGAACAGCGCGGGGCCGACCTTCCGGCCGAAGAGGTAGCCCACCTGGTCGCCGATGATCGCGGCGGCCACGATACCCAGCACCATCAGCCACAGCGGTTGCGACATCGTGCCGCTGGTGATGAGCAGGCCGGTGGTGAACAGCAGCGCGTCACCCGGCAGGAAGAAGCCGATGAGCAGGCCGGACTCGGCGAACACGATCGCCATCACACCGAGCGGGCCGAACGTGTCAATGAGCTGGTTCGGCTCCAGCCAGCTGGGTCCGAGGGCGAGAGTGGTCACGGGTGACAGGCTCCTGGGTCGAGGGTGCAGGCTCGTGCGAGGCCCGGCCGCAGGCGAGTGGGTGGAGGTGGTCGGGGCACCCCCGGCGGCCGCCGGGAGGTGCCTCCGCCTCCACGCTAGCCGGGCGGGCGGACCAGGGCACTGAGGATTTCCGCAGCTTATGGGTGGGGCGGACGGCCGCCCCACCCGCGCTCTGGGTCGCCCGGACACCCGCTCCGGCGGGCGACGGCTGGTGGAGGCAGGGGTACCTCCCAGTGGTAGCCGGGAGGAGGACTTTCGCCCAAAACTACAACGCCGCCGACCGCACCACAGTTCCAGTCCCCCGCCGTACGCCGACCGCACCCACTCGCACCCGCCACCGGGTGACCAGGTGGCGGGCATACCGCACAACAAGGGCGACATGCCCGTATTGTCGCGGCAAAGGAGGTGCCGTATGCCACTCCACCAGGGCAGCAGTGCGCCGGCGCAGCCGCGCGGCGCGGCGGTCAACCCCTTCTACGGGGTGGCTGACCCGGCGAGCGGCATGGAGGCCGCGCCGCCCCGGCACCGGCTGCCGGACGGCCCGATGGCGCCCTCCGCCGCCTACCAGTACGTACACGACGAGCTGATGCTGGACGGCAACGCCCGCCTCAACCTGGCCACCTTCGTCACCACCTGGATGGAGGCCGAGGCGGCGACGCTGATGAGCGACTGCCGCGACAAGAACATGATCGACAAGGACGAGTACCCGCGCACCGCCGAACTTGAGCGGCGCTGCGTGGCGATGCTCGCCGACCTCTGGCACGCGCCCCTCCCGGAGAACGCCGTCGGCTGCTCCACCACCGGGTCCAGCGAGGCGTGCATGCTCGCCGGCCTCGCGCTCAAGCGGCGCTGGGCACTCCGCAACCGCGACCGCTATCCGGCCACCGCCCGGCCCAACCTGGTGATGGGCGTCAACGTCCAGGTCTGCTGGGACAAGTTCTGCAACTTCTGGGAGGTCGAGGCGCGGCAGGTGCCGATGGAGGGCGACCGCTTCCACCTCGATCCCCAGGCCGCCGCCGAGCTCTGCGACGAGAACACCATCGGCGTGGTCGCGGTGCTCGGCTCCACCTTCGACGGCTCCTACGAACCGGTCGCCGAACTCTGCGCCGCCCTGGACACGCTGCAGGAGCGCACCGGTCTGGACGTCCCGGTCCATGTGGACGGCGCCTCCGGCGCGATGATCGCGCCCTTCCTCGACCCCGAGCTGGTGTGGGACTTCCGGCTGCCCCGGGTCGGCTCCATCAACACCTCGGGGCACAAGTACGGCCTGGTCTACCCGGGCGTGGGCTGGGCCCTGTGGCGCTCGGCGGAGGCACTGCCCGAGGAACTCGTCTTCCGGGTCAACTACCTGGGCGGCGACATGCCCACCTTCGCCCTCAACTTCTCCCGCCCCGGCGCCCAGGTGGCGGCCCAGTACTACACCTTCCTGCGGCTGGGCCGGGACGGATTCCGGGCCGTGCAGCAGTCCACCCGCGATGTGGCGCGCACCCTCGCCGAACGGGTGGAGTCCATGGGCGACTTCCGACTGCTGACCCGCGGCGACCAGCTACCGGTCTTCGCCTTCACCACCGCCGAGGGCGTCACCGCCTTCGATGTCTTCGACGTGTCCCGGCGCTTGCGGGAGGCGGGCTGGCTGGTGCCCGCCTACACCTTCCCGCCGCACCGCGAGGACCTGGCGGTGCTCCGGGTGGTCTGCCGCAACGGGTTCACCAGCGACCTGGGCGAGCTGTTCCTCGACGACCTCACCCGGCTGATGCCGGACCTCCGCCGCCAGTCGGGCCCCCTCCACGGCCCCACCTCCGCCGCCACCGCCTTCCACCACTGACCCCCTGCCGGGCGGGACGGCGTCCCTACGGGGCGGGCGTCCCTGGCGGGTGGCGGTTGTCCCCGCGAGGCCGCCCAGCGCCCCGCGGGGCGGCCCGTGCGGTGAGTCCTGGCGGTCGAACGGGCCCGCGGGTACGTCAAGCGGGGGCTCGTCGACACAGCAGGCCTGGGCGGCCCTACGCGCCCTCGGGTAGGTCAGCGGTGCTGGTCGGCTCGGAGCAGGTGGGTCCGGCGCTCCACCGCTTCCAGGGCCCCCGGCCGCTTCCCGGGCACCTGGCGGCGCAGCTCCATCAGCATCGGAGCCAGCCGCACGGCCCGGTCCCGGTCCTGGATCTGCTGCCACTGATGGTGCGCCCGGTCCGCGGCGGCCTCCACATCCGGGTGCTCGGGCGGCTCCTGATTGCCCAGCCGCATCCGGGCCGCCGCCATCCACAGCTCGCAGGCGCGGTCCGGATCGCCGGCCAGCCGGGAGAGGTCGGCGCGCACCTCCAGCCAGTGGATCGCCGCCGGCGAACTGGGTCCGGCGGCCCGCATCGCCTCCTGCTCCCAGGTCGCCGCCATGGCCGCCGCCTCGCTGTGCCGCCCGGCCCGGGCCGCCTCCAGGATCGAGGCATGCGGATCGGGCACCCGCCGCCTGGGCGGTACGACCTTGGGCACGGTGACCGGCAGGGGAGGCGCCGAGGCGGCACCGCCGGGCACGGACCGCGCAGAAGCGCCACCGCTGGACACGGGCGGCAGCGAACCGCCGTTTCCGGGCACGGACCGCGCGGAAGCACCGTCGTCGGGAGCGGATCGCGCGGAGCCCCCGTCTTCGGGACCGGAGCGCTCCGAACCGGCACCGCCGGGCACGGGCGGCGCCGAGCCGGCACCGCCGGGAACCGGCTGCTCAGAACCGGCGTTGCCGGGCACGGGCTGTGCCGAGCCGCCGTCGTCGGGAGCGGACCGCTCCGAACCGGCGTCCTCGGCTGTCCTCGGCTCGCCTTCGCGGTCTGCCCCCGGCGGCACCGACCCCGTACCAGGGCCGGTCTTCGAGAGGCTGATGTCCCGCTCCGGAGCGGCTACCGGGCCTTCCTCCACACCCGCGGCAGGCTCTGCCCCGCCGGCTTCCACCTCCGGCAGGGCGGCGGCATCGGCCGCATCGCCCTCGGCACGGTCCGGTCCTTCCGCCGGCGCGTCGGCCCCCGCGCCCCGAGCCGCCACCGGCTCCGCTTCCTCGGGCTGTCCGGCGGCCGCCTCCGACGGGGATGCCGCGTCGGGCTCCGTACCGCGCTCCGGCACGGCCGGCCCAAGCGCCACCGGAGCCGCCACCGCGTGCGGCTCCGGATCCGGCGACATCGGCCACGTATCGGCCCCCGTACCACCGGGCGGCGGTACGTCCGGACGGCTCGGACCCCATGCGGCCTCGGGCCCACCGGCCACCGGCGCCTCGCCCGCCGCGGCGGCACCGGCCGGCCCGGACCAGGCACCACCCGGCCACGCGTCCTCCACGGGAGCCCCGAGAGCCGGCGGAACCATCGGTGCCGCCGGCGGAACCATCGGTGCCGCCGGCGGCACCCAGTCCATGGGCTCCACCGCGTCCAACGGCTCCACCAGTCCGGCGCCCGGCGGCCATATCCCCGCGTCCTCCACCGGATCCCCGCCCACTGGCGCACCGCCACCCGGCCAGAGGCCCGGCTCCCCCACCGGCACGCCACCACCCGGCTCCACCGCGAGGAGGAGTGCCTGACTGGTGCCCAGGCCCGCTTCCGTGGCGGCCTGTTCGTGCAGGCGGTCCAGCGGGGGTCGGCCGGGGGCGCCGCGCAGCAGGGCGGCCAGGGCACGGCTGTAGTGCGGCACCGCCAGTCGCCGCTTGGCCGGCAGCGGGGCGACGACGCCGTACATCCGCAGCCCGGCCGCCAGGTGCTCGGCGGCGGACGGGCCGACCGCGATCAGGCGCGCCCAGGCGGCCTCGTCGGCGACCAGGTCCGCCAGCACCGTGGTACTGCCCGGCACCCGGTGCCCCAGCTCGGCGGCGAGCCAGTGCCAGGGCAGCGCGGAGTAGCGGGCGGTACGCGCCGTGGTGTGGGCCAGGGCGAGGTGCGGCAGGTGCTGCTTGGTGTCGACCACGAGCCGGCCCGCGAGGTAGACCAGCACCGGCCCGGGGTGCGCGGCGGCGGTCCGTAGATGGGTCAGTACGGTCTGCGGGTCCGTGGGGTCCACCAGTTGTACGACGCTGGCTCCGCCCGGGGTGCCGAGCAGGACCGCCGGGGGTACGGCCGCGAGTGCGGGCAGCGCCGCCGCGGCGTCCATCACCCGCTGTTTGCCCTGTTTGCCGCCCTGGCCGGCGGCAATGAGCAGTGCGTACCCGGGCTCGCCTGCCGTTGCCGCGCCCGCTCCACTGATCGCCATATGAGCACGGTAGCCGGTGCGGGGCGGGCGTGTCGGTGGTGAACGGGGCGCACTCTTCCGGGAGATGCGGGCCCGTCCCCCTCACCGGCGGCCGTGGCTCAGTGGCCCTTCTTCCGGTCCGCGTAGGGGTTTTCGGCCCCGTCCGGCAGCACGTCGACCGAGCGTTCGCCCTCACCGGCCATCACGTACGCGCCGTCCTCAAGCCGTTGGATCAGGCCCCGGGTCCACTCGGCTCCACTGCGCGTCGAGTGCACCCAGAGCTTCATGATCTCCCCGATATGGCCCCACTCCTCCGGGGTGTCCGAGGGCGGTGCCCACTCCTGGGTGACCTCGGCCTGCCAGGCGTCCAGCGCGGCTACCCGCTGCTTGAGCAGGGCGATCGCCTCCGCCCGCGGCAGGTCCACGATGAAGCCCACCCCCGCGGTGAGCTCGTCGAGCTTCTGGCCGGGACGTACCAGTGCCTCGCGCAGCAGGGCCAGGTACTCCCGCTCGCCGGCCTCGGTCAGCTCGTACTCGGTACGCGGCGGGCCACCCGCCGTACTGGGCGCCACATCGTGGGCGAGCAGCAGGCCCTGCTTCGCCATCTGCTTGAGCGCGTGGTAGATCGACCCGGGCTTGGCGTTGGACCACTCGTGGGCGCCCCAGTACTCCAGGTCGTTGCGGACCTGGTAACCGTGCGCCCGCCCGTGCTGGCGTACCGCGCCCAGCACCAGCAGCCGGATCGCCGACATCGCTCCTCATTTCCTACGCCGCCCCGCGCCACCACCACCGCCGCCCAGCCTAGGACGGCGGTGGTGGCGCGGCCGGGAGGGGGATCGGCCGACCCCGTCGAACGGGGACCGGCCGCCCGGTCAGAACGGGAACCGGCTGCGCCCGTGCTGGATGGAGATCCACTTGGTGGTGGTGAACGCCTCGACCATCGCATCGCCGTTCAGCCGGCTCACACCGGAGAACTTCTCGCCGCCGAACGGCACGATCGGCTCGTCGTGCACGGTGCTGTCGTTGACGTGGAACATCCCGCTGTCCACCCGGCGGGCGAAGCGCACCCCGCGCTCCACGTCCCCGGTGTGCACCGCGCCGCTGAGCCCGTACTGGCTGTCATTGGTGATCCGCAGCGCCTCCTCGTCGCCGTCGAAGGGCACCAGCAGCGCCACCGGGCCGAAGATCTCCTGCCGCATCACCGGGGAGTCCTCCGGGACGCCGGTGAGCACCGTCGGCGAGACCAGGGTGCCCTTGGCGGTCCCGTGCACCAGCGCGGTGGCCCCGTCCGCGATGGTCTGCTCGACCAGGGAGGTGATGGCCTCGGCCTGGCGCTCGTTGATCAGCGGGCCGATGTGGGTGGCCGGGTCGGCGGGGTCGCCGACGGTCAGCGAACGCACCTTGTCCGTGAACCTGGCGGTGAACTCCGCCTCCACCTTGCGGTCCACCAGCACCCGGTTGGCCGCCATGCAGACCTGGCCCTGGTGGACGAAGCGGCTGAAGACGGCCGCGTCCACGGCGTAGTCCAGGTCGGCGTCGTCCAGCACGACCAGTGCGCTGTTACCGCCCAGTTCCAGAATGGAACTCTTGAAGTGGGAGGCGGCGACGGTGGCCACATGCCGGCCGACCTTGTCCGAGCCGGTGAAGGAAATGACCTTGGGCACCGGGTGCTCGATGAGCGCGTCACCGATCTCCGCTATGTCGGTGACCACCACATTGAGCAGCCCGGCCGGCAGCCCGGCCTCCTCCAGCACCTTGGCGACCAGCCCGCCGCCGCAGATCGGGGTGTTCTGGTGCGGCTTGAGGACCACCGCGTTGCCCAGTGCCAGCGCGGGGGCCACCGACTTCAGCGACAGCAGGAAGGGGAAGTTGAAGGGGCTGATGACGCCGACCACCCCGACCGGCACCCGGTAGAGGCGGTTCTCCTTTCCGTCCACCGGCGAGGGAATGATCCGCCCCTCGGGACGCAGCGCCAGCGCGATGGCCTCGCGCAGGAATTCCTTGGCGAGGTGGAGTTCGAAGGCCGCCTTGACCAGGGTGCCGCCGACCTCCGCCACAATGGCCTCGGTCAGCTCCTGCTCACGGTCCTCGACAATGCGCAGCGCCCGCTCGAATACCAGCCGCCGGGTGTAGGGATTGGTGGCGCCCCATTCCGGCTGGGCGCGCTCCGCCGCCCGGTAGGCCTGGTCGATCTCGTCCACGGTGGCCACCGTGATGGAGGCGAGCTTCTCCCCGCTGTACGGATTGAAGTCGACAATGTCCCAGGAGCCGCTCCCGGGCCGCCACTCGCCGTCGATGTACTGAAACGCCAACTCGGAGAAGTAGGACATGCCATCCCTATCTGGAGGACGGGGCGCGCTATGGCACCGTTACGTCTGTCACACCCCTGATGGCAGGCATCGTACTGACGTGTCAATTGCCGCGCAGCAGACCGTGGATGAGGTCTCTGCTGGCACTCGGTGACAGGCTGTCCGCGCTCAACCGGTCCAGAACCCGGGTGTACTGGGCGACCTCGTCCCGCTTGTCGACATAGAGGGCGCTGGTGAGCTGTTCCAGATAAACGATGTCCGGTAGGTCGTGCTCGGGGAAACGCAGCAGGGTGAAGGCCCCGCTCTCACCCGCGTGCCCACCGAACGCGAAGGGCATCACCTGGAGCGTCACATTCGACTGCTCGGACACCGAGATCAGGTGCTGGAGCTGGCCGCGCATCACCTCCGGGCTGCCGTAGGGCCGGTGCAGGGCGGCCTCGTCCAGCACCACATGGAAGTCCGGGGCGTGTTCGGAGACCAGCAGTTTCTGCCGCTCCAGGCGCAGCGCCACCCGGCGGTCCACCTCCTTGGGGCAGGCCTGCGGCTGCCCTTGGGTGACCACGGCGTGGGTGTAGTCCTCGGTCTGCAGCAGCCCGTGCACGAACTGCACCTCGTAGCAGCCGATCCGGGAGGCCGCGCCCTCCAGCCCGACATAGGTCTGGAACCAGCCGGGCAGCACATCGCCGTAACTGTGCCACCAACCAGTGAGGTTGGCCTCGCGGGCGAGGGCCAGCAGCGCGGCACGCTCCGCCTCGTCGTTGACCCCGTAGAGCGTGAGCAGATCCTCGATATCGCGCGCCTTGAAGCCCACCCGACCCAACTCCATGCGGCTGATCTTTGATTCGGAAGCGCGGATCGAATAGCCGGCCGCCTCGCGGGTGATGCCGCGCGACTCGCGGAGCCTCCTGAGCTGGGAGCCCAGGAGAATGCGGCGCACCACTGACCCGCTCGACTCGCTTGCGGTCATTTCCGTGACCCTCCCTGTACGGAACGCACCCTTCCCGGGGGCGACCCCCGGAGCCCCCGGGCGCGAAGTCTGCCACCTCAGGCTCCGCGCTGTGCCCAAGTCGTTACTCATCAGGGATTCCTACACAAGAGTGCGTAGGAAGAATCGGGAGCGAATCACGGCAGGAGCGTTCAAAACGGCTCGTGCACGTGCATCTGCCCTTGCATCTGCCCTAGTCATTCGGAACGATGAGCAGGCGCACGTGCTAGCTCGCATGAGATCCACACACCAGGATCGTCACGGCAACGAATGCAGGAGTGCTCGCATGGGGTGGAACGGCTCGACCATGCTGGAGCCCATGTGGCGAGGGCTTCCGCCTGTCGACCCCACGGCGGTCTCCGAATCCGCCTCCTGTGCCCTGCCCGCGCGCCACGAAGCGGTCAAGGGAGCGCGCCGGTTCACCAGCGACACCCTGAGCCAGTGGCACCTGCCCGAGCTCTTCGACGATGTCGCCCTGGTCGTCTCCGAACTGGTCACCAACGCCCTGCGGCACGCCGTACCGGACGCCCCCGCACCGTCGGCCGACCCGGCCTCCGAGCGGGACGCGCAGGTCCGGCTCCATCTGCTGCACTGGACCACCCGCCTGGTGTGCGCGGTGCGCGACCCCAGCGAGCAGGGTCCGGTGGCCGGCGAGGCGGACTCCTCGCAGGAATCGGGCAGAGGGCTCTATCTGGTGGAGTCCTTCAGCGACAGCTGGGGCTGGCACCCTCTTGCCGGGAGGCTGCACGGCAAGGTGGTCTGGGCCACGTTCCTCCTCCCCCGCGGCTGACCCCGCC
>NZ_SRID01000390.1 GCF_004684805.1 Streptomyces palmae
CTGGAGGGCCGGGCCGGCTACTACGACACCGTCGGCGCGCTGAAGGACATGGTCCAGAACCACCTGCTGCAACTGCTCTGCCTGGTGGCCATGGAACCACCGATCACCCTCGGCGAGCGGGACCTGCCCGTCTCCGCTTGGGTGGCCCACCCCCTCTGCCCAGCCCGTCCTTGTGGGGACGCCCGCCGCCCACGGTTGCCTGTCCTGGCCGGCCCGACCACTGAGCGCCGGTCGGCCACGCCGTCGCTCCGCCGTGCCGGGCCGCCTGGCCCGGACTGCGCCCACGAAGCAGCACCGGTCCGCTCTCCGCTGCGGCCCCCGGCCCTGGCCGGGCCCGTCCCGCCGCGCTACTGCGCCGCTGAGGGCCGTGCCCGAGCCGGGCACCACCCTCAACTTCCACGCTCCTCACCCCGGCCCGCCCGCCCGGTCGGCCGATGCTCGGTCAGCGGTCCCGTCCGGTCCCGCCCTGGCCGACAGTCCCGGCCGGCCCGGCCTGCCCGTCGCACCTTCCCGGCCGGGCCGTGCCTGGCTGACCGGGTGGTGGAGGAAGTACGCCAGGCGGTGCGGGATGCGCGGCGTGCGCCCCGCCGACCTGCTGCACATGGACGGAACCCGGACCGCTGACCACCGGGCCTGGACGGGTCACGGGCGCTGACAGGGCCTTGTATCTCCCCGGCCCGGGACCAGGCGCAACGCACATGTTTGAGCACCAATACCCATGCCTAATGCATAATTTGCATCACCATCGAGTATGATGGGGCCATGGGACTGAGTCTGGAGGAATCACTCCGGCTGACGGTAGCCGCGTTGATGCAGGCGACAGGCGACTCGCAGCGGGTGCTCGCCGCGGTGCTCGGGCTGACGCAGACGCAGGTATCACGCCGACAGACCGGAGCCACCTCATGGACCCTGCGTGACGTCGATGTCCTCGCCGAGTACTACGAGATTGCCGCACTCGATCTGCTGGCCGGGCCGACCCGGGCATGCGAGACGCTGCCCGCCGCCCGGCGCCGAGGCACCAACTCCGAGAAGAGCATGGCCCGGTGAGTGACTTCGACGCAATCGACTCGCTGCTCGCAGCCGTGGGCCCGGAAGCCGAACTCCCCTCTCCCCAGGTCCGGCAGCAACTGCGGGAGCGGGCCCGACTGTCGAAGGCGCAGGTAGCCCGGACACTGGGAGTGAGCCCGTCCACGATCGCCGGATGGGAGACCGGCCGTGACCCGACCGGCGAGGTCCGGACCAAGTACGCGTACCTGCTGGACGGGCTGGCCGCCAAGTTCGCCGCCGACACCGCCCCGGTGACGCCATCCGCCGCCGAGCCCGCCGTGACGCCAGACCCCGCCGCGGCCGGCACAGCCGGCACTTCTGCCCCCTCCCCGGCGGTGCCCGAAGAAGCCGGCGACAGCGACGAGGTGGAAACCCTCGCCGTGCCGGAGCCATGCGTACTGTGCGGGCACCCGGCCGGACAACGGGTAGCAGGCTTCGTCCAACACCTGGACCCAGCCGACTGCCAGCCCGCCACGACCAAGGCCCCCGCAGCTGCGCCCACCCCGACCGCCGCACAGCCCACGCAGGCCACGAAGCCGCCGTCACACATTCGCACCCCGGGTACGCCGCGCCCCTCCGAACGTCCCCACGGACCGGCCCGGCGCGCATTCCAGGAACCATCCGGTCCGGTCGATCTGATCGGCCAAGCAGTGCAGGCCGCGCTCACCGAGCACCACGGCGACGTCGAAGCAGCCACAGCCATGTTGCTGAAGCGGGCGATCCCGGATGCGATGCGACTGCTGGACGAGACCCGTAAGGGCGCCCGCTACAACGTCATCGCCCACCCGTGGATCCCCGACATCCTGAAGAAGCAGACTTCCCGCGGCGCGGACCAAATCTGGGAGGCCCGCCCCAAGTGGACCCGGGCCGACCTGCCACCCGGTCGCCATAAGGTGACCGCCCTGGACATCAACGGTGCCTACCTTTCCGCACTCAAAACCCACCTACCACTCGGGCAACTGGAGCACTCCGCCGGCCTTCCCCACGACCGCCGTCGCGCCGGTGTCCACCTGATCACCCCACCCGTATGGGAGCACGAGGACGTCCTGCCGAACCCGATCGGCCAGCGGGACGAGCCGGGGCCGCTATGGGTGACCGAGCCGACCCTGCGCCTCCTACTGCGCCTGTCCGGCCCGAAGTACGGACTGTGCGCCCCGCCGGAAATCCACGAGTCGTACACCTCCGGCGCCACGGAGAATCTCCTGGAGAAGTTCCGCATCGCCTTGAAGGACGCCCGGGACACCGCCATCGCCGAGGACGACGAGGTGACGCTGGAGTACGTGAAGGCGATGTACTCGAAGTTCGTCTCGACGATGGGTGAATCGAACTACAACAGGGAGCTGTACCGGCCGGACTGGATGCACATCATCCGCTCCCAGGCATTCTCCAACCTGTGGCTCAAGGCACTCAAGGCCCACGACGAGGGCCTGGCCGTGGTGCGGGCGATGGGCACCGACGAACTCCATGTCATCGGTGACTGGCGCAGTGTCTTCCCCGAAGGCCGCGCCGTTACCGAAGTCAAAGTCAAGGACACCTACACCGCCGGCACCGACACCACCGAGCACACCGGAACGGACGGAGAAGAGGAGGGAGAGGAGTAGTGCCGGAGAAAAACCTCGACTTCGGGAAGTTCGGTGCCCGGGGCATCAAGGGCAGCCATGCCGTCGCCCGCAAGCTCGACGAGCTCGCGGGAGGTATCGCCACCCCGGTGACCGTCAAGCGCGGCTGGCTAGCGCGCCTGCACTACCTGACGAAGTCGGGCAGAAGCCGCCAGGCCGCGAAGGAGGCCGGGCTGACGGTCACCGACCGGACGCTCAAGGCCTGGCTGGAGGGCAAACGGTCGCCATCGAAGGCGAACCTGGCCAGGATCGACGCCGCCTACCGAGCAGTGCGCCGTCAGAACGTCGCCCGCCACCTCCTCAAGCGCCTGAACCGGGACGGACGCGGGACGCGGGTGGAGATCCACCCCCTGGACCAGTCCCAGGTGCCGCGACCGTTGCAGCGCGTGGTGGAGTACCGGACGATGAACGTGCGCCGCTGGGACAGGATCGTCGGTTCCTGGGCGGCCGGCGACTACCAGGGCCTCGACGCAGCCTGGGACGACACGATCATTGACCTGGGCTCCCAGTGGGGCCAGTACGAGTACGTCACCAACGTCGGCTTCGCCGCCTAGAAGAGCCCCGGAAGGGCCCAGACCCACCAGGACCCGAGCTCTTCCGCCTTCCCAACCGTTCTCTACCGCTGGCTCCTACTGGATGCTGTGCCCGACCAGCGCATGCCCAGTGCGTCCAGGTCCGCGCGACGCCGCTCGGTGAGCTTGCCGACCCGTTTCCTGAGGTTGTCGAGCACCATGCCGAGCTTCACCGCCACAAGTTCCTCACCAGCGGCCTGACCACCTGCCAACCTGCCTAGCGGCTCCACATACTCGACGTGCTTCCTGGGCACGTTGAGGTGGCCCTCACGGGCGTGGAACTGGCGTGCCGCCCGGAGATTGAGAGCCCACCTGTCTTCCTGCGTGCGTTTCACGGGCCGCTCGTGTTCTCCAGCCGGGGTGAGACCGAGGACATTCTCAACCATCCACTGCTGGACGAGCGTCAGGTTGTCCCAGCCAAGGCGGCAGGCCGCTGCCCACCGGCCGAGATCCTCGCCCTGCACGATCACCTCACCCGCCACTGTCGGCACCGTCCCACCGCCTTGGACATGGGCTTGAGCGAGGCGAAAGCAGCGTTGCCACCCGGTATCCCACGCCGGACACCAGCCCGGATCGATCTCCTCCAACGCCTCCCGCCGCGCCTCGGTGAGAGCTTTGGCACTGGAATCGACAGGAAGGCCCACCTCGCGGCGCTCAGCGATGGTGTCCGCGAGCCGGGCGGCGGTGCGCTGGTTCTTCGCCCAGATGCCGACCGGGTAGCCGCCCCACACGGCTGTGGCCGGCGGCAGAAAGTGCCCATGCACCGCAGCCCAGGCGCGAGCGGCGGTGAGTCCTTCCTCAAACGCGACGTCCTGGTGAGACCAGACCATCCCGAGCTCCTCAAGCTCGGCAACACGGGCCGACGCCAAACGTCCGGCCTTGCTGAAGCGCCGCTGATCGGCCAGCCACACCCCCAGCGGAAACCCAGCCGGCGACCAGTCGTCAGGAGTGACGAAGTCGTACGGCACCCTCAGCTGCGCCGCGCCGACCTCCCTCACATACCGCACGCACGCTTCGATCCCACGCCTCCAGAAGCTGTTCTCCGGCTCGATCACCCGCAGCTTCACGAACCGGGCCAGCCGCGCCGCATCCCGCGGCGTGCTGAACTTCAGCAACTCCCGCGCGGGCGCACTCGGCCCCCGCTCACCCTCCAACTGCTCCTGGCCGCCTTCGCCGACCCCGGCGTCCTCCTCCGGCCCGTAACTGCCGCTGCGCACGCGGGGGTCGGCGAGCGCTTCGATGGTCTCGGTGTCGTGGGCGCGGAGTGCTTCGAGGATCTTCGCGAGAGTTTCGTAGGCGGGAGAGGTCAGCATTTCGTCCGGGGTTTCACCTGGCGCGAGGAATACCGGAACGATCAGTGACGCGATTTTCCCCTCCCCGGGCTGCATCCGAAGTGCGCGGCCGACCATTTGCACAATGTCGATCATCGACCCTCGTGCATCACAGAAGGCGACGGAATCACAATTCGCTGTATCGACCCCTTCACCCAGCACCTTCACGGAGCTGAGCACGCGCAGCGCGGCCGGCCGCAGCCCGTGCCCATCATCGTCGTCCCGGCCCTCGATGACGTCGGAGGCGAACTCGGTGAGTACCTCTTGCCGGCGGCCGGGAGAGTGCTCGCCGCACAGCCAGTCGGCCCATACTCGCTCCGGCGCCGGGAACCGGCGCGGGTCGTCCTCCCACAGCCGCTCGGCGACGTCGACGACTCCGGCGGCCATGGCCTCAGCCTCGCTGACCTTGCTGTGGAAGGTCAGCATCTTCCGCAGCCCCTCCTGCGCCGCCGCTGTCAGGACCCCGGTCTGCAGCGCCGCCAGCCGCGCCCCACGCACCGCGTCCGACCCGGGGCCGGCGACTTGGTGCGCCTCGTGGAGCTCAGGGTCGGTGATGTCGACGCACACGACCTGATACGGCGCTACCAGCCCGCGGCTGACGGCCTCGGACAGGGTCAGCTTGAACGCCACCGGCCCGAAGAGGGGGGAGTCGGGGTCCATGCTCGCGATCAGGCGCGGCGCCTCGTCACGACCGCCCCCGGCTACTTCCCAGATACGGGCTGTGGCGGTCATGTAGAGCCGGCGGGCCGCTGGAATCCTGGCCTGATCATGTACGGCTGCCCATGGCTTCCCCGCGTCTCCGCTGGTCCGGTGGGCTTCGTCCACGACCATCAGGTCCCACACGGCCAGACCCTGGGCGTGGGCGCGTTGCAGGATGCCGAGGCCGACGGCGGCGTAGGTGGCGAACACCGTTACTCGCTCCAGCCCCCGCACCCATGTCACGAGCTCGGCTGGATCCGTCGTACACGGTACGCCGTCGGAGTCCTCGGTCCGTAGGGAGCAGACTCCGATCATCGCCCCTGTGCGGCCGTCCTCGCGCCATGCGGCCGCGGTCTGTGTCAGTAGATCCAGAGTCGGCACCAGGACCAACACTCGCCGCGCGCCCAGCCTTTGAGCGGCCTCGGTGGCGATCAGTGTCTTGCCCGAGCCGGTCGCGGCGATGACCTGGGTCCGTAGTCCCTCGGCCGGCATATGCCCGCCGGCGGGTGTCTGCAGAGCGCGGAGGACGGCATCGACGGCCTCCACCTGATGCGGAAACAGATCTTTCCCCGGCATGCAATTTCCCTTTCTCCCTCATGCTGACGCTCCGTCAGGTTCGCCAGAATCTGGTTGCGCCGGAAATCAGAGGGTCGGCCAAATGTCCCATTTATGGATGACTTTTTGGCCACGACTGGCATCCTGCCTGGGCCTCCGAGCCTCGTAGTGGTGGTGGCTTGTTTCTCCATAAGGTATCGGGCTTGCAGAATGACGCACTACCTTGAGGGCGTTCTAAATCTGTTCGTTTCTATTATCTTGGAACCCTCGCGGTGAGCGTCGCCCTGCGCTTCCTGCCCTGCAGCCCGGCCCAAGCACAGGCGGAGCGTGATTCGCTGAATCCCCATCACCCGAGGTACCGCCACCCTCGCTCCCCCTAGCCAGCCACAGGAACGCGCGGAGCGCGTTCCGTTCGCTCGGATCGCGGAGCGATCCGAGCCCGAGGCCAACGGAGTTGGCCTTCCGGGCCACGGAGTGGCCCGGATTCTCGGGACGAAGTCCCGGAATACCGCACGGAGTGCGGTCGTCTTTCCGTCGCGTAGCGACGGCGCGTCGTGTCTGCGGAGCAGACC
>NZ_SRID01000391.1 GCF_004684805.1 Streptomyces palmae
CCCTGGATCCGCCCGCGGTCCACTCGCGAGGACGTGGCCGGCCACTGGCGGGAACTGGACGCGCACACCT
This sequence comes from Streptomyces palmae, assembly GCF_004684805.1. Taxonomy (GTDB): domain Bacteria; phylum Actinomycetota; class Actinomycetes; order Streptomycetales; family Streptomycetaceae; genus Streptomyces; species Streptomyces palmae. Next base: position 71 of record NZ_SRID01000391.1, read on the forward strand.
TCCCGGAGCTGGCCGAGGCCACCCTGGACGCCTTCGTGGTGGACGGGAAGGAGGCGGTGCTCACCGGGCATCTGAGCGGGACGGTGCGGACCACCGGCAAGACCTTCCACTCGCCGTTCGCGCTCCGGATGACCGTGGAGGACGGGCTGATCGTGCGGCACCACGTGTACGAGGACGGGCTGGCGATCGCGGCGGCCTGCACCCCCGACGCGTGAGCGGGCCCGGCCCGCACCGAACACGGGAGGCGGGCCCGGCCCGCACCGGTGGCGTGACGGCCCGGCCCGGGGGTCGGGCCGCGCGGCCTCAGCGTCGCTTCCGTTTGCGTGCCGCCGCCCCGGCCGGCTTCTTCCCCGCTGCCGGGTTGCGGGTGCGGGCGGCGCGCCGGCGCTCGTACGCGGCCAGTTCCCGGTCGTACTCGGCGCGCAGCAGCTTCTCGCCCGGTGCCTCGGCGAAGCTGCGGGCGAAGTAGGCGAGGAGCACGCCGATGAAACCGATGGCCCGGATGCTGCGCATCGACTTCTCGACCGCCTCGTCACGCGGCTCCCCCGGACCCCGCTTGAAGCCGTCCCAGGTGCGGCGGAAGGCGAGCAGGCTGCACATCGCGAAGACGACCACCAGCATGATGTCCACCAGGCTGCCGGCCTGTTCCATGGCCACCCCCTGGACACCGAGCCGCAGCACGAACGCCCCGGCCGCGGCGGCCACCAGCGAGCCGGCGGCCACTCCGACGCGGCGCAGCGCGTAGCCGCCGTCGTGGTGTACCCAGGTGGTTCCGAAGAACCGGAGCGGCTCCGGCTGGGGGCCGTCCGGCCGCTGCTCCCGCTGCTCGTCGCTCATACCTCCGATTATGGCCAGTACGCGAGGGCGGCCGGACCGCGGGCGTCCTCGTCCGGTGCCCCGCCGGGGTGCTCCCCCGCACATCGCCACCGCCGCCCGGTCCCGCCCGGACCGGGCCGACGGGTCCTCCCCCGCCCGCGCCCGGACCCGGGGCGGGCTCGCGGAGGCCCCGCGGAACGCTCCCCTTAGGCTGTGGTGCTGGTTGCCGAACGCCGAGGGGCGCGGAGTGGGGTGGGCGTGCCACTGAACACGGGAGATCCCGAGGCCATTGGTGCCTACCGGCTGGTGGACCGGCTGGGCTCCGGTGGCATGGGCGTGGTGTACCTGGCGCGGTCGGCCTCCGGGCGGCAGGTCGCGGTCAAGGTGGTGCACGCGCAGTTCGCCGAGGACGAGGAGTTCCGTACCCGCTTCCGGCAGGAGGTGGCCGCGGCCCGGCAGGTCAGCGGCGCGTTCACGGCACCGGTGGTGGACGCGGACCCGGACGCCGAGCGGCCGTGGATGGCCACCCTGTACGTCGCCGGTCCCACCTTGGCCGAGCGGCTGGCCGAGGACGGCCCGCTGGACGCCGCCGAGTTGCGGCGGCTGGCGCTGGGGCTGGCGGAGGCGCTGCGCGACATCCACCGGGCCGGGGTGGTGCACCGCGATCTCAAGCCGGCGAACGTGCTGATGGCCAAGGACGGGCCCCGGGTGATCGACTTCGGGATCTCGCGGGCGGCCGACAACCAGACGCTGACGATCACCGGCCGGGTGATGGGCACCCCGCCGTTCATGTCGCCCGAGCAGTTGAGCCGGCCGCGCGAGGTGACCGCGGCCTCGGATGTGTTCTCCCTGGCCGCGCTGCTGGTGTTCGCGGCCACCGGGCACGGGCCGTTCGACGCGGACAGCCCGTACATGACCGCGTACCAGGTGGTGCACGAGCCGCCGGCCCTGGACCAGGTGGCCCAGCCGCTGCGCGACCTGATGGCGGACTGCCTGGTCAAGGACCCCGCCGCGCGGCCGGGGCTGCCGGAGCTGATGCGGCGCCTGCGCGATCTGCCCGAGCAGGGCAGTTCGCGGGTGCCGGAGGGCGAGCCGGCCCCGACACCGGTCGAGTACGCGCCGACCAGCCCCGGAAAGCGTCGCCGCCGCACCCTGTCGATGCTGGGCGCGGCGGTGCTGGCGCTGGGCGCGGGCATCGGCGGGATCATGCTGTACGGCTTCCCCGGCCCGGACGGCGGGGTGCGGACCGCGAAGGGCCCGGCCGCCGGGCAGGGTTCGGTCCGACTGCCCTCGGACTGGCGGCCCTGGGAGCTGTCACTGATCAAGGCGGCCGGGGTGGAACCCTTCGACAGCGATGTGGGCCCCGGTTGCCTGCCCTCGGGCACAGCGCTGTTCTGCGGCGGGCTGGGGCTGCCGGTGGTGCGCGTGAACGGGGCCGACGGGCGCGTCAACTGGCGGGCGAAGGGCCTGGTGACGGACGCGCGAGCGTCGGACGGCGGGATGCAGGTGAGTTCCGTTCCGTTCGCGGTCCGCCATGGGCTGGTCTTCCTCCAGGACACCCCGGAGGAGTCCCACAGCCGGGTGGTCGCACTGCGCGCGGACACCGGCGAACTGGCCTGGGCGCGCAAGACCACCTCCGCCGCCGAGTCTGTGCTGGCCGGCGATCTGGTGGTGACCAGCGAACCCGGTGACAAGGGACTGGTCGGTCTGGACGCGACCACCGGCGAGGTCCGGTGGACCACACTGGCGGCCAAGAGCGACAGCTGTTCGCCGGTGGTGGCGGACGGGGTCCCGTACGCCCTGTGCGCCAGCGACGGCACGGGGGAATCCGATCGCACCACCCTGCTGCGGCTGGACCGGCAGGACGGCGATCCGCACTCGGTGGCACAGCCCGGAATGACCGATCGCATGCTGGGGACGCACCGCGGCCGGCTGCTCTTCCTGCCCTTCGTCGACTCCGGTCTGGACGAGTACCCCTACCTGGTCCAGGTGGACCCGCACACCGGCGAACGGCACCGGGTGAAGCTGCCCCCGGAGGCCATCGGTGAGGCCTTCCTCGTCGGCGACCGGCTGTTCTTCGTGCAGGAGAGCGGCCGGGTCACGCTGGTCGACCCGGCCACCGGGAAGAAGCGGTGGAGCAACCCGACCTCGCTGGAGCGGCTGGGCTCGCCGGCCGTCGTCCAGGCCGCCGGAACGGTCTACCTCGGCACCTCCAGCGGTCGGTTGATCGCCCTCGACCTGGGCACCGGCAAGGAGCTGTGGCAGACCGGCGCCCGCAGCGCCTCCTCCGGCTGGGCCGAACCGCCCCGGGTGATACCGGTGCGGGGCGCGGTGACCGGCATGACCGGCAGCGGCACCCTGTTCTCGGTGGATCCTGGCCACCCGGACGCGAAGCCCTCGCCCCCGGCCTCACCGCTCGCCCCGCGGCCCGCCTCACCGACGCGGGACGGGCAAAAGGGGTTGGAGCGCTGGGAGCGCACGGAACTCCCCTAGCGACGCCCGGCCCCGCGACTTGGCTCAGCCGAAGCCGCACGCCTCGGCCCGCCTGACCCGAAGCAGCACACCGCCACCCGGCTCAGGCGTAGCCGCGCACCGCCACCCCGCCTCGGGCGTAGCCGCGCACCGCCACCCCGCTCAGCCCGAGCAGCGCACCGCCACCCCGCTCAGCCCGAGCAGCGCACCGCGACGCGGCTCAGCTGGAGCAGCGCACCGCGACGAAGCCGTCGCTGCCGGTCTTCACATAGGCGTCCGAGACGTACTCGCCGGGGCCGATGTTGTCCCAGATCCGGGTGGTGCCGTACGGGCCCGTGACGGTCTCGCCGTACAGCTGGCAGCGGATCTGCACCCGCACGTCGTACGCCAGTACCCGCACCAGCGGGCTGGTGGTGCTCGGACCGCGCCGGACGTTCAGCCGGCAGCCGGGGGCCACCGGATAGGTGACGGTCTCCACCATCGCGACGCCGTCGGTGGCCTCCACGGACTCCACCGTCCCCTGCGTCCGCGCCCCTGCGGCCTCAGCCGTCTCCACCGTCTCGTCCATGGCCATGACGGCCCCTCCCCCGATTGGATTTCCCGATCATTCCGTGATGTGTGGAACATGCGCAGGCTAGCAAGCCTCAGCTGTCTCGCACGGGGTATCGACTAGGCTCCGCGTGTCGCGATTGCGGCCGAATTTTCACGGGGGTGGGGGGAATGCCGCCGCTGCGCAGCGCGGGGACAGGCCCGGAGGCGGAAGATCCGGATTACGCCGGGCAATATCGGCTCGAAGCGCGTCTCGGGTCGGGCGGAATGGGCGTCGTCCACCTTGCCCGTTCGGATTCCGGTCTGCGTCTCGCGGTCAAGGTGGTCCACGCCGATTTCGCCGCGGACCCGGAATTCAGGGCGCGCTTCCGGCAGGAGGTGGCGGCGGCCCGCCGGGTCAGCGGAGCGTTCACCGCACCGGTGGTGGACGCCAACCCGGACAGCGAACGGCCCTGGATGGCCACCCTCTACATCCCCGGCCCCACCCTTGCCGAACACGTCAAGCGGAACGGGCCCCTGGAGCCGGACGAGGTGTTCCAGCTGGCGGCCGGGCTCGCCGAGGCGCTGCGCGACATCCACCGGGCGGGGGTGGTGCACCGCGACCTCAAGCCGAGCAACGTGCTGCTGGCCGCGGACGGCCCCAAGGTCATCGACTTCGGGATCTCCCGGCCGGCCGACAGCGATCTGCGCACCGAGACCGGCAAGTTGATCGGCACCCCGCCGTTCATGGCGCCCGAGCAGTTCCAGCGGCCGCGCACGGTGGGCCCGGCGGCCGATGTGTTCGCCCTGGGCTCGGTACTGGTGCACGCGGCCACCGGAAGCGGGCCGTTCGACTCCGAGAGCCCGTACATCGTGGCGTACCAGGTGGTGCACGACGAGGCCGATCTCACCGGCGTACCCGGGCAGTTGGAGCCGCTGATCCGGCGCTGCCTGGCCAAGGACCCGGAGCAGCGGCCCACCCCGGACGCGCTGATGGCCGCTCTACGCGCGGTGCGCGGCCCGTACGCCCCGGCCCCGCGCGGCCCGCTGCCCAAGGTGCCGGCCCAGCGCAGCCGGCACGGCGGGGAGCCCCACGCCGAACCGGAGCCGGCCGGCCATCCACACCCGGTGGACGGTCCGCCCCAGGAGGCCCCCGGCCCCCGGCAGGGCGAGAGCGCCACGCCACCGGGCACCGGGGGGACCGAGGGCCCCCGCTCCGGGAGGTTCGCGGCGCTGCGCGCCCTGCCCCCGCGCGGTGCCCGCGGTTGGCTGGCGCTCGGCACGGCGGCCGTCGTGCTGCTGGGCGCGGGTACCTGGTGGACACTGCGTCAGCTCGACGCGTTCCAGGGCGGTTCCCGGCAGCGGGGGCACCGGACCCCGGCCGTCCACCAGCCCTGGCAGACCACCCTGGGCACGCCCGACCAGCACGGTCCCGAGGCCGGGCCGCACGCCGCCTACTGCTCGTACGGGCGCGGGGCGCTGTACTGCGCCGGCCCCGGCGTCCGCGCCGCCCGGCTGAACCCGGCCGACGGCGAGGTCGTCTGGTCACTGCCCGACCGGGACCCCGCCACCGAGGGCGGCACCAGCGCCTTCGGCGCGCCCACTCCGCCGGTGCTCTCCGGCGGCCTGGTGCAGGTGCTCTCCGCGGACGGCACCCGGCTGGAGGGCCTGGACCCCCGGACCGACCGGCCGCGCTGGCAGCGCGATGTGTCGGCGTACGGCGGCCGGATCTACCGGGCGGGGGACACCGCGCTGCTGGTGGCGGCGGACGGCACGGTCACCGCGATCGACTCGGCGACCAACCGGCCCCGCTGGCGGCACCGCGTCCCGGGCCACGCCCTGCCCGGCTTCTTCTCCGGGCCCGCCGGGGACACCGCGTACGCCGTCACCGTCACCGGGGACGGCAGCCGCACCCTGGTCACCGCGGTGGACCCGGTACGCGGCCGGAAACGCTGGCAGCGCTGGCTGGACGGCAACCTCACCCCGGCCGGCACCGGCCCCCGCGGCACGCTCTACTTCACGGCCAGCGACACGGTGAGCCGGGTGGCGGGGGTGGTCCGCTACACCCCCTCCGACCACGAGCAGCGCCGGATCCCGCTCCCCACCCCGGTCACCCTGGCGGGCGTGACCAGCCACGGCGACGCGGTGTACCTGCTGTCCGGGGACGGCGGGCTGCTGTCGGTCGACACCGCGCCCGGCGCCAAGGAGCCGCTGCGCTGGCGGCTGGAGACCTCGGTCGGCAACGCGTCCCCGCTGCTCGCCACCGAGGACCGGGTCTACTTCTCCGCCGCGGACGGACGGCTGCTCGCCGTGGACGCCTTCCAGGGCCGCATCCTCGGCCAGACCCCCCTGCGCACCGGCAAACCCGGCCAGGGCTACGCCGGCACCCTCCCGGCCCCGATCATCGCCGCGGGCCGCGTCGTCGGCTCCTCCCCGGACGGCACCCTCTTCGCGGTGGACGCGGGGGCCCCGGAGGAGTGGTCGGGGGG
>NZ_SRID01000392.1 GCF_004684805.1 Streptomyces palmae
GGCTCGTGGGGCGGGTCGGCCGGTGGCGGCGCGTCGTCGGCGGGTGGATCGGCCGGAGGCGTTCCGGCGTCCCGCTGCACGGCCGCGAGATGCCCGGGCGGCGGCCGGAAGACGACCGAACCGTCCGCCATCCGCTGCGCCACTCCCGCGGCCACGGCCACCGCCCCGGCATCCACCAGGCGCTGCACCGGTGCGCCCCCGGACTCCGCCGCCCCGGTGGCACCGGGGGACATCGACCGGGACAGCGGCACGGGCGGTGCCGCACCAGGCCGCGCGGGCGCGGCCGTCTGAGGCGCCGCCTCGGTGACCGTACGCTGCACCGCGCCGGACGCCGGGTACGGCAGCGGGGGCGCGGGGATGACGACCACGGGCTGCGACCGGGGGGCCGACGCCGTGGGCCGGGGTGCGGCCGGGTCCGCAGTTGACCGCTGGACCAGGGACGGTTGGCGGGGCGAACTCTGTTCCAGGGGCGGGTTGCCGACGGGGCGCCAGGGCGTGGACGGTGCGGTGACGGACCGCTGGGCCGTAGCGGGTGGCATGGCCGGGCCGTGCGGGGAAACGGGCTCAGCGGCCGCACCCCGGTTCGGCGTGGCCGGTGCCGTCGGCTGCTGAACCGGTGCGGCCCCGGTCACCGACCGCTGGACGGCCGCCGGTCCCACCGCCGGCTGCTGGATCGGTACGGGCCGGGTTTCCGACCGCTGGACGGCCGCCGGCTGCTGGTGGCCGGGCCCCGCTTCCGCTGCTGACCACTGAACACCCGGCGCCGCTTCGAACCGATGGGCCGCCGGCCCTGCCTCCTCCCCCGCTCCCCTCTCGTCCCCCGCGGCCCGCGCCGTCGACCGCTGGACCGGCGCGGGCCGCGTCGTCGGCGCGGAAGCGGAGCCGCCCGCGGCGGGCCGGCCGGGCTCGGGGTGCGCCGCGTCGCGCAGCCGGGACACCACCGGCCCGGAACCGGACGGCGCGGGGCCGGACGGTCCGGGGCCGTCGAATCCCGGCCCGTCGGAGCCGGAGCCCCCGGAGCCCTCACCGCCTGGTCCGCCGTGACCGGAGCCGTGGGGCTCGGGGGCCGACGGTCTGGAGCCGGAGTGCGGTGGGTCGGCCGCATGCCCGGAGCCGGCCGACTCGGACTCCGCCGGCGGGTCCATCCCCCAGCGCAGCGGCACCACGCTGGGCTCCGGAGCCGCGGTCGGTCCGCTGTCGTCCGGGACCGGCACGCCCGAGAAGAGCGGCAGGGAGCGTTGCGCCACCAGCGGCACCACCGGACCGGTGGCCACCGGCTCCGCGGACGGGGCCGGGCCGGTGATCGGGGTGCCATCCGCGGTGGCCCGTTGCAGCGGCACCGCCGCACGGGAGACAGAGGGCGCCCCGGCCCGCGAGGAATCCGCTCCCGAGGTCGTGTCCTGCGAGGACGCCGGGCCGGGAGCGCCGGTCTGGAGTGGAGCCGCGTGCGGGGCGGTGGTCTGCGGTGCCGGGTCCGAAGCGGTGTGCGAAGACGTGTCCGTGGTGTCCGTGGTCTTTGAGTGGTGCGGGATCAGCGGATCATCGCCGAGCAGTGGCCTGGCCGGGGGCTCCGGTGCGGGCGGTTCGGGGACCGGCTCGGGATCGGGGTGCCGGGAGATGTCGGAACGCAGCTCACTGCCCGCGTCGTCCACCGTGCGGGCGACGGGCAGCGTGCCGCCGTCCCCCGGCTCGGCCGAGTCCGCGGTGTCCGGGAGCCCGTCCGCGGTCCCGCCCGCCGCCGGCTCCGATGCCGGAGCGGCGGCCGGCTGCTGCGGTGCGGGGGCCGTCGGACCAGGCCCGGTCTCCGGTTCCGCGACCGCATCCGGAACCTCGGCGGAGGCCGCCCTCTGGACGGAGGCGGACGGCGTCGGCAGGGCGGGAGGAGTCGGTATGGCGGGCGGAGCCGGGATGGTAGGAGGAGCGGGAATGGCGACAGGCCCCGAAATGATGGCCGGATCCGGGGCCGCGCCGAAGGACGGGGGCGCCGAGGGGGCCGGGCCGGTGCGCGCGGCCGGGGCACGCTGGGCCGTGGGTGGCAGCGCGGACAGCGGTTCGCCCAGCCCGAGTCCACGTGGTGGCCGCGGGACCTCGGACGCGGCCGACCGCTGCACGCTGGCCCGCTGCGCCGACTCCTGCCCCACCGCCCGACTCGCCACCTGACCCAAACCGGAATCAGCCCCGGTCAGCGGCGCCACGCGGGCGCCCGAGTCCGTCTCAGGCGACGCGTCCCCGCCCGTGACGGACTCGGGCGCCGCACTCACCCCGGAATTCGGCTCCGTGTCCGCGGGCGGTGCCGGACTCGCGCCCAGATCCGGCACCGGATCCACGGCCGGCGCCGACACCACGCCCGTGCCCGACTCGGCATCCGCGACCGGCGCCGCACCCGCGCCCGTATTCGAAACCGGCGGTGTGCTCCCGCCCGTATCCGAAACCGGCGTGTCCGGCACCGGTGAGGGAGCCGGGGTGACGACCGGCAGCTGGATCAGGGAGGGCATCGACGTCTCCGCCGGCCGGGCCGAGATCAGCGGCTCGGCCGACGAACGCTGCACCGCCGCGGCCGTGCCCTGCCCGCCGCCGATGGCCTGCGGCCGAGCCGGCTGGAGTACGGCCTTGGGGGCCTCACCGGTGCCGGCAGCGGCAGCGGTCCGGGGGACCGGTTCGGCCGCGACCGACCGACTCACCACGGGGGCGCTGGGCGTGGCGAGCCCGTGCCCCAGGCCCGACGGTGCCTGCGGGCTCACCAGATGCCCGAGCGGGGTGCTGAACGTGGCGTCCCGCCAGGTACCGAGCGACCCGCGGAACCCGTCGGGGTCGGAGACCAGCGCCGTGTCGGCCACCATCCGCTGCAGGGGCGGCAGATCCTGCCAGCCGGGCACCGACGGGGGTGCCGCCGCCCCGGTCTCCGCCGCCGGCGCCCCGCCGGACGCCGGGGACGCGGGAGGCGAAGGCTCGGCCGCGGCGGCCGGTGCGGCGGTCTGCCGACGGCCGCTCAGCCAGGACAGCAATCCCATCGGTTCCTCGGTCCCCTCGCGTGCGTTGTTGCGTCACTGCCCGTTGAGCCGGGCGATCTGATCCACATACCTGAGGCGATCCGCGTGTTCGAGGTCGAGGATCTGGTCCAGCGGCCAGTGGAAGTGGAAGGCGAGGTACGCGACTTCCTCGTGGATCCGGTCCGCCGCGTACGTCACGATTCCCCCAGGCGACCACCCCCGGCCAGGTCCACCGCGAAGCTCTCCTGGCACGAGGGGCAGGTGACGGCGGCCCGGGTGTGCCCCTCGGCGTTGATCCGCCGATAGAAGTCCTGGAGGAAGGCCAGGTCGGAGGCGAACAGGTCCTCCACGATGCCCGGGTGGACGTCCTCGATGGTGCCGAGCCGGGTGAGCACCCGGGAGATCAGCACCACCGACAGATAGGCCGAGTTCTCCCGCACCCGGTCGTCGCGGAGCGGGATCAACTCGTCCCGCGCGGTGGCCAGGCGCATCACACCGGTACGGTGGACGGTGCCGGAACCGTCCACGTACCCGCGCGGCAGTTCGAAGGGGAACTCGGTCCGCAGGCGCTCGGTCCGCTCCCTTCGCACCGCCTGCCCGGTGTCCTCGGGGGGCGCGTACTCGTCCTCCCGAGCGGGGACCGGGATGGTGCGACGCATCACTCGACTTCCATGCTTTCGTAGGTGATGGCCAGCTTCTCGGTGAGCACCGAGGTGTCGCCCGCCTTGAGGGTGCTGATCTCCAGCGACTTCGGCCAGGCGTTGACCAGCTTGTAGCGCTTGATCGGGATGCCCTCGTAGTCGAAGACGATGATGGTGCCGTGGCGCCGGGCGTTGTTCATCTTCCCGAACCGCGAATCCTTGATCCACTTCTCGAAGCTGTTGTCCTCGGTGAGACCGCGGGTGACGGTGACCTCGCCGGCCTTGGGTCGTCCGGGCAGCTTCTTGATCGCGTACTTGCCATCGGCGGTGTTCTGCTTCAGCTCGATGACGTCCTGCTCCATCTTCAGACCACTGACCTCGGTGATCTGGCGGATGAGCACGCTGTCGAACTCCAGCCCGAAGGAGTGGCCTACGGAACTGTCGAGATCGGGGAGCGGCATACCAGCCTCCTTGTTCGCTCAGTAGAGTCCGCGGGCGGCCGGTGGGGCCGCCGCGCGGGTGCCGTCACTCGTCGACGGCGCCGGTGCCGCCCGACAACTGGGCGAGCCGGAACACCACGAACTCCGCCGGCTTGACCGGGGCGACCCCGATCTCGCAGATGACCTGGCCCGCCTCGATGCTCTCCGGCGGGTTGGTCTCCCGGTCGCACTTCACGTAGAAGGCCTCGTCCGGGGTGAGTCCGAACAGCGCTCCCTTGCGCCACTCGTTGACCAGGAAGGCCGAGATGGTGCGGCGTACCCGGGCCCACAGGGCGTCGTCGTTCGGCTCGAACACCACCCACTGGGTGCCGGCCAGGATCGACTCCTCCAGGTAGTTGAAGAGCCGCCGCACGTTGAGGTAGCGCCAGGCCTGGTCGTCCGCGAGGGTGCGGGCGCCCCAGATCCGGATACCGCGGCCGGGGAAGGCGCGGATGCAGTTGAGTCCGATGGGGTTGAGCAGGTCGTGCTCGCCCTTGGTGATCTGCGTCTGAAGGGCGACGGCTCCCCTGATCACCTCGTTGGCCGGGGCCTTGTGCACGCCGCGCGACTCGTCGTTGCGCGCCCACACGCCCGCGATGTGGCCGCTGGGCGGCACGAAGGTGTTCCGCCCGGCACCCGGGTCGAACACCTTGATCCAGGGGTAGTACATGGCGGCGTACTTGGAGTCGAACCCGGCGCGCTCCCGCCGCCATCCCTTCACCTGCTGCGGGCTCAGGCCGGGCGGCGGGTCGAGGATGGCGATCCGGTCGCCCATCGACTCGCAGTGGGTGATGAGCCCGTTCTGAACGGAGATCACCGTCTCCAGGTCCAGCACTCCGCGCTCGAAGGCGCTCATCAGGTCGGGCACGGCCACCATGGTGATCTCTTCGATGGCCTCCAGCCCGCCGAAGCCGGTGCGCCGGTCGGCGCTGCCCACATACGAGTCGACGGACAGCGCGTCGGGCGCTGCCGCGCCGGCGGGGTCGCTGCTCTGCGGTACCGCCAGAGTGACCGCCTGGCTCGCGGGCCGGGCGGGTGCGGCGCCCTTGCCGGGCTCCTCCAGCGCGATCAGCCGCGACTGGGCCTTCACCTGGGTGGCGACGTTCTCCTTGCTGCGCTTGGTGGTGACGGCCGGGTAGGTCTCCGCGACCTGGCCGTCGCGCTTCACCAGCAGCTTGAACACGTCCTGCGGCGGATCCTCGCCCTCCGGGTCCGCCACCTCGATGGTGATCTCACCGGTGACGCCGGGCAGAGCCCGCACCACATAGGGGCCGAGCTGCGCCTGCGGTCCGGCGGTGAGCTGGGCCTTGGGCGGCGCCTCGCCCTCCTCGGTGTCGCGACCGCCGATGCGGACGACGTAGCAGATCCCGCCACCGTTGGCGAAGAACCCGTAGACGGACGAGGCCAGATACGTGCCTTCGACGAAGTCACCGAAGACGCTGGTGAACTGCGTCCAGTTGGTGATCAGCGTCGGCTCGTTGAACGGGCCCTTCTGGGCGAAGCCGACGAAGGCGGCGACCGACGTCCCCACCCCTTCGATCGGGCGGGACCCGGACTCGACTTCCTCGACGTAGACGCCCGGGGACAGGTACGACGGCATACCACTCTCCTTGACCGGGGAAACGAATGCGATTCTTGTGGCGCTCGGGGATCTTCGGGAAGGGCGATCGGCCGCCCCCGCGTACAGAACCGCCTGCCCGAAGGTGCATCCCCAACTGCCCTCAAACCGGCACATCGGGATAGGTACCGACTCGCGAACGCGCGCATCCTGACGGACATGTCGGGAGGCACGGCCAAGGCCGAGCACATACACCCGAGCGGCGAACGCGGCGGCCGGCTCCAGCGGGCGACGCCATGAAGGCCACCGGGGAGAAGCCCACCAAGCCCACAGGCTCAGCGCGCCCCGGCACCCCTGCCGGGAAGGCCGCGCAGCACGGGCCCAACGCCGCCGCCTCCAGCACCTCCGCCGCCACCGCGCAGACCGTCGCGGAAACCGCCGACACGGCCACGGTACCCACGTCCGACCGCCCGGCCCTGGGTGCGCGTGATCTGCGGATGCTGCAGGGTGCGGTCGGCAACCGTGCGGTGTCCCGTCTGGTCGCGCAGCGCTACACCGCTCCGGTGAAGACGCCGGCGGCTCAGGCGCCGGGTTTCCGCAGGGTGAAGTCGGATGTGGCGGCGAAGA
>NZ_SRID01000393.1 GCF_004684805.1 Streptomyces palmae
CGCCCGCGCCCCCGCCCGCAGCCGAGCACGCCACCACTCCCGTGGCACCGCCGGTGCGCCCGCGCCCGTACGCCCCCTCCGCGCCGATGGCCACCTCCAGCCATCCCCCGCAGCCGTCGGAGGTCCCGCAGTACACCCCCACCGAGCGGAACCTGCCGGCCATGGGGCCCGGCCACACGCTGATCGACCGGCCGCTGGTGCGTCCGGACGACCGCCCCACGGTCACCCTCACCCCGGTCCCCGACCCCGCCCGCGCCGCCGCCGAGCCGGACGGTCCCGGACCGCTGTACGTGGTCGGCGACGTGCACGGCTACCACACCGAGCTGCGCGAGGCGCTGGCCGCCGAGGGGCTCATCGACGAGCAGGGCGACTGGGCCGCGGGCAACACCCGGCTGTGGTTCCTGGGCGACTTCACCGACCGCGGACCGGACGGCATCGGCGTCATCGACCTGGTGATGCAGCTGTCCGCCCAGGCCGCCGCCGCGGGTGGCTACTGCAAGGCTCTGATGGGCAACCACGAGCTGCTGCTGATCGGCGCCAAGCGCTTCGGCGACACCCCGGTCAACTCCGGTGCCGGCACCGCCTCCTTCCAGGCCGCCTGGCTGCTCAACGGCGGCCAGCGCACCGACATGGAGCGGCTCCAGGACCACCACCTCCAGTGGATGTCCCGGCTGGACGCGATCGCCGAGGAGGACGGCCATCTGCTCCTGCACTCGGACACCACCGCCTATCTGGAGTACGGCGACTCCATCGAGGACGTCAACGACGCCGTCACCGAGGCCCTCCAGCGCAGTGACGCGGACGAGTGCTGGGACCTGTTCCGCAAGTTCACCAAGCGCTTCGCCTTCCGCGACGAGGAGGCCGGCCCCGTCGCCGCCCGCGAGCTGCTGTCCGCCTACGGCGGCCGGCGGCTGGTCCACGGCCACAGCCCCATCCCCTACCTGCTCGGCGAGGTCGGCTCCGAGGACGGCGAGGACAACGGCACCCCGGCCGTCGAAGGCCCGCACGTCTACGCCGACGACCTGGTCATCGCGATGGACGGCGGCGTCACCATGGCCGGCAAGCTCCTGGTCTGCCAACTGCCGCTGGACGACTGAGGATTCGCCGCCTCCGTTGCCCCCCCCGACGTGGGACGCACGCCACCGCTGTCCCCTCATGAGTGAACTCCCCTGAACACTTCTCCACCCGGACCGTGTTTCGCTCCGAGGCAGAGGTGACGTGCGATGCACGCCGTCCGCGCACCTCCCCCCGAGAGCCCGAGCCCGCGGAAGACGGCAGAGCGTCCACGGTGCCGGCACGGGCTCCGGAGGGCGGTCGCGGCGAGTGGCGCCGGGTCAGTCCACCACGGGCAGGTACACCCGATTACCTCCGGCGGCGAACTCCTCGGACTTGGCGCGCATGCCCGCCAGGGCCTCCGCGTCGTAGGCGCCGGCCACGGCGGTGGAGCCGTCACCGTGCTCCTCGCGGATCTGCTGGGAGATCTTCATCGAGCAGAACTTGGGACCGCACATGGAGCAGAAGTGCGCGGTCTTGGCCGGCTCGGCCGGCAGCGTCTCGTCGTGGAACGCGCGGGCCGTCTCCGGGTCCAGGGCCAGGTTGAACTGGTCTTCCCAGCGGAACTCGAAGCGGGCGTCGGAGAGCGCGTCGTCCCAGTGCTGCGCGCCGGGATGGCCCTTGGCCAGGTCCGCCGCATGGGCGGCGATCTTGTAGGTGATCACGCCGGTCTTGACGTCGTCCCGGTCGGGGAGGCCCAGGTGCTCCTTGGGGGTGACGTAGCAGAGCATCGCGGTGCCCCACCAGGCGATCATCGCGGCGCCGATGCCGGAGGTGATGTGGTCGTAGGCGGGAGCGATGTCCGTGGTGAGCGGGCCGAGCGTGTAGAACGGCGCCTCCTCGCAGGTCTCCTGCTGGAGGTCCACGTTCTCCTTGATCTTGTGCATCGGGACGTGCCCCGGGCCCTCGATCATGGTCTGCACATGGTGCCGCTTGGCGATCCGGTTGAGCTCGCCCAGGGTCCTCAACTCGGCGAACTGCGCCTCGTCGTTGGCGTCCGCGATGGAGCCGGGGCGCAGGCCGTCGCCGAGCGAGTAGGTGACGTCGTAGGCGGCGAGGATCTCGCAGAGCTCCTCGAAGTGCTCGTAGAGGAAGTTCTCCCGGTGGTGGGCGAGGCACCAGGCGGCCATGATGGATCCGCCGCGGGAGACGATGCCCGTCTTGCGGCGGGCGGTCAGCGGCACATGGCGCAGCAGCACACCGGCGTGCACCGTCATGTAGTCGACGCCCTGTTCGGCCTGCTCGATGACGGTGTCCTTGTAGATCTCCCAGGTCAGTTCCTCCGCCTTGCCGTCCACCTTCTCCAGGGCCTGGTAGAGGGGGACGGTGCCGATCGGCACGGGGGAGTTGCGCAGCACCCACTCACGGGTGGTGTGGATGTTGCGCCCGGTGGAGAGGTCCATGACAGTGTCCGCGCCCCAGCGGGTGGCCCAGGTCATCTTCTCCACCTCCTCCTCGATGGAGGAGGTGACCGCGGAGTTGCCGATGTTGGCGTTCACCTTCACCAGGAACCGCTTGCCGATGATCATCGGCTCGGACTCCGGGTGGTTGACGTTGGCGGGGAGCACCGCGCGACCGGCGGCGATCTCCTCGCGGACCGTCTCCGGGGAGACGTTCTCGCGCAGCGCCACGAACTCCATCTCGGTGGTGATCTCGCCCCGGCGGGCGTAGGCGAGTTGGGTGACCGCGGTCCCGTCCCGGCCGCGGCGGGGCCGCCGGGGCCGGCCGGGGAAGACCGCGTCCAGGTTCCTGAGGCCGCCCCGCGGGGCGGTGTGCTTGATCCCGTCGTCCTCGGGGCGCACCGGACGCCCGGGGTACTCCTCGGTGTCGCCTCGTGCGGTGATCCAGTTCTCCCGGAGCGGCGCCAGGCCACGCCGTACGTCCGTCTCGATCGATGGGTCGGTGTACGGGCCGGAGGTGTCGTACAGCACCACGTCCTGGCCGTTGGTGAGGTGCACGCGCCGCACCGGAACCCTCAGGTCCGGACGGTCACCGGTCACATGGTCCTTGTGCCAGCCGACGGTGCGGCGGCCACTCGGCTCCTGCGGCACGGCAGACGTGTGCGCGTTCTGCAAGGTCATCAGACCCACTCCCTACGCCGGCATTACCCGGTAACAGGTTCAGCGGTCGACGCAGCGGTGTCCGTACGTCCGAAGTGCCGGCGGCGGTCCACCGGCCGCGCTCCGTACGGAGTTCAGCGCCCTCTCAGCCCGGTGCTCCGAGCTCCCGCGATTGCAAAGGTGACACGAGGCTAACGGGTCCCCGGGCGCGCTGAACAGAGGCCCCCCGGCGGGCGGCGGGAGGGGCACCCGGGTCTCGGCGGCCCGGGGAGTCCAAGCGAGCCCAGCCCTCCACGGGTTGGCGCAAAGTGTATGCATCTGCGATGCGGATCGGGCGGGACCCTGGCGCCTCAGCGGCCGGCACCCTGGTCCTGGCCCCTGTGGGCGCCGCACGGACACCGCTGCCGCCGTTCACGATCGCGGACGAACCGGGTGGCGCGGCGCCACGACCGAGCGGGGTCGCAGGCCGCTGACCGCACACCGCGCCCCCGCCGGCACACCCGCCGGGCCGGCGCGACCGCGCCCACCCGCACCGCCCGGCGGCACAACACCCCGCGCCACGCCCCGCGCCGGACCGATTCCGCGCCGGACCGATTCCGCGCCGGGGAGCGCCCGGGCGACCGCACGGGCACGCCCGGGAACTCCGGGAACTTCAGGAACTCCGGGAATCTCCGGGGAATCAGCCGGCGTACCGGTCCTCGGCCAGGATGCGGTCCAGTACGGCGTCGAGGTCGGCGACCGGGTCGCCGGCGTCCCGTTCGGTCCCGAACGGCACCAGCCGGTCGGTGCGGTCGAGGAAGGCGACCAGGGGTGCGGTCCCCGCGCGGAACAGCGCGCTCTCCCCGCCCACCTGGAGCCGGATGAAGACGTCGGAGAGTTCCTCGGAGTTGGCGGGGGCGATGTGCACATCCCCCTCCCCGGTCGGCCCACTGAGTCCATCGAGCAGCAGCTCGCGGGCGAATGCCCAGGTCACAGGGGCATCACCCGGCAGATGGAAGGTGATTTCGACGGCGTACGGATCATTGCCGCGGTACGCCAGCTCGACCGGGATACGGAAGGACAGGTCCTGGGAGACCACGAAGGACATCGTCACTTCCGCCTGGACTGTGTCGTGCATGTCTCGCATCGTTCGCCGCCCCGGATTCGATTGGGAATGGCCAGGTTTGGACCCCATGGCCCTCTTGACAACATGGTCCACCGACCTTCCGGCGGACCACAAGGAGTGGGTTTTCAGATACTGCTTGAGAACGAGAGAGAGCTGATGGCGTGACCGACTCTGGAGCGTAGCGAATCCATCGCGGTCCGGAGTCGTTCCACTGTGTTGCAGGGTACGGAAATCGCCATCGCCGCCGCCGCTGGACCCGCCGTGATCGAAGATGCTCGGCGCCGGGTTCGTTCCGGAATCGACCGATGGCGCGCGGCGGCGCGTTGGACGGCGGCCGGACCGCGATAAGGGCGGGCCGCTCGACCGGACCGCTCCGAGGGGGGCCGCGACGGCCCCGGAGGAGGCTTCGGCCGGCCCGGGGGCCGCGGCGGCCCCGAGGAAGGCTTCGATGAGCCCGGCGGCGGCCCCGGCAGCGGTTACCCGAGCGAATCCGGCGGCCTGCCGTGGGTGCGGCGCACGCCGCACCCAGGTGTTCAGGGCCGGTTCAGGGACCGCACCCACCTTCGCTGTCGCCAACAGGCACCCCCGGGGTGTGTTTGCGAGGCAGACGCCGAGGAGGACGTCGGGCTCGCACTCTAACGGGAGTAATGCCTTGGGGCGCCTGATGGGTGCGCCATGTCCCTCACGCGGCGTACCGCGCGAGGGACGTCGCTTACGGTTACCAGTCACCCCTGGACGAAGAGGTGAATTTGCGCACGACGTAGATCAAACCGGCTATCAGGGCCACCAGGAGGAGCAGCCGGAAGACCACCGCGGCGACGAAGCCGACCACGCTCATGATCAAGCCGCCGAACACCACGAGGACGAGGCCCGGCACGGCGATCCATGTCACCCACCATGGCAAGCCCTGGAATATGCGCTTCGCGGCCACTGTCGGTCCCTGCTTTCCGCCGGCCCTGGCTACCTGACCGGACCGGCCCGTCGTCTGGTGGGCTTTCCCCCCACTCCTCGATGCTAGGGCGGCAGGCGGAAAACCGGGGGCCCCGCCGACCCCCGTACTCCCCTGACCCTCCCCCTACGGGGTGGGGGGCCGCGCCTCAGCTCTCCGGCGGAGAGAACACCACCACGACCCGCAGGTCCTCGCTGATGTGGTGGAACCGGTGCGCCACCCCGGCCGGTACGTACACCACGCTCCCGCGCGCCACCTCGGTGGTCTCCATGCCCACGGTGATCGACGCCCGGCCGCTCACCACCAGGTAGACCTCGTCCTGGGCGTGCGGACGCTGCGGGTCGTTGGCGCCCGCGTCCAGCGCGTACAGCCCGACCGACATGTTCCGTTCCCGCAGGAACTGCAGGTACGCGCCGTCATTGGCGGCCCGCTCCGCCTCCAGTTCGTCCAGCCGGAAAGCCTTCATCCCTCTCCCACCTCTTGATCCGCCGGTGTGGTCTGCCACGATCACAACATGCGGAATTTCGTAGTCAAGACGCTCGCCAACGCGGGAGCCCTGGCGGTCGCCATCTGGCTGCTCAAGGACATCACGCTGACCGGCGACAACACCGGCCGCACCATCCTCAGCCTGTTCCTGGTGGCGCTGCTCTTCGGGGTGGTCAACGCCATCGTGAAGCCAGTGGTGAAGCTGCTGTCGTTCCCGCTCTTCATCCTCACCCTGGGTCTGATCACGCTGGTGATCAACGCCCTCATGCTGCTGCTCACCTCCTGGCTGGCCGGGAAGTTCGACCTCTCCTTCCATGTCGAGGGCTTCGGCACGGCGGTGGTCGGGGCGCTGATCGTCTCGGTGGTCTCCTGGGCCCTGAACGCGGCGCTGCCGGACGACGACTGACCGGGTACGGGGGACCAGCGCACGGGATCCGTCCGGCACGCACCGCCGCGCGGGGCCCGGTCCTCACGGGCCGGTGGATCCGGCCGGTACGGGCAACCGTGGAAGGAACCGGTACACGTCACAGTGGACCGGACCGGGTACAGGAATGGTGGCGGCCCCGGCCGACGCGTCAGCCCGCAAGCGGGAAGCCCCGGGCGCGGGGAACGGAGCCGGCGGGGAGGGTGGGAAG
>NZ_SRID01000394.1 GCF_004684805.1 Streptomyces palmae
GGGGGGATCGGGGGATTGGTTCCGGCCGAGGGTATTTGCGGGACCTCGGTAAATCCGCATTAGCCGTCGCGCCAGACCAGGGGAAGTCATGGTTGCTCTTCCGATCAAGCCCGAGCCCGCGCCCGTGAGCGACGGGCCCGGCGTCTGGGGCCTGGCCGAGCGAGCCGCCCTGGCGGATCCGGGCCGTCCGGCGGGGCGCGAGCCCGTGGGCCGCGCCCACTGCGCGGCGTACGCCGACCACCCCGGTGGCACGGACTACACCGACTACGTCGAGCGCGCCCTGCTGGCGGCCCGGGACCTGATCGAGAGCACCGTCAGCCGGCACCGCCGGGAACTGGCCAAGGCGTCCCTGGCCGCCGCCGTCCCCGCCGACGCCATCGAGCGGCTCGTCTGCGGCGCCACCCAGAGCGTCAGCGCGGTGCTGACCGGCGTCGAGCAGGAGGGCCCGCTCCTCGCCGGGCTCGCCCGACTGCCCGCCGCCGGCGGCGAGCCCATCGCGGTGCGCCTGCTGTGCGTGCCCAGCGCTGTGCACACCACCCGGATCCGCGCGGTGGCCCGCAACACCTCCCGCTTCGAGGTCCGGGTCGCCGACAGCGAACTCCAGGAGGCGCTGCTGGTGGACGGGCGCACCGCCTACGTCCGGCACGGCCAGGAGCAGGACGGGCGGCGGCAGGCCTCGATCGTCGAGGACCCGGCGACCGTGCACGCCATGGAGCTGATGTTCGCCGGCGCCTGGGGGAACGCGGTGGAACTGGCGGAATACCCACGGCTGAACGGGCGGCTGTGCGCACAATCGGTGCGCCGGATCCTGGAGAGCATGCGGACCGGCAACACCGACGAGGTGGCCGCCCGGGAGATGCAGGTGTCGCTGCGCACCTACCGCCGCCACGTCGCCGAGGTCATGCGCGAACTGGGGGCGAACTCCCGCTTCCAGGCCGGGGTCCGGGCGGTGGAACTAGGGCTGCTGCCGGGCCGTCACTGACGGCCGCCGGACCACTCCATCGATGGAGGCGGGGGTATGAACGAGCGTGCGCCGCTGGGCTCGGCGGGACCGGACGTGCCCGACGACACCATCGAACGAACCCTGCGGCAGGTCCGCACCCTGATCGAGTCGACCGTCGCCGAGCACCGGGCCCGCCAGGACCGCGACCGGCAGGTGGCCGAGGTGGGCGTGGCCATGGCGGACGCCGAGATCCGGGCGGCGGCGGCGCAGGTGGCACGGTCGGCGCGGCAGACCGTGGACGTGGTGCTGCCCGACCAGGGCACCGGAACGGCGCCCCTGCACAACGCGCTGGCCGAGCTGGCCGCCGGCATCGGCGAACCGGTCTCGGTGCGGCTGCTGTGCGGCCGGCCCCCGGAGTGCTGGACCGGGCGCGCCGAGGTGCGCACCTCCCAGGTGCCGCTGCCCACCCTGGTCATGGCGGACCGCGGCAGCGCGCTGGTGTGCGCCGAGTCGGCGGCCGGCCGCCAGACCTCGATGGTGCGCGACCCCGAGGTGGTGCGGACCCTGCACTCCCTGTTCGTCAGCGTCTGGGGCGGGGCCACCCGGCTGGGCGGGCCCTTCGAGTTCGACAACCGGGCCCGCGCGGACATGGTGCGCCGGGTGCTGGAGCGGCTGCGGGACGGGGTGACCGACGAGGCCGCCGCCCGCGATCTGGCGGTCTCGGTACGCACCTACCGCCGCTATGTCACGGCCATCCTGGAACTGCTGGGCGCCAGCTCCCGCTTCCAGGCCGGGGTGCGGGCCACCGAACTGGGTATCCTGCGCGACCGCTGACCACTTCATAAATGGCACCGCGTGCCACAACGTCCTTACCGGGAACGGTATTTGCCGCCAAGAACCGGGAACTCCGCCTTACCTGCCGCGTTCCGGCAAACAATTCCTGCCACACAAATCGATTGCGAGATAGGGACGTTGTCCTCTTGCGGACATCCTCAAGTGCTGTGCTGTCGATGTCCGATATCCCCTTTGTACGGTGAACGAGGCGCAGGCCGCGCCCAGTGCCACACGAGGACATGGGGGATGTTCCATGCCGGAGAGCGACGCGATGATGCACGATCGGGTGTCCGAACTGCTCCAACTGCGCAGCCAGGTCCGCGAGGGCGAGGCCCGCGCCACCGAGGCGCAGCATGCCAAGGGCAAGCTGACCGTCCGGGAGCGGTTGGACCTGCTCTTCGACGAGGGGACGTTCACCGAGGTCGAGCCACTGCGCCGGCACCGGGCCACCGGCTTCGGGCTGGAGGACCGCAAGCCGTACACCGACGGTGTGGTCACCGGCTGGGGCACCGTGCACGGCCGCACCGTGTTCGCCTTCGCGCATGACTTCCGGATCTTCGGCGGTGCGCTCGGCGAGGCCCACGCCCAGAAGATCCACAAGATCATGGACATGGCGCTGGCCGCCGGGGCCCCGCTGGTCTCGCTGAACGACGGCGCCGGCGCCCGCATCCAGGAGGGCGTCTCCGCGCTCGCCGGCTACGGCGGCATCTTCGAGCGCAACACCCGGGCCTCCGGTGTCATCCCGCAGATCTCGGTGATGCTCGGCCCCTGCGCGGGCGGCGCCGCCTACTCCCCGGCGCTCACCGACTTCGTCTTCATGGTCCGCGACACCTCGCAGATGTTCATCACCGGCCCGGACGTGGTGCAGGCCGTCACCGGCGAGAAGGTCAGCCAGAACGGCCTGGGCGGCGCCGATGTGCACGCCGAGACCTCCGGGGTCTGCCACTTCGCCTACGACGACGAGCAGACCTGCCTGGAAGAGGTGCGCTACCTGCTCTCCCTGCTTCCGCAGAACAACCGCGAGGCCCCGCCCGTGCAGCGCGGCGGCGACCCGGCCGACCGCCGCTGCGAGGCGCTGCTCGACCTGGTGCCGGTGGACGGCAACCGGCCGTACGACATGCGCAAGGTCATCGAGGAGATCGTGGACGACGGCGAGCACATGGAGGTGCACGAGCGCTGGGCCCCCAGCGTCATCTGCACCCTCGCCCGGTTCGACGGCAACCTGGTCGGCATCGTCGCCAACCAGCCCCAGACCCTCGCCGGGGTGTTGGACATCCACTCCTCGGAGAAGGCCGCGCGCTTCGTGCAGTTCTGCGACGCCTTCAACATCCCGCTGGTGACCCTGGTGGACGTGCCCGGCTTCCTGCCCGGCGTGGACCAGGAGCACAACGGCATCATCCGGCACGGCGCCAAGCTGCTGTACGCCTACTGCAACGCCACCGTGCCGCGCATCTCCATGGTGCTGCGCAAGGCCTACGGCGGCGCGTACATCGTGATGGACTCGCGGTCCATCGGCACCGACCTGGCCTACGCCTGGCCCACCAACGAGATCGCGGTGATGGGTGCGGAGGGCGCCGCCAACGTGGTCTTCCGCCGCCAGATCGCCGCCGCCGACGACCCGGACGCCACCCGCGCGCAGCTGGTCAAGGAGTACACCGCCGAGCTGATGCACCCCTACTACGCCGCCGAGCGCGGCCTGGTGGACGATGTCATCGACCCGGCCGACACCCGCGCCATCCTGGTCCGCGCGCTGGAGATGCTGCGCCACAAGCACGCCGACCTGCCGGCCCGCAAGCACGGGAACCAGCCGGCATGAGCGCCGCCGCAGACCCCGCCGAGGGAGGGCCGGTCATCGACGGCCCGCTCGCACCCGCCCTGGTCAAGGTCATCCGGGGCAACCCCGGTCCGGACGAGTTGGCCGCCGCCACCGCCGTCCTGCTCGCCGTGGCCCGCCGCGCGGAGCAGGCCGCCGGCGCGGCGGACCAGGAGTCGGCCCGCACTCCGCGCTGGCAGCCCTCCCTGGCGGACGGCTGCCCGCCCCGGTCCTGGAGGTCCGGCGAACGCACCGGCTGAAATTCCCGCGAAATCCCACGAACTCGAACACCCCGTCGCGCGGCGGGGTGTTCGCGTTCCCCACAACCCGCGCCGCCACACCCCGACAACTCAATTCTGCCTACCTGATCACATTGTGTACTGGAGCGTGCTGGCGATAGGTTGCACGCAGGCGTGCCGAGATCTGGCAACGTCCGGTAATGCAAGGGGATTTGGGCATGACGGAGAGGCGCCGAAGAGGCGGGACGGTGTTGGCGCAAGCGGACACCGTCGCAGCGGCCACCGGGCCAGCGCATAGCGAGGACGAAGCGCATTCCACCCCAGCGGGAGGAGCGCGGAAGACCGACCGGCATATGGGCCGGGGACGGAATAGGAGCACCGACGGGCTGCTGCCCGGGAAGCGGATGACGCGGGTATATCGCGCGGTGCTACCGCCCCTCACCCTCGGTGTTCTCCTCCTTGTCGCCTGGGATCTGGCCACCCGTACCGGTGCCGTCTCCACCTACTTCCTGCCCACGCCCTGGGATCTCGCCGATCGATTCATCGACGAAATCCGGCACGGCGAACTGCTCGACTACACCGAGGAAACCGCCACCGAGGCGCTGGCAGGTGGCGGGCTGGGCCTCGCCGTGGCCCTTCCGCTGGGCTATCTCATCGCCCGCAGCAAGATTGCCGCCGCCGCCCTCCAGCCCTATATCGCCGCCACCCAGGCGATGCCCGCGGTGGCCCTGGCCCCGCTGTTCGCCATCTGGCTGGGCTACGGGCTGCTGCCCATCGCGGTGCTCTGCGCGCTGCTGGTCTTCTTCCCCATCGTGGTCAACACCGTGCTCGGACTGCGCGGGGTGGACCCCGAGGTGATGAACGCGGCCCGGGTCGACGGCGTTGGCTGGTGGGGGATGCTCTGGTACATCGAGCTCCCGCTGGCCCTGCCCAGCGTCCTGACCGGGGTGCGCAACGGCTTCACCCTGTCCATCACCGGTGCGGTGGTGGGGGAGTTCGTCATGGGCGGTGAGGGCCTGGGGCAGCTGCTGACCGTGCAGCGCCAGGAGGACGACACCGTCGGCCTGTTCTCCACACTCGTCATGCTCTGCCTGCTCGCGGCCGTGTTCTACGGAGTGGTCCGGCTGTTCGAGCGTCTCGTCAAGCGCTGAATCCAGCGAACCCGACTCGCTTTTTTCCTAAGGAGAAGTACGTGCGTTCCACATTCGGGACCAGCCAGCGGCCGGCGCGCAGACGCCATGCGGTGGGGGCGGTTCTGCTGTCAGTGGCGGCGGTGGCCGCGCTGACGTCCTGTGCCGAAGAGCCGGGAAAGTCGGGGGGCAAGAGCGGCGACGCCATCACGGTCGGGCTGACCTACACGCCCAACATCCAGTTCGCACCGTTCTACGTGGCGCAGGAGAAGGGCTTCTACAAGAGCGCCGGCATCGAGGTGAACATCCGTCACCACGGGGCCGCCGAGGACCTGTTCGGCGCCTTGAAGCGAGGTAAAGAGGACGTAGTCTACGCGGGTGGAGACGAGATCCTCCAGGCCCGCGCCAAGAACCTGCCGATCGTGGACATCGCCACGGTCTACCACAAGTACCCGGTGGCGCTGCTGGTGCCGGAGGACTCCGACATAAAGAAGCCCGCCGACCTCAAGGGAAAGACGCTGGGCACCCCCGGCCCCTACGGCGAGACGTATTTCGGGCTGCTGGCACTGCTCAAGGAAGGCGGCCTCACCCCGAAGGACGCCAAGGTGAAATACATCGGCTTCACCCAGCAGGCCGCCCTGAAGGGCGACCGGGTGGACGGTGTCATGGGCTACACCAACAACGACGCGATCGCCTTCAAGGAGTCGGGTACTCCGGTGCGCGCCCTCAACCTCTCCAGCGAGGGCGGCGGCCAGGCCCTGGTCGGCCCCTCGCTCGGCGCCAAGCAGGCCACCTTGGACAAGCGCGGCGACGATGTGCGGAAATTCGTGGACGCCTCGCTGCGCGGTATGCAGTACACCATCGACCACCCGCAAGAGGCGGTCAAGCTCAGCCAGAAGTACATTCCCGGGCTCCGGGACAAGGGGCGGCAGGAGAACGCCCTCGCGGTCCTCATGGCGACCCGGCCGCTGATGCGCAACGACAACGGCGAACTCGGCTACATCGACCCGCAGGTGTGGGACAAGATGGCCGACTTCATGTACGGACAGGGTCTGCTGGACGAGCAGATCCAGGCCGAAGAGGCGTATGACGCGGAGTACCTGCCGAAGTCCTGACCAGGCCGGAACAACCTCGGTAGCCCGGGCGCTCGCGTAGCGGCCCGGGCTTCGGCCTGTCCGGGGCCGGATGATCACCCCGGGGATCGCGGGGAGGGGTCGGGTCCCCGCGCCCGGGCGGCCCGGCCGGA
This sequence comes from Streptomyces palmae, assembly GCF_004684805.1. Classification (GTDB taxonomy): domain Bacteria; phylum Actinomycetota; class Actinomycetes; order Streptomycetales; family Streptomycetaceae; genus Streptomyces; species Streptomyces palmae. Next base: position 6,206 of record NZ_SRID01000394.1, read on the forward strand.
CCGGGGCAGTACGGACATCCGGGCGGGCGTACGGGTCGGGGCGGGGCGAGTGTCC
>NZ_SRID01000395.1 GCF_004684805.1 Streptomyces palmae
GTGTGTCGGGGCCGGGGGCGGGGGTGTGCGTCCGCCCCCGGGGTGGTCGGCTAGGACAGGTCCTTTCCGAGGAGCCAGGTGGCGACCTCGCGGATCGCCCCGTGCCCTCCGGGTGTGGAGGTGACCGCGCGGGCGGCGCCGCGCACCACGTCGTGCGCGGTGGCCACCGCCACCGGCCAACCGACCATGTCGAAGCACGACAGGTCGTTGACGTCGTTTCCGACGTAGAGCACCCGCTCGGGAGCGATGCCCTGTTCGTCGCACCACTGCTTGAGTGCGAGGTCCTTGCGGTCGATGCCGTGCAGTACCGGGATGCCCAGCTTCCGGGCGCGGGCGGCGACGACCGGGTTCTGCTCCGTGGAGAGGATCAGCAGCGTCAGTCCGGAGCGGCGCAGGGCGGCGATCCCCAGCCCGTCGCCGCGGTGCACGGCGACGATCTCGCGTCCGGAGGAGTCGATCAGCACCCGGTCGTCGGTCTGGGTGCCGTCGAAGTCGATGACCACCGCGTCGATGTCCTCCCGGGTGGGGAGGGCGCCGGGGCGGTGGGCGTCGAGCAGTCCGGCCAGGGCGCGGGCGCGGGCCAGGTCGTGCGGGTCGTCGATCTCCAGCACCCGCGCGGGGTCGGTGCGCACCAGCGCGCTGCGGCCGAAGAAGCGGTGCCGGGCGGTGCGGAACCCGTCCACCCGCATGCCGTAGACGGCGCCGGTCTCCAGCAGGTCCTGGGGGCGGTCCTGGCGGCGCGGGCGGAAGGACTTGTCGTGGTTGACGCCGTAGCCGCGGCTGGCGGTGGTGCTGTCGGCCACCTGGACCACCGGCGTGTCGGCGGGGCCGGCGGGGGTGTCGGCGGGGCCGGCGGCAGGTCCCGAGGCGGCGCCGGCGGTGGCGGCCAGGGCGGGCTCGGCGAAGTCCCCGTCGTCGGCGCCGTCGCGCCACACGAAGCCGTGGAAGGGGGCCACGGTCAGCGCGCTGTCCGCGCCGTCCGCCACGATGGCCTCGACCACGCCCTCCACGTCCTCCCGGACCAGGAACGGGCTGGTGCACTGCACCAGCAGCACCACCTCGGCGGTGGTCTGGTGCCGGGCCTCGAAGGCGTCCAGGGCGTGCAGTACGGCGGCCTCGCTGGTGGCGGTGTCGCCCGCGATGTCGGCGGGCCGCTGGACGACCTCGGCGCCGGCGCCCAGGGCCGCGGCGGCGATCCCGGCGTCGTCGGTGGAGACGACCACGTCGGTCACCTGGCGGGCGGCCAGGCATTCGCGGACGGCGCGGGCGACGAGCGGTACACCTCCCACCGCGGCGAGGTTCTTTGCGGGTACGCCCTTCGACCCGCCGCGGGCGGGGATGACGGCGACCACACGTCGTTCGGAGGTGGGAGGCATCGCGACTCCTTCTATGCCGTCCGGTACGGGCGCGCTCACCGCGCCTCCCCGGTGTGGCCGGTGCCGGTCACCGGCGCTGTGGGGGTACCCCCGGACGGCGTCCGGGGAGGCTTCGACTGGGGGTGGCGGTGTGCTGCGTGCGCGCTGGTGCGCGGGGCGGTGCGGCGGCTCACAGCTCCCCCATCCGGCGGATCACCGGTGCCACCCGCTGCACCCCGTGGCGGTAGGCGCCGCGGGCGGCCTCCCGCACGGTGCTGCGCACGACCCGCCGCAGCCCGCCGCCGGTCTCGCCGCCGGGGCCGCCGGTGCCGGGGCGCGGGGCGCCGTCGGGCTGGAAGCCGTAGCGGCCGAGCATGCGGGGCAGGTAGCCGGGCGCGGTGACGGGTGTGTAGTAGGGGGACAGCGGCGGGAGCCGGTCGGCGGCGGCCAGTTCGGCGACCCGGGCGCGGGCCGCGTCGAAGGCGGTGGCGTACTCCCCGTCCGGGCACACGCCCTGCCGGGCGAGCCACGCGGGGTCGGGCCGGGGCAGGTGGCCGGCGTCCAGCTGGTCCCAGGAGGTGAGGCAGCCGGAGCCGAGGAAGTGGTGGTTGCCGAGCACCTCGCGGATGCCCAGGTCGGTGAGGACGGCGGTGGGGATGCCGCGGTGCAGCGACTCCAGCGCGGCCGTGGAGCTGACCGTCACCAGCAGGTCGGCGGTGTCCAGGACCTCGCCCATATGGCCGTAGCCGAGGCGGAAGTTCGGTGGGGTGCCGCCGTCCAGTCTGGCCGCCAGCTTCTGGTACGGCAGCTCCTCGATGTGCGTGGTGTGCTCACCGGGCTTGCTGCGCAGCTTGACCAGGACCTCGCGGTCCGGGTGCCGGCGGGCGTGTTCCACGGCCCGGCGCAGCAGGTAGGCGCGGTCCGCGCGGTTGTCGGGGACCGAGGGCTGTACGGCGAAGACCACGGTGCCGCCCGGGTACCCGCGTCCGTGCCGGGCCCGCTCGTCGTAGGGGGCGCCGCCGAGGAAGGGCAGGGCGCACTCGACCACGCTGCCGGCGTCCGCGCCCACGCCGCGGTAGACGTCCCGGAAGCGGTCGGCGTCGTGCCGGGAGTTGGCGAGCACCACATCGGCGCCGTGCCGCAGCAGCAGCCCGTCGGCGAGCTTCTCGTAGACCACCCCGACGTAGCCGGTGACCACCACGGGGCGGCGCTCGGCGGTGCGCCAGGCGTGTGCGAGGGCGTGCAGCATGGCCTGCACGGCGCCGCCGACGCAGGAGATCACCAGGACGTCGTAGTGCTCGCGGTCCACGGCGCGGACGAACTCGTGCCCGGTGACCTCGCGCAGCCGCTGGGCGCGTACGCCGACCTCGGCGAGCTGCCGTACGGTCGGGGTGGCCCGGCCGCGCAGCAGGTAGCCGTGCAGCTCGGCCTCCTGATCGGCCGCCGCCGCGCCCGACCGGTCGGCGACGAGGCGGTGCGCGGTGAGCGCACCCCACTTCCACCGGGTGTCGGAGTCGGCGAGCACCGCGGCGCGCAGCGGGGAATTAGTACGAGTGGGCACGTGGCCGACGGTAGGAAGCGATTCCAATTCACGGCCCAACGGTAGTGCAACAAAGGGTTAACAGAATGTCGACGGTTGGCGAATCGGCAGGCCGGAGTATCGGGTTAACCATTTGGTCGTCTTTCGTTCACCTTCAGGTAGGGCACAAGTCAAGACGAATGCCAGATGGCGACCTAGCGTCACCCGAGTGGTTAAGCTCTCCGTCATCGTGCCGTTCTACAACGTGCAGACCTATGCCTCAGACACCCTCAGAAGTCTGCGTGCGAACGCGCGCGAGGATTTCGAATTCATTTTCGTGGACGACTGCTCGGCCGATGGAACACCGGAGATCCTGGAGCGCGCCGAGCGCGAACTCCCCGGGGCGGTGCTGGTGCGGCACGAGAACAACGGCGGGCTCGCCACCGCGCGCAACACCGGCCTGGACGCGGCCCGCGGCGAGTACCTGACCTTCCTGGACGGGGACGACTGGCTGGCCCCCGGCTACTACGCCCGACTTCTCCGCGCCATCGAGGAGTTGGGCGTCGATTTCGTACGGGTCGACCACGTCCAGTGCACCGGCCGGGCGCGCAGCGTCCACCGGGTGCCGGTGGGCCGGCGGGGGGTGGCGCTCGACCCGCGCCAGGCCATCCTGCCCGCCGACCGCTCCACCTCGGTGGACTATCCGTACGCCTGGGCCGGCATGTACCACCGGCGGCTGGCGGACGAGGGCCTGCTGCATTTCACCCACGGACTGCGGACCGCCGAGGACCGGCCGTGGATCTGGCGGCTGCACCGTGAGGCGCGCACATTCGCGGTGGTCGGTCTGCTCGGTGTCTTCTACCGGCGCGGCGTGGCCTCGTCACTCACCCAGATCGGTGATGTTCGGCAGCTCGACTTCATCCGCGCATTCGATCAGGTAATCGAAGAAACGGCCCGGGACCGGGACGCGGACACGCTTCTCCCGAAAGCGGTCCGCACCTACTGCGCCATCATTTCCCACCACCTGGGCAATATCGAGAGATTCGAGCCGGGAGTGGCCCGCAAACTGCGCGCCATGAGCGGTGCGGCGATGCGGCGCATGCCGCAGGACGTGCTGAACCGGGCCCTGGACTCCATGGACTACGAACGCGCCGCACGGCTCAGGCGGATCCGCCGCCGGCCGGTGGGCGGAGAGGTGGTGGCCTGATGGCCTCGCGCAGCGCCCGCGGGCGTACCCAGATCTTCTTCGCCTCCACGCTGTACGGCGTCGCCACCCTGGCCGCCGCCCTGGACGCGGACCTCTTCCCGGCCGCCGACCGCCGGCTGCTGCTGGTCAGCAATAACGCGGCCATCCCGGAGACCACCCCCGCGCTGGACGAGATGCCCGGCTTCGAGCAGCTGCGCGACCGCTTCGACCGGGTGCTGTCCTGGAACGAGACCATCCGGCCGTTCCACCCCGGCGGCTGGTCCCCGCGCGGCAACGACGTCCCGCTGTGGGAGCGGCACCTGCGGCTGCTGTGGGGCCTGGGCGAGGACCGGGTGGAGCTGGTCCTGGAGTCGATCCAGGTCGACCCCGCGCTCGCGCTGGCCCGGCTGTTCCCCGACTCCCCGCTGGACGTCTACGCCGACGGGCTGATGAGCTACGGCCCCACCCGCAACAAACTCGACCCGCTGATCGGCACCCGGATCCGCCGGCTGCTCCACCTGGACCTGGTGCCCGGGCTCAAGCCGCTGCTGCTCACCGAGTTCGACGTGCCCCCGGAGACCGTCCCCACCGAGGCGTTCACCAAGGTGCTCGCCGAGATCGGGCACAGCGCCCCGGACGACGAGCTGCCGGCCCCCTCGGCGGAGCGCCCGGCGCTGCTGCTGGGCCAGTACCTCTCGGCGCTCGAGATCCTCACCCCCGAGGAGGAGGAGCGGCTGCATGTGCGGATGCTGCGCGGCGCCCACGCGCTGGGCCACCGCAACATCATCTTCAAGCCGCACCCCACCGCCCCGGCCCGCTGGTCGCGGATGCTGGAGAAGGAGGCCGGGGAGCTGGGCGCCTCGCTCACCGTGGTGGACACACCGGTCCTCGCCGAGGTCCTGTACCAGCGGACCCGGCCGGCCATCGTGATCGGCTGCTTCTCCACCGCGCTGCTCACCGCCACCACCTTCTACGGGCTGCCGGCCGCCCGGATCGGCACCGAGGTCCTGCTGGAGCGGCTCACCCCGTACCAGAACAGCAACCGGATGCCGGTCACCATCGTGGACGCGCTCCTGCCCGACCTGGAGGACCGCCGGGCCGCGTCCGCCTGGACCCCGGCCATCGGCGAGCGCACCATCCGGGACCAGGACCTTCCCGGCCTGGTGGCCGCGGTCGGCTTCGCGATGCAGTCCCAGATCCACCCCCCGCTGCGCACGGCGGCCGAGCGCTATCTCTCCCGGCACCTGGACGACCACACCTGGCGCTACTTCAAGCGGCGCCGGCTCACCGCGCTGGCCCTGCCCGGGGCGATGCCGTCCCAGCTGGCGTTCATCCCGCGGAACGAGACCGTCCGCCGAGTGGCCCGCCGCGCCCGCGCCGTACAGCGCAAGCTCAAGGGGAAGCCGGCGAAGTAGCGGGAGCCCACGCGGGGCGGCCCGGGGTGCGCCTCCCCGGGCCGCCGCCACGAGACGGGTGCCGGCGGCCGCCACGAGGCCCGGTGCCGCCCCGGGCCAGGTCCTAGGGGAACGGCCCGCCGGGGGCGATGCCCTCGTCCGGATCGCCGGTGAGCGGCAGCAGCCGGCTGGCCGCGGTCTCCGGGTCGGGGCCCAGGCCCAGCACCCGCAGCGCGGTCACCGATTTCAGCCGGTCCCGCAGCGCGTGGTCCTCGACCCCGTCGATCAGGGACAGCGTCTGGTCCAGGGTCAGGTCGGCCTGCATGCTCTCGTGCACCCGCTCGGCCTGCACGGTCAGATGCCGCCGCGCCCGCCCCGAGTGCAGCGCGAACGCCCCACCGCAGGTGCCGATCAGGGCCCCGCTGAGACTGGTCAGCGCGGGCAGGTAACTCGCGTTCGGATCACCGGCGTTGGCCAGCGCCAGACCGGCGCCGAGCAGCACCATCAGCGCACCGGCCGACATGAAGACGGCGCTCAGCCGGAAGGTGGTCTCGGCCTGCGTCAGCGCCTGGCCGAGGAAGGAGAAGAAGAAGTCCTGCCGCCGGGCGGTCAGACCGCCGGTGGCGGCGGGCGGCGGGGCGGGGGCGTGGGCGCTGCCGACCACGTTCACCACCGAGCTGCCGCTGATCACCACATGCTGGTGAGGGCGCGCCCCGTGCGGCTGCTCCCCCTCCATGGACGGCGCCGACTCGAAGGGCTGCGCGGAGGGGAGGGCCTGGGGTCTGGAGAGGGATGGGGA
>NZ_SRID01000396.1 GCF_004684805.1 Streptomyces palmae
GAGGTCCGCCCCCCACGCGCCGAGGCGCACCCGGCGCGTACCGAGGAGCCCGCCGCGCAGCCGCACCCCCTCCGGGAGCCCCGCGCCGACCGGCCGGCCCGTGCCGAGCAGCCCCGCGACGCCGTCGAGCGGAAGGCCGCCCACCGGTCCGAGCGCCCCGCCCCGGCCGCAGAGCCCGCCGCCGCGGAGCGCGCCGCCGACCGCCGGGCACTGGTGGAGCAGACCGACCACGCCGAGTGGGTCGACCAGCAGCGCGAGAGCAAGCGCGGCCCGGCCACCGGGGAGAGCTGGGAGCCGGTGCCGGTCCCGCTGCCCACCTACGTCACCGCCCCGGTCGCCCCGCGCGCCACCGGCAGCGTGGACCTGGACGCCCCGGACGCCTGGAGCTCCGCCCGCTCCAGCACCGCCGGCCCCGCCACGGAGCCGCCGACCCCCGCACCGGCGGAACCGGCTCCCCGCGCCCGCCAGGCCGCCCCGCGCCGCTCCCGGGAACGCGGCCGGACCCCGCTCTTCGACCAGTACGCCGACGAGGACCGCCCCCGGGCGGCCAACGAGTGACCCGCCGTCGACCGGCCCTTCGCTGACCAGCGGGGGAGCGGATTTCCAAGCACCCGGATGGGGATGCTAGAGTTTCACTCGTTGCAAGGGCCTGTGGCGCAGACTGGTAGCGCACCTCGTTCGCATCGAGGGGGTCAGGGGTTCAAATCCCCTCAGGTCCACCGCACCGCGAGATCCCGTCCGATCTGATTGATCGGACGGGATCTTGGCGTTTCCGAGGTGTATTCGAGGGCTCTCCGGTCGTGGCCAGTGCCGGAGACGCCCGAGCACGAGGGCCAGCCGGTTCAGGGGCAGGACGGGATTACCCAGGTCCAGTTCTGGTGGGACTGAGACGCCCGGGGCCAGGCCAGGAACTCCTCCGCGTCACGCCGGCTTTCGACCGTGCCGTCGGCTTGGCGTGCGCTCAAGGGCCCTCCCGGTAGGGGCCCCTAGGGTGGTTCGCTAGCCTGTGCGCGTGCTGTTCACCGATGATCGCCGATTCCCCGTCGCCCTCGCCGCCGCGATGGCGGTCTCTTTCGACTACGACGGCGGTGAAGGTGTCGACTTCGAACCCTTCGACACCTTCCTGTCCGCCGAGGAGACGACCGACTGGTTTCAGGCGTGGACCGGTAACGACGATCTGAACGGCGACGACTTCCGCGTGTTCGGGCAGGACGGCACCGGTGGCTACGCTGCCATCTGGCTGACCCGCCCCCACCACGATCTGGTCGACCAGCCGATCGTCTTCCTCGGATCCGAGGGCGAGACGGGTGTGGTCGCACGTGACCTGCCGGACTTCCTGTGGCTGCTGGCCGAGGGCTTCGGCCCCCGGGAAGCGGCCATCTCGTACGAGCCCGACTGGGTCGCACGCCCCAATGAGCAACTGACCGCCGTCGCGGAGAAGTTCGCGCCGGACCAGCGCCGCACGGCAGGCGACGTGATCGAGTCCGCTGCTCGCGAGTTCCCCGGCTTCGACGACACCATCATGGAACTCTGCCGCTGATCCGACACGGGCCACGGCGATCGCGTACTTCGGCCGGCGATGAGCGGATCGCCGTCCGATCGGGCTGTCCCTCCGGGACGGGGTCAGATCGGACGGTTTTTCGCGTTCTCCGCTGATCCGGGCAGGCCGATCACCCTCGCGGCCTGGGGGCGGGCTGCGTCGTCGCCCCTCGCCGCGTGGGCCGGGGTCTGAGGTCGGCGGGTCGTCCCGCGGGGCTATCGCTCCTGGTGCCGGCGGAGGGCGTGAATCGTGTCACCGGTCGCGGCCGGGTGCGCGGTGGGCGGCGGGCCGGGGATCACGGTCGCCGGCGGATCCGCGGGGGAGAGCGGCTTGCCCATGCAGCGGCTGTCCGGTTCGTCGCGGTAGAGGCCGAACTTGGTCACCGGCACGTAGCCGGAGGAGGCGTAGAGCGCGATGGCCTCCGGCTGCTTGGTGCCGGTCTCCAGCACCATGCGCACCCGCCCCGCCGCCCGGGCGCTGCGCTCCAGCTCGGCCAGCACCCGCCGGGCCAGCCCGCGACCGCGCGCCGCACGCACCACGAACATCCGCTTGAGCTCGGCGTCCCCGTCCGCGTACCCCTCGTCGCTCTGTTCTTGGGAGCGCCAGCCACCGGAGGCCACCGGGCGGCCCTGCTCGTCGTATACCAGCAGGTAGAGCCCGTGCGGCGGGTCGAAGTCGGCGGGGTCCATCGGGGTCATGTCACCCTCGCCGTAGCGCTCGGCGTACTCCAGCTGGACCTCGTCGCTGAGCAGGACGGCATCGGGGTGGTCGAAGCGGACGTGACGAATCTCCATTCGGGCGATCGTACGGGCGCTCGGCCGACGGGGCGAACCTGTATCCGATGTCGGTATCGTGCCGGAATGCTCACCGTGGTGCCCGTGGAGGTGCGGTGCAGCGCCACCCCCTCCGACCGTAGGAGCCATGCCGTGCTCACCGTGACGTCCGTGAACGTGAACGGCCTGCGGGCCGCCGCCAAGAAGGGCTTCCTGCCCTGGCTGTCCCAGACCGCCGCCGATGTGCTGTGCCTCCAGGAGGTGCGGGCCGAGCCGGACCAGCTGCCCGCCGAGGTGCGCGAGCCGGACGGCTGGCACGTGCTGCACGCTCCGGCCGCCGCCAAGGGCCGGGCCGGGGTCTCCCTCTACTCGCGCCGGGAGCCGGACGCGGTGCGGGTCGGCTTCGGCTCGGCCGAGTTCGACGGCAGCGGCCGGTACGCGGAGATCGACCTGCCCGGCGCCACCGTGGCCAGCCTCTATCTGCCCTCCGGCGAGGTGGGCACCGAGCGGCAGGAGGAGAAGGAACGCTTCATGGCGGAGTTCCTGCCCTACCTGGTGGAGCTGCGCGCCCGCGCCGCCGCCCAGGGCCGCGAGGTGCTGGTGTGCGGCGACTGGAACATCGCCCACCGCGAGGCCGACCTGAAGAACTGGCGGGCCAACCGCAAGAGCGCGGGCTTCCTGCCGGAGGAGCGGGAGTGGCTGGGCCGGGTCTTCGGCGAGGCCGAGTACGTCGACGTGGTGCGCGCCCTGCACCCGGACGTCGAGGGGCCGTACTCCTGGTGGTCCTACCGGGGCCGCGCCTTCGACAACGACACCGGCTGGCGGATCGACTACCACGTGGCGACCGCGGGGTTGGCCGGGCGAGCCCTGAAGGCCGTGGTGGAGCGGGCGCCGAGCCATGACCTGCGCTGGTCCGACCACGCCCCGGTGACGGTCAGCTACGGCCCCGCGCACTGACCTCGCCGGTCGGGGGCGTGTACGGGCGCGCCCCGTCATCCCCGGGCCGGCCCCGCGGGGGTGTCGCTACGCGCCTTCCCCGGCTGGCGGTCCGGCGGGGTGGCGTTACGCGCCTTCCCCGGCTGGCGGTCCGGCGGGGTGGCGTTACGCGCCTTCCCCGGCTTACGGCCCGAAGAGGGTGTCGTATGCCTTCCCGGCTTGCGGCCCTACGGGGTGCCCATATGCACTTCCCGGCTTACGGCCCGGCGAGGGGTTGCCGTATGCCTTCCCGGCTTGCGGCCCTACGGGGTGCCGTATGCCCTCTCTTCCGGTCCTCGGCCGGGCCTTCTCGTACTCGGCCCCCGGGTACGCGCGGCCCGTCAGCCGCCGGCCGGTCCCGCGTCCGTCGGCTGCTCGGGGTCGGCCGGCTGCCCCTCTCCGGTCGGCTGCCCCGTCTCAGTCGGCTCCCCCGTCCCCGCCGGGTCCTCCTTGCCGGCCGCCGGGGTGGCGTGTCCGGTGAGCCAGGCGTTGAGTTCCGCGCGGACGCGGCGGTCGATGGCCATGGAGAGTTCCGCGTCCACCACGCTCTCGGCGATCGGCCGCAGCCGTTCGATGGTCTCGGTGATACGGGCCACCTCGGCCGCGTCCGGCAGCGCGCCGTCGGCGATGCGGGCCAGCGCGTCGCCCAGGACATGGGTGCGGATCAGCTCGGTGAAGGTGCCGGCGATGGCGTCCACCTGGACGCGCAGCTCCCGGCCGGCCGCGAGCACGGCGGCGAGCGGGACGCCCTTGGCGACCAGGTCGGTGGAGGCGTCCAGCAGCCGACGGCTGATGTGCACCAGGTCGTCGCCGTCCACGGCCACATAGCCGATGTCCAGCGAGGCGGCCAGGTTCTCCGCCGTCACCTGGCCCTCGAAGTGGTCGGCCAGCTCCTCGGGGGTGAGCCGGACCGGGGTCTCCCGCGACCAGGGGACGGCGAGGGCGCTGTGCAGGCCGAGGAGTTCGGCCACGTCCCGGCCGTTCTCGAAGGCGGCGAGCAGATCGGCGATGCCGCCCAGGGTGTGACCGCGCTCCAGCAGGGCGGCGATGGTGCGCAGCCGGGCCAGGTGGTGCTCGTTGTACCAGGCGATGCGGCCTTCCCGGCGCGGCGGCGGGAGCAGTCTGCGCTCCCGGTAGAAGCGCAGGGTGCGGACGGTGATGCCTGCCTCCTTGGCCAGCTCCGCCATCCGGTACTCGCGCGCCTGTTCGCTGTTCGCCACGGTTGCAGCCTATGCACAGGGGGCGGGTGCAACCCGCGGTAACCGTGGGGTCAACTTCCTTCGCCCACCCTCTACCGCTCAGTAGCGCGCTGACCTACGCTGCGATCGTGCCAGTGATTACTGGCACAGTTGTCGTGGGGCAGGTCATCGAGGACTGGGAGGCGGCGGCATGGCCGAGCTGACACGTGAGCACGTGCGGGTGGCGGTGATCGGAACCGGGTTCGGGGGCCTGGGCGCGGCCGTACGGCTCCGCCGGGCGGGAGTCACCGACTTCGTGCTCCTGGAGCGGGCCGATGCGGTGGGCGGCACCTGGCGGGACAACACCTACCCCGGATGCGCCTGCGACGTCCCCTCCCATCTCTACTCCTTCTCCTTCGCGCCGAACGCCGAGTGGCCCCGCAGCTTCTCCGGGCAGGCGCACATCCGCGCCTACCTGGAGCGGGTGACCGACACCTTCGGGCTGCGCCCGCACATCCGGTTCGACTCCGAGGTCCGCTCCGCCCGCTGGGACAACGAGGCACTGCACTGGGAGATCACCACCTCCCGCGAGACGCTCACCGCCGACCTGCTGGTCTCCGCCGCCGGCCCGCTCTCCGACCCGCGGATCCCGGACATCCCGGGCCTGGACGCCTTCCCCGGCGCGGTGTTCCACTCCGCCCGCTGGGACCACGGCTACGACCTGCGCGGCAAGCGCGTGGCGATGATCGGCACCGGCGCCTCCGCGATCCAGATCGTGCCCTCCATCCAGCCCGAGGTCGCCCGGCTCACCCTCTTCCAGCGCACCCCGGCATGGGTGCTGCCGCGGATGGACCGCAAGATCAGTGGCGTCGAGAAGTGGCTGCACGACAAGGTCCCGGCCACCGGCGCACTGCGCCGCGGCGCGCTGTGGGGGCTGCGTGAACTTCAGGTCAGCGCCTTCACCAAGCGCCCCGCCGAGCTGAGCGTGGTCGAGGCGCTGGGCCGGTGGAACATCCGGCGGGCGATCAAGGACCCGGCGCTGCGGGCCCGGCTCACCCCGGACTACCGCATCGGCTGCAAGCGGATCCTGCTCTCCAACACCTACTATCCGGCGCTGGCCGCGCCCAACGTCGAGGTCCTCGCCTCCGGACTGCGGGAGGTACGCGGCAGCACCCTGGTGGCCGCTGGGGGTACCTCCCAGGCCGGAGGCTCTGGGGGAGGGACCGAGGTCGAGGTGGACGCGATCATCTTCGGCACCGGTTTCCATGTGACCGACATGCCGATCGCCGAGCGGATCACCGGCTCCGAGGGGATCACCCTCGCCGAGGCGTGGAAGGACGGCATGGCCTCGCTGCGCGGCGCCAGCGCGGCCGGCTTCCCCAACCTGCTGACCGTCATCGGCCCCAACAGCGGCCTGGGGAACAGCTCGATGATCCTGATGATCGAGTCCCACCTGAACTACATGGTCGACTACCTGCGGCAGCTGGACCTGCTCGGCGGCCGGAACGGGAAGGCCGCGCTCAGCGCCCGCCCGGCCGCGGTGGACGCCTGGGTGGACCACGTCCAGCGGCGGCTGGCACGTACGGTCTGGAACACCGGCGGCTGCCAGAGCTGGTACCTGGACGCCAACGGGCGCAACACCACCGCCTGGCCCGGCACCACCAGCGAGTTCCGCAAGGAGACCCGGCGGGTGGACCTGGCCGAGTACCAGGTGCTGCGCGCCCCGGCCTCCCGCCCGTCTCCCACCACCACCCGCAACGGAAGGC
>NZ_SRID01000397.1 GCF_004684805.1 Streptomyces palmae
TATAAGAGACAGCCCCGTCCCTCGAAGACCTCACCGCACCGGACTCCGATCCGCCCACCCCTGCTGCGGTCCCCGACACTGACGCCGTGCGGGGCCGATTACCTCGGGGGGAGCGGCTGCGGGCCGCCGTCGGGGACCGACTTCCCCTGTGGTGGCGGACCCGGTGCGGCATCGAGCCCAGGACGCTCGCCGCTCTGGTCCTGGTGCTGCTCATGGCTGCGGGCTTCGCCGGCTACCACTTCTGGACCGGGCGCCCACAGACCGTCCGCGCGCCCGTCGCCGAGCCGCCGCACGGCGCGGCCACGCCGCCACCTGCCCTGACCGAGGCGGCACGGCCGACCACCGCATCGGGGTCCGGCGCCCAGTCGTCGGTGTCCGCGTCCGGACCCCCGGGAAGCAGCGGCCGGGTGGTGGTGGTCGATGTGGTGGGCAAGGTCCACCATCCGGGCGTGCTCCGGCTGCCCCTCGGCGCACGTGTCACCGACGCCCTGCGCGCCGCAGGCGGAGTACGGTCCGGAGCCGACCTGAGCGGCCTCAACCGGGCCCGGGTGCTCACCGACGGCGAGCAGATCGTGGTCGGCAAGGTCTCGAACTCTGCGGCAGGCGGGGCACCACCGGGACCGGGCGCCGCACCCGGTACGCCCGCGACAGCCCCGGGAAGTCCGGTCAGCCTCAACTCCGCCACCGTCGAGCAACTCGACGCGCTCCCTGGCGTCGGCCCCGTGCTGGCCCAGCACATCCTGGACTACCGCACCCAGCACAGCGGCTTCCGGTCGGTCGACGAGCTGCGCGAGGTCAACGGCATCGGCGCCCGTCGCTTCGCCGATCTGCGTCCCCTGGTCCAGCCGTGAGCGACGACCGGCCCACACCGCCCGTTCCTTGGCCCCACCAGAAGCCAACCGACCCGCCCGGCCGTCCGGTTGACGGATTCCCCCGGACGGCAGCCAGGACCGGAGGGCTCGTCGTCGGCAGACCCCTCGCCGCCCCGTCACACCCCGCCGCCCTGCCTTCGGGCGTCGAGTCGCCACTGGTCACCGAGCCACCGGGCGCCGATCCGCCGCCGGAAGCCGGGCCACTGCCGGGACACGCGTCGCGAACAGGAGCCTCACCGTCACCCGATGGATCACCGCCGCTGGGGCCGACCCCGTCCCCCTCACACACCCGAGATCCCGCCGAGGCAGCCTCACCGGCCCACGGCCCCGCGAGTGCCGCGTCAGCGGCATCCGCTCGTGAGCCCGTGCACGCCGCGGCCGACTCGCCGCTGGGCGCGTCCAACCCCCACCGGGAGGGGCCGACCGATCTACGGCTGGTGCCGCCCGCGTTGGCCGCCTGGGGCGCGGCGGCGCTGGCACTGGGAGCCCCCGGCGCCGTGACCGCAACCGTCTGCGCGGGGGCGGTGGTCCTCGCCCTCGCCCTGCTCTGGCAGGTCCGCCGCGGAGGGTCCACCGCGCCCTCCGCCTCCGTACGGGCCCCGGGACGCCGACGCGGGGGCAACCTCGCGGCGATCGCCATGACGCTGCTGTGCGCCGCGGCGGCGGCAACCGTCGCCGGGCTGCACACCGCGGAGTTGCGGCGCGGCCCGGTGCCGGAGTTGGCCGGCCGGAGCGCCGTGGCGACCGTGGATCTGACGGTCACCAGCGACCCGCGCCGGGTCGCGACGCAGCCGCGCGGCGCCGCCCCGGCCGCGTCCGTGGTGGTCCTCAGCGCCGAGGCCACCCGCGTGACAGCCGCGCCCGGGCCACGCGGGGCAGGGGCCATCGTCCGGACCCCGGTCCTGGTGACGGTCCGGCCGCGGACCCCGACCGCCGCCGCCTCCTGGCTGAGGCTGCTGCCCTCCACCCGGCTGCGGGTGGTGGCCCGGCTGTCACCGCCGATGCGCTCTGTCGAACCCTTCGCCGCCGTGCTCCGGGTGCGAGGCGGCGGGGCGCCCGAGGCCACGGGGGCGCCGAGTGCGCCCCAGCGCGTGGCGGGCCGGCTGCGCGAGGGGCTGCGGACCGCCACCGAGGGGCTCGGCCCGGACGCCCGAGCCCTGCTGCCCGGGCTGGTGGTCGGGGACACCTCACGGGTACCGGCCGAGCTGGACAAGGCGTTCCGAGCCACCGACCTGACGCATCTGCTCGCGGTCAGCGGCAGCAACCTCACCCTGCTACTCGCCCTGCTGATCGGCCCACCGCACCTGGCCCACCGCAGCGAACGGCGCGGCCTGGCCGCCCGGTTGGGCATTCCGCTGCGTGGTACCGCCCTGCTCGGCGGCGCCCTCACACTCGCCTTCGTGGTGGTGTGCCGCCCGGAGCCCAGCGTGCTGCGCGCGGCTGCCTGCGGCCTGATCGCCCTGCTCGCCATCGGCACCGGCCGCCGCCGTTCGCTGCTCCCCGCGCTGGCCGCGGCGGTGCTGGCCCTGGTGCTCTATGACCCGTGGCTGGCCCGGAGTTATGGATTCCTGCTGTCCGTCCTGGCCACCGGTTCGCTCCTCACCCTGGCACCGGTGTGGAGTGTCGCGCTGCGGCGCCGGGGTGTGCCGCCTCGCCTCGCCGAGGTGCTGGCCGCGGGTGCCGCCGCACAGGCGGTGTGCGCGCCGGTCGTGGTGGTGCTGGCGGCGCGGGTGAGCCTGGTGGGGATCCCCTGCAACCTGCTCGCCGAGTGTGCGGTCGGACCGGCCACCGTGCTGGGCTTCGCGGCTCTGGCGACCGCGCCCCTGGCGATGCCGGTCGCCAAGGCGCTGGCCTGGCTGGCGGCCTGGCCGACCGAGTGGCTCGCCACCGTGGCACGCACCGGGGCCGGGCTGCCCGGGGCGGAGGTGGGTTGGCCGGGCGGCTGGGGCGGCGGTCTGCTGCTGGCAGCGGTCACCGCGGCGGCCGTGCCCCTGGTGCGCCGACTGCCGGGCAGGCCCTGGGTGTCCCTGGTCTGCGTGATCCTCCTGCTGGCGGTGGTGCTGCGGCCACCTCCGCTGATCCGCGTCGTCACCGGCTGGCCGCCGCCCGGCTGGCGGATGGTGGCCTGCGACGTGGGGCAGGGTGATGCCCTGGTCCTGGCGGCGGGCCGGGGCACGGCCGTGGTCGTGGACACCGGACCGGAACCGGGTGCGGTGGACCGCTGCTTGCGCGTCCTGGGCGTCCGCCGGATCCCGCTGCTGGTGCTGACCCACTTCCACGCGGACCATGTCGCGGGCCTGGCCGGTGTCCTGCACGGCAGGGCGGTCGGCGCGATCGAGACCACCACTCTGGCGGAGCCGGCCGAGCAGGCCGCGTACGTCCGCCGTCAGGCCGCCGCCGCGGGGATCCCGCTGGTGGTCGCGGTGCCGGGGGAGCGGCGCAGCGTCGGACCGCTGTCCTGGGAGGTGCTCTGGCCGCCGTCACCGACCCGGCCGCCTTCCGCAGGCCACTCGACCGGGATGGTGCCGCCGTCGTCTCCCTCAGGAGGGGCCTCGGCCGGGGTGGAACCCTCTGATGGGGCGCCGCTCGAAGGGCCGAACGACGCCAGCGTCACCCTGCTGGTCCGCTCCGCGGGGCTCAGCCTGCTGCTCCTCGGGGACCTTGAGCCAGCGGCACAGCAAGCGCTGCTGGCGGCCTGTCCGGAGCTGCCACCGGTCGATGTGCTGAAGGTCGCGCACCATGGATCGGCCTACCAGGACCCCGGGCTGCTTCACCGGCTGCGACCGCGGCTGGCCGTCATCTCCGCCGGTGCCCACAACCCGTATGGGCATCCGGCGCCGCGCACCATCGCCGTTCTCCGGCACCAGCGGGTGGCGGTGGTCCGTACCGATACCGACGGATCGGTCGCCGTCCTCGGCTCGGGGCCCGGGCTGCGGGCCGTGGTGCGGGGCAGCAGACGCCGTCGCGCGGGCCGCCATCCGCGGTGCGGGGTGGCCAGGCGGCAAGCCTGTGCGGCCCGCGCCATTCGCACCTCCTGCACGCCCCCGCCATCTGCACCGCCAACACCTCCCACACCGCCCGCACCATCGACCCGGCCCGCACCGCCCGCACCATCGACCCGGCCCGTACGGCCGAGGCAGCCCACCCGGCCCGCACCGCCCGCACAGCATGCACGGCCCGGCTCATCCACACCCGCCCGCACCGTCCGCGCAGCCCGCATCGTCCGTGTCGGGTTCCGCGGGGTGGCGTCGACCGAGTCGGCGCCGTTCCGCGGGTTGTCGCCGTTGGGGGGCGTTGTCCGGTTGGGTCGCCGCTGGGGGAAGCGTCGCTCAGGGGAGGAGAGCTGATGGAAGAGGCTTGTAAAGGTTTCTTGCTAAAGATAGCTTTACATCATGTCGGATAAACGGCGAGACTCCCCCCGCGCGACGCGACTGACCGATCCGCGTGCGCTGCGGGCCTATGCCCACCCTCTGCGGATGCGCCTGGTCGGCCTACTCCGCACCGAGGGCCCCTGCACCGCTACCCAGGCCTCCAAGCTCACCGGCGAGTCCGTCGCCAGCTGCTCGTACCACCTGCGGATCCTCGCCAAGTACGGCCTGGTGGAGGAGGCGCCGAGCGGTCAGGGGAGGGAGAAGCCCTGGCGGGCCACCGCCAGGTTCACCCAGTGGCCCTCCTTCAGCGAGGATCCGGTGCTCGCCGAGGCGAGCCGGGAGCTGGAGGGCGCCGTCGTGGAGCGGTACGCGGAGCTGATGAGCCGAGCCGTCGCGGAGCGCCGTACCCTGCCCGGCGAGTGGCAGCGGGGCACGTTCATCGGGGACCAGATCCTCTATCTGACCGCCGCCGAACTCGCCGAGTTGGAGGAGCGGCTGACGGCCCTGTTCCGCCCGTACGAGGACCGGGACGGCGATCCGGCCGCCCGCCCCGAGGGGGCCCGACAGGTCCAGTTCATCCGTGCCGCCTTCCCGCTCGGCGGCGCCGCGCCCGTACCGGACTCCGCCGCGCCGCACCCGGAGGCCGCCCCGGCCGGCACCGAAGACAACGCGGCGCACCAACCCCTGAACCACCGGGCCCCGTCCTGCGGCGAGCGGCCTCCCGCCGACCCTGCGGGCGGCGGCTGATGAGGCGGCGGCTGCCGGCGCTTCTGAACGACCGGCCGTTCCGCCGCTACTGGGCGGGGCAGAGCGTTTCCCTCCTCGGGGACCAGATCTCACTGATCGCCATCCCGCTGACCGCCGTACTGGTGCTGCACGCGGACGCCGCCGAGATGAGCCGGCTCGCCACCGCGGGCCTGCTGCCCGCACTGCTGTTCTCGCTTCCCGCCGGGGCCTGGGCCGACACCCGCACGCACCGCCGCCGGGTGATGATCTGCGCCGACCTGGGCCGGGTCGTGCTGGTCGGCTCGGTGCCCCTCGCCTACGCACTGGACGCGCTCACCCTCACCCAGTTGTACGTGGTCGCCTTCGCCACCGGCACCCTCACCGTCCTCTTCGACGTCTGCAACACGACCCTGTTCGTCGCCCTCACCCCGGACGACCGCTTCATCGAGGGCAGCACCCTGGTCCACGGCAGCCGTTCGATGTCCAGCGTCGCGGGCCCGAGCATCGGCGGAGCGCTGGTGCAACTGCTCGCCGCCCCGCTGGCCCTGGTCGCCGACGCGCTGACCTATCTCACCTCGGCCGGCTTCCTGGCCAGGGTCGCCCCCGCCGAGCCGCCGCCCGCCACCCGTACCAAGGGGCATCTCACCGCGGGGCTGCGCTGGATGCTCCGCTCCGAGGTGCTGCGGGCCACCTTCGCCGCCTCGGCGACCGTGCAGTTCTTCAACTTCATGTTCCACACGCTCTTCGTGCTGTACGCCACCACGGAACTGGGCCTGAGCGCCGGTGCGTTGGGTGCAGCGCTGGGTGTCGGCGCGGTGGGCGGCCTGATCGGCGCGATGCTCACCGGCCGCATAGTCAGCCGTATCGGCGTCGGCCCCGCCGCGATCCTCGGCTATGCGCTGTTCCCGACCCCGCTGCTGCTGGTGCCCCTCGCCGACGGCCCGACCGAACTGGTGCTGACGCTGCTCTTCCTCGCAGAGTTCGGCTCCTGCGCCGGCGCGATGATCGTCGACATCGCGCTGAACTCACTGGAGGCGGCGATCATCCCGGACGCGCTGCGCTCCCGGGTACTGGGCGCCTTCCGCACCGTGGCACACGGGATGCGCCCGCTCGGCGCGCTCACCGCCGGCGTGCTCGGCACCGCGATCGGACTGCGCGCCACGCTGTGGGTGGCCACGTCCGGCGCCGTACTGTGCCTGCTCTGGGTGCTCCCCTCACCCCTGCCGCGCATACGCGCCCTGCCCACCCG
>NZ_SRID01000398.1 GCF_004684805.1 Streptomyces palmae
AGGGCCCGGCCCCGCTTGAATCGTTCGCGGGGCGGGTCGGCGATCGGAAGGTGCGATCAGGAGACGCGCTTGAGGGTCCAGGCGTTGTTGTTGAAGCCGGAGTTCGGGAAGGCGACGCAGGAGCTGGTGTAGTACGAGCTGGTCTGGACCCAGCCGGCGGGGTAGTACGTCGATCCGCAGGCCTGGACGACGGTGCCTATGGGCAGGCCGGTGAGCTGCTTGATCTGCTTGATGTTCGGGTCGAAGTTCTGGGTGCCGCAGCTGGCGCTGTATCCCCAGCTGATGTCGACGTAGCCCGCCGGGGTGGCGGTGCTCGCGCAGGTGGTCGTCACGTCACCGGGGGCCGCCTGGGCGGGTGCGGCGGTGAGGGCGAACATCGCGGCGGCGCCGGCGAAGGCCGTGGTGAGGGTACGCAAACGGGTCATGGCGGGCTCCTTGGTTCCGAAAACGGCCAACGGGAAATGGCAGCCCGTTTCTACGGCCTGGCCGCGAACGGGAACAGTCGGTTTCCGGTCTGAGTGATCAGGCCACGCCGACGCCCGGCCCGCTGGCGGTCGGGAGGCCCTGGGCCCGGTCGGCCATCAGGCCCTTGAGCACGGCGGCTCCTGAGGGTCTGCCGCCATGTGGTCGGACCGACCGCGGCCATCGCGGACGTGAACGTCGGGCCGTGGCCGGAATGCCGGGCGGTTCGCCCTGTGATCGCGGTATGTCGCGCGGGTGAGGCAACCTCCCGGCCTCCGGTCCCGTCATTCCGGAACGGGGAACTCCAGTGACCACTGGGGTGATTGAGCCAGGACCTGTCTTCGGGGTCGGACCGGATCGACAAGCGGTGCGCGGTGCGTACCACCGCGAGGTGGACGGAGCCACCGGACGGTGGTGAGGGGTCTCTCCCCACTCGTGGGTCCCCCGCTCGCGCGAGGTCGCGAGCGGGGGAAGCCGCGGGCGGGGAGGGGCGGACGGTCGGGAGCACCTCCCGGCCCGTCGAGCCCAGGGGGAACCGCCCAGGTGCCGCACCAGGGGGCGAGCGCCCGGTACGACCCGGAAGGCCGTTCCCTGGCCGATGACAAGGAGGACCACCTTGATCCATGTCCCGCGCATGGTGACCGCCACCGCGGCGGCACTCGCGCTGGCGGTGGGAGCGATGGACGCCGCGCAGGCGTCGCCGGGGGCGGCGCAGGCGGGGAGATCCGCCGAGCTCCCCCGGTTCGCGCTGTCGGACGGCCCCGCGGGCGGGCTCCCGTCTGGCTGGCAGATCACCGGTACGGGCGCCGGGAGGCAGCTGGTGTGGCAGGCGCCCCACCGGGTGCCGATGGGCGACGCCCGGGTCGAGTTCTACGCCGGAGACCGGCTCCTGGGCCGGCCGGTCGCCGCGCAGGACCAGCGCACGTTCCGGTTGCGGCTCGGCGCGGCGGACCCTGGTTCCGCGTCGGGGCTGCGGGTACTGGCCGGCGGGCGCCGTCTCGACACCGCCGGTTCCGACTCCGCGGGGAACCGGGTGCGCCCGGCCGTCCCGCCGCGGCCGGCGGATCCGCTGCCCGCGAACCCGGTCGACCCCGGCACCCCCGGCCGCTACCGCACCGCCGGCGGCGAGTACACGCTGAAGTCCGTACGACTGCCCGGCTTCGCCGAACCGGTGGAGATGCGGGCCACCGTGCTGGGGCCCACCAACGCCCCCGGCCGCCGGCCGCTGGCGCTGTTCCTGCACGGCCGCCACTTCACCTGCTTCAACGCCGGGGGCGACATCACCGGCGACTGGCCCTGCGCGTCCGGCATGCGTCCGGTGCCGAGCTACCGGGGCTATCTGCGCGACCAGAAACTCCTCGCCTCCCAGGGCTATGTGACGGTCTCCATCTCCGCCAACGGCATCAACGGGCAGGACGGCGACCTGGAGGACGGCGGGGCACAGGCCCGCTCCTCCCTGGTGCGGCTGCACCTGGCGCGCTGGGCGGGCTGGTCAGCCGATCGCACCAAGGCACCGGCGGCCGTGCGCGCGATCTCGCCGGCCGACCTGAGCCGCACGCTGCTGGTCGGCCACTCCCGGGGCGGTGAGGGCGTCGACCGGGCGGCACTCGACAGTCTCGCCCCGCCCCCCGCCGACCAGGACGGATACCGGGGTCCGGTGCGCTGGCGCATACGCGGCACCGCGCTGATAGGCCCCACCGCCTTCGGCCAGAACCCGGCTCCCGACGTGCCCTCCATGACCATCCTGCCGGGCTGCGACGGTGACGTGTCGGACCTGCAGGGCCAGATGTACGTGGACGGCACCCGCGGCATCAGCCGGGGCGCCGCCCTGCACAGCGCGGTCTACATCCCCGGCGCCAACCACAACTTCTTCAACAGCGAATGGACTCCCGGGCAGGCCAAGGCACCGGCCGAGGACGACTTCGCGACGGACGACAAGCCGGACCCGGTGTGCTCGCCGGGCGCCAGGACCCGGCTGAGCGCCACCGCGCAGCACACCGCGGGCGCCACCTACATCGCCGCGGCGGCCCGGCTGTTCGTCGGGGGTGACGACCGGGTGCGTCCGCTGCTGGACGGTTCGGGCCGGCGTGCGCCCTCGGCGGACCCGGCGCGGGTGCTCACCCACGCGGTCGGCGGGCGCCGCACCGCCGCCTTCCTGCCGGATGCCTCGACGGCCGTGGCCGGCGGCCGGCTGTGCGCCCAGGTCAGCGAGGACCGGGCCACCGCCTGCCTGCCGCCGGATTCGCCGGCGGCCTCGCCGCACTTCGCCACCTGGGAGATGTGGTCGGAGCCGGGCCGGTACGCGGCGGCGATGCGCTGGTCGCGGGCCGGATCCGCGATGCGGGTACGCCCGGCGCGTCCGGTGTCCCTGGCGGGCGCCAAGGATCTGAGCCTGCGGGTGATCGTGCCGCCCAACAGCAAGGGCACCCGGCTGGACGTCGCGCTGGCCGATGCCTCGGGCCGCCGGGCGGTGCTCGGCCAGGCCGCGCTCGACGGGCTGCCGGGGACCGAGCGCACCGCCTCCTACTGGGGGCGCGAGGTCCGCGTACCGCTGACCGCCGCGACGGGGGCGGGGCTGGACCTGAAGCATGTGAAGAGCCTGGAGCTGATCCCGCGCAGCCGCTCGGGACAGGCGTGGCTGATGGACGCCTGGGGCTGGCGCCCCGGCACCCCGGTGGTGCGGCCGGCCTCACTGCCGCGCGTCGACCTCGGCCGCCTGACGGTCAAGGAGGGGGACTCGGGGGTGCGGACCTATCGGATGCCGGTGCGGGTCTCCGGGCGCGGCAGCGGCCAGGTCCGCCTCTTCGTCTCCGAGCCGGACACCGGCCAGGTCGACTCCCGGCTGGTGACCGTGCGTCCGGGCGGTCGCGACATCGAGGTGTCCTTCCCGGTGCGGGGCGACACCCGCTTCGGCTGGGACGAGCCCCACGATGTGTTCGTCAAGGCGGTCCGCGGCGCGGTGATCGGCTCCTACCGGGGCGGGGTGACCGCGGTGAACGACGACCCGATGCCCACGGTCACGGTGCGGCCGGTCGACGACCATGTCACCGAGGGGCGGAACCTGACCTGGCGGGTGTCGCTGTCCGCGGTCGCCGACGTGGACGTCTCCCCCTGGTTCGTCGTCCGACCGGTCAGCGGTGGAACGGAGCTGT
Organism: Streptomyces palmae; assembly: GCF_004684805.1. GTDB lineage: Bacteria > Actinomycetota > Actinomycetes > Streptomycetales > Streptomycetaceae > Streptomyces > Streptomyces palmae. Next base: position 3,615 of record NZ_SRID01000398.1, read on the forward strand.
CCACCCGGGATGTGGACCCGCGCTGGCTCGAGGACGCCTTCGGTGCGTCGCCGAGCCCGGACCGGCCGCTGTCCCAGGTGGTGCACGAGCCGATCCTGGACCTCACGGTACCCGCCGGTCAGCAGAGCATCGAGGCGTCCGTGCCCACCGTCGCGGACAAGATCGCCGAGCCGGAGGAGTCCCTGCGGCTCCGTCTGTTCACCTACGACGAGGCCTGGGAGCCGAAGGAGGGCCCGGAGTTCACCGGCACCGTACGGGACGCGGGCTGACCCCGGGGCGTCCCGGGTAGATCGGCCGGCCGCGCCTCGGCCCCGGCGGGGGCCGGGGCGCGGCCGCGCTTCCCGTACCCACGCGCACCGCCCGCCCCGGGCTCGGGGCGGGCGGTGCGCGTGGGTACGGCGCGGGTCAGCCGGCCGCCGCCACCGGGGTGGCGCCGGCGGAGCCGGTGGCCGGGAGCGGTGCGCGGCGCTGGATCCGGGCGGTGACCAGCAGGGTGACCAGCGTCCCGAGCACCGCGTAGGCGGACAGCACCAGGAGGTTGCCGGTGATGCCGTTGCCGGAGAAGTACACGATGTGGCGGATCGCGTGGGTGGCCGCGCCGTTGGGCAGCGCGGGGCTGATCGCCCGCCAGAACGGCGGCAGCATCTCCGGGGAATAGGCGCCCCCGGCGCTCGGATTGCCCAGGATCACGAAGAGCAGCACCGTCAGGCCGATGCCCAGTACGCCCAGCAGTGCCTGGAAGGCGATGGTGACCGCGGCCGCCCCGAAGACCACCAGGGTGCCGACCCCCCACAGGGCGAGCAGGTGGTCGTTGAGGGCGCCGAGCACCGGGCCGACGATCAGCGCGCCGCCCAGGCCGGAGGCGACCGCGTAGGGGACGGCGGTCACCAGCCGCAGCCCCGCCTCGGCGACGGAGGCCGGCTTGGCGCCCTTGGCCACGCCGAGCAGGGAGGCGAGCAGGTAGCCGCCCACGGTCCAGCCCACCACGAGGTAGAAGCTGGTCAGTCCCCGGGCGTCGCCGGCCTGCGGGGGCACGGCGTCCACCACGGACAGGGTGCGCTTCTGGGTCGCCTCGGCCTGGGTGAGCACCGTCTCCAGGGCGGTGGCGGTGGAAGCGCCGCCGGCCCCGCTGACCAGGAGGGTGTCGGTGCGCGAGGCCGGGTCGATGATCAGCGCGCCGCTGGTGTCGCCGCCGCGCAGCCGCTCCCGGGCGGTCGCCTCGTCCGCGACGGCCGTGGCCTCCAGCGGCTCGCCGGGGAGCGCGTTGAGCTTCCCGACCACCTGCGGTGCCGCCTTCTGGGGAGCCACGACGGCCAGGGTGGCCTTGTGGGGGGTGGGGTGGTGGAAGGCGCCCACATAGGACAGGACGAAGCCCAGTTGCAGCAGCAGCACGCCCGCGATGAGCGCCACCGTGCGCGGGGAGGCCGCCTCCCGCAGTCCCGCCCGGAATCCGGCGCGGTTGTCCATCTGACTCACTGGTCCTGCACTTCCTTGATGAGCACTGTCGTGACCTGCGCTTTCTCATCCCGTGACGGGCGACGATTCCCCATTTCGATACACGAGGGTATCCGATACTTCGATGCATCCGATACATCTATGTATCGAAGCAGCGAACATAGGATGTGCGCATGGTCGAAGTCAGCGGCAGCGCCCCGAGCCCCCGCACCCAGCGCGCCGGGCAGCGCCCCGGCGGCACCGGGCCGCGCGTCACCAAGCGCCGGGCCGAGACCCGGGAGCGGCTGCTGGCCGCCGCCTTCGGAGTCTTCGCCGAGCGCGGCTTCGGCCGCGTCGGGATCGAGGAGGTCTGCGAGGCGGCCGGCTATACGCGCGGCGCGTTCTACTCGAATTTCGACAGCCTGGACGAGCTGTTCTTCGCGCTGTACGAACAGCAGGCCGGCCACACCCTGGCCCAGGTCAACGAGGCCCTGGCCGGCGCCAGCGCCGACGAGGGACTGCCGGCCCTGATCGACCGGGTGGTCAACGCCCTGCGCATCGATCGCACCTGGGTGCTGGTGCGCACCGACTTCCTGCTGCACGCCGCCCGCAACCCGGAGGTCGCCGCCGCCCTGATCCGGCACCGCGAGGCGATGCGGGAGACGGTGCAGCCGGTCGTGCGGGACATGATCGATCCGGCCGCCATGCCGCCCGGCCTGCGCGAGCCGCAGGCCCTGACCGCCGCCATCATCGACATCCACGACGCGGCGGCCGCCAAGCTCCTCCTCGAGCCGGACCTCACGGCCCTGCGACCCTGGCTGCGGGACCTGCTCACCGCCCTGCTCAGCCCTTCCCGATAGCCGGGCCGATACGGGGAGCAGCACATGCGTGGGGCCCTGCCGGATTTCTCCGACAGGGCCCCACGCCGACAATCCGGAGGCCGTCCCATCGCCTCCGTTCAGCCGATGGTCATCCCGGTGGACGCAGCGGGAACGGCATTCCATGGAATCACGGGACCGCCTTTACTTCCCGGTCTCCTTCTCGTACGCCTTGATCACCTCGTCGGTGGGGCCGTCCATCAACAGCTCCCCCTTCTCCAGCCACAACACCCGATCACAGGTATCCCGGATCGACTTGTTGTTGTGGGAGA
>NZ_SRID01000399.1 GCF_004684805.1 Streptomyces palmae
GGCCTCGACCCTGGCCGCGCACCCCCCGCCCGCCCCTGACCGCCTCCCGGCCAGGGGCTTCGTCGTCATCCCGGACCCACGTGGCACGCCCGGCCCGGCGCTCAGGCGCGACCCCCGCCCTCGTACCCGAACACCTCCCGGGCGGTGCGGCCGGTGGCGTACAGCGCCCCGTGACGGCCCCCGGCCGGGTGCCTGGCTCGCCGGGGGCCTCCGGTGGCCCGCCGGGGCCCCACGCGCCGGTGGGCGCCCGTTGCGGCCCGTGCAGGGGCATATGCCCGGCGAACCGGACAGCAGAAAGGGCGGCCACCCTCCGTGGGTGGCCGCCCTTGGCGCTCCGGGGCTCACATGCCCGTCAAAGGCTTACTTGCCCTTGGCGGCTTCCTTGAGCTTGGAGCCCGCCGAGACCTTGACGCTGAAGCCGGCCGGGATCTCGATCGGCTCGCCGGTCTGCGGGTTCCGCGCGGTGCGGGCGGCACGGTGGGTGCGCTCGACCGTGAGGAAGCCAGGGATGGTGACCTTCTCGTCGCCCTTGGCGACGACCTCGCCGACAACCTCGGCGAAGGCGGCCAGCACAGCGTCGGCGTCCTTGCGGGTCACCTCGGCGCGGTCGGCCAGCGCGGCCACCAACTCACTGCGGTTCATGTTTGTACTCCCGTGTTCTTCTTGCCAATGAGGCGTGAGATCGAAGCCGATGCTGCCAGGGTCCTCGGACATTCCCCGGACCCGGGTCGGACCTAGATGATCTTTCCACGCCCTGGGGATCCCCCCTGGACGAAGTCCTCGGGGGAGCATCCTGCCCCCACCTGTGGCGGGAAAGCCAATCCGGCGCCCTGCGAGGTCACACGAAGAGCCCCGTGACGGCCGTTTTCCTGCCCGCTTCCCGCCCGTCACCTTATGGGGACCGGACAAGCCGGGCATCGCGCGACGCGCCGTGCCGGGCCCGTCCGGGGCCGGGTGGTCCCTCCGGCCCCGGACCCGCCCGGATCCGGCCTCGTACGCCCTGGGGCGCCTCTCAGAGCGCGTGGTCCGCGGTTGCCGCCCGCGCGGCGTCCTTGACGGCCCCGGCGACCGCTCCGGCGACCTTGTCGTTGAAGACGCTGGGGATGATGTAGTTCGCGTTGAGCTCCTCGTCGTGCACCACGTCGGCGAGCGCGCGGGCGGCGGCCAGCATCATCTCGGTGTTCACGGTGCGCGACTGGGCGTCCAGCAGACCGCGGAACACGCCCGGGAAGACCAGCACGTTGTTGATCTGGTTGGGGAAGTCGGAGCGCCCGGTGGCCACCACGGCGGCGGTCTGGCGGGCGATCGCCGGGTCCACCTCGGGGTCGGGGTTGGCCAGCGCGAACACGATCGCGTCCTTGGCCATCGCGGCCACGTCCTCGCCGCCGAGCACGTTGGGGGCCGAGACGCCGATGAACACGTCGGCCTCGCGCACCGCCTCCTTGAGGGTGCCGGTGACGCCCTCCGGGTTGGTGTTGTCGGCGATCCAGCGCAGCGCGGAGTCCGGGTCGGCGGAGACCAGGTCCGCGCGGCCGGCGTGCACCACACCGTGGATGTCGGCGACCACCGAGTGCTTGACCCCGGCGGCGATCAGCAGCTTGAGGATGGCGGTGCCGGCCGCGCCCGCGCCGGACATCACCACCCGCACCTCGCCGATGTTCTTGCCGACCACGCGCAGCGCGTTGGTGAGCGCGGCGAGCACCACGATGGCGGTGCCGTGCTGGTCGTCGTGGAAGACCGGGATGTCCAGGGCCTCACGCAGCCGGGCCTCGATCTCGAAGCAGCGGGGCGCCGAGATGTCCTCCAGGTTGATGCCGGCGAAGCCCGGCGCGATGGCCTTGACGATGGTCACGATCTCGTCGGGGTCCTGGGTGTCCAGGCACAGCGGCCAGGCGTCGATGCCCGCGAAGCGCTTGAACAGGGCGGCCTTGCCCTCCATCACCGGCAGCGCGGCCTTGGGGCCGATGTTGCCCAGGCCCAGCACCGCGGAGCCGTCGGTGACCACGGCCACGCTGTTGCGCTTGATGGTCAGGCGGCGGGCGTCCTCGGGGTTCTCGGCGATGGCCTGGCAGACCCGCGCCACACCCGGGGTGTAGACCATCGACAGGTCGTCGCGGTTGCGGATGGGGTGCTTGGACGCCATCTCGATCTTGCCGCCCAGGTGCATCAGGAACGTACGGTCGGAGACCTTGCCCAGCGAGACGCCCTCGATGCCGCGCAGCTTCTCCACGATCTCGTCGGCGTGCGCGGTGGAGGTCGCGGCGATGGTGACGTCGATGCGGAGCTTCTCGTGGCCCGAGGCGGTCACGTCGAGACCGGTGACCGAACCGCCGGAGGACTCCACCGCGGTGGTGAGCTGGCTGACGGCGGTGCCGCTCGCCGGAACCTCAAGCCGAACGGTCATCGAGTAGGAGACGCTGGGCGCCGTTGCCATGGCCGACTTCCTCTGCTTTCCCTGGTGTCGCTGTAGATCTGTGTCGCTGTGCCGGGTGCCGCCGCGGGCGTACGCGACGTTACGTTTCTTCATCGCATGTACGTTCTGTCACCCGCCGCGTTCGCACGGTTCGCGGACGCCTCACGCCGTACCGCAGCGCGTCGGCCGAACCGGGGCGCGCCCTCCGATCGTCGCACCTACCAGCGAGTACGAGGTAACCAGCCCCTGATTTTGAAAAACCTTTTCCGCGTTACGGGATAGGGTCAGCCGCATCGCCACCACCACTCCTTCGCGCTAACCCACGGCGAGGCGCCTCGCCCCGGGCGCCGGGCTCCCTAGGATCTGGCGCGCGCGGCCCGCGTCTTCCGTGGCCGCGGCAGGCCATCATCCAGCCGGCAGCAGCCGAGAACGGGGAGCGCGGAATGCCACAGGGCACCGTCAAGTGGTTCAACGCCGAGAAGGGGTACGGGTTCATCGCCCAGGACGGCGACGGCCCGGACGTCTTCGTCCACTACAGTTCGATCGCCGGCACCGGCTACCGCAGCCTGAACGACGAACAGCAGGTGGAGTTCGAGATCGTGCAGGGCCGCAAGGGCCCGCAAGCGGAACAGGTCCGCGTCAGGGACTGACGCGGACCTGTTCCGATCACGCTGGGTGGCACCGACCCGCCATGCTCGCCTCGCGGCAAGTGGTCGCTCGAAGCGACGAAGGTTGGGCCCGGGGGCTTGGATCGAGCCGGTGCCACACCCAGGCTAACAAAGGATCGCCCAAAGCGATTCCCGTCCCACATGTCCTACTTTCCGGGGTCGCCGGGGTCGCCGGGGTTTCCGGGGTCGCCGGGGTGCGCGGGGCTCCTGACCATTCAGGGTCACGGGAGCGCGGGCGCCCAGGGTTCCGGAGGCCGAGTCTTCCCCATGCTCCCTGGTTTCCCAGGGCCGGGAGCCCAGCGGCTCCCGGTTCGCGCGGCCCCAGGGCCCCGGGGTTCGCGGCGATCGCCGGGCGGCCGGACCGCGCCCGGCCGCCGCCCGCCCGGCCACCGGGCCCCCGGTCAGTCGCGCAGCAGGTCCGGAACGCCCTCGCCGTCCGGCTCGTCCCGCTCCCCGGAGACCACGGTGAGCCGCTGGGTGGCCCGGGTCAGGGCCACGTACAGCACCCGCAGCCCGGCCGGCGACTCGTCGGCGATCTCGGCGGGCGAGACCACCACCGTGGCGTCGTACTCCAGCCCCTTGGCCTCCAGGCTGCCCAGCGGCACCACCCGGTCGCCGAGCCCGGCCAGCCACTCCCGGGCCTCCTCGCGGCGGCCCATCGCGACCACCACGCCGACCGTGCCGTCCACCTCGGCCAGCAGCCGCGCGGCCTCCTCGCGCACCCGGGCACCGAGGTCCTCCGCCACCACGAACCGCGGCACCAGGCCGGTGGAGCGGACCGCCCTGGGCGACACCATCCCCGGCATCGCCAGGGCCAGCACCCTCGCCGCCAGTTCGGCGATCTCCGCCGGGTTGCGGTAGTTCACGGTGAGCGTGAAGCGGCGCCTGGGGCGGGTGCCCAGCGCCTCGTCGCGGGCCTCGGCCGCCTCGTCCGGGTCCGACCAGGAGCTCTGCGCCGGGTCCCCCACCACCGTCCAGGTGGCCTGCCGACCGCGGCGCCCCACCATCCGCCACTGCATAGGGGTGAGGTCCTGCGCCTCGTCCACGATGACGTGCGCGTAGTCGGTGCGCGCCTCGTCCCGCAGCCGCTCCATGCGCTCCTCGCGCGCCCGGCGACCGCCCGCCAACCGCTCGGCGTGGGTGGTCAGTTCCTCCAGACCGGTGAGCTGGTCCAGCGGGTCCATCTCGCGCCGGCGGGGCCGGGCCGGGGCGCCCAGCACCGTGTGGAGCTCGTCCAGCAGGGCCACGTCGTGCACCGACAGCGGACCCTGCCCCTCCGGACCCAGTCGCTTGAGGGAACGGGCCAGCAGCCGCGTCTCCCGGGGGGTGAGCACCCGGCGCGCCCAGCGGCCGAGCCGCTTCTCGTCCGCCATCGCGGCCAGCACCGCGCGCGGGGTGAGCTCGGGCCACCAGGCGGCCAGGAAGCCGGTGAAGTCCGACTCGGAGGTGATGTCCTCGTCGAAGGCCTGGCGCGCCTCGGCGGCCATCTCCGGGTCGGTGTAGCGCTGCGGGGCGCCGGACCGGCTCCACAGGGCGTCCAGCAGCAGTCGGCGGGCGCGCGGGCGCAGCAGGTTGACCGGCGCGGTGCCGCCCAGCACGGTCTGCCGGATGCGCCGGAGTTCGTCCGCCTCCAGTTCGATCCGGCGGCCGAAGGCCACCACCCGCAGCCGCTGCGGGGTGCCGCCGTCCTCGGGTGCCGGGTCGAGCCCGTCCAGCGACAGCTGCTGGTCCGCTCCGCCCTCGGCTGCGCCGGGTCTGCGTCTGCGGGAGGCGCCCGCCGGGTCGCCGGCCGGCTGCCGCTCCAGCGCACCGCGCGCCGCCCGGCGCAGCAGCTTGGCCATCCGCAGCGAGCCCTTGATCCGGGCCACCGCGGGTTCGTCGTACGCGGTCGCCTCGGCGCCGTCCACCAGCGAGCCCACGGCCCGGATCGCGACCTGGCCCTCCTCGCCCAGCGAGGGCAGCACGCCTTCGGTGTAGGCCACGAGCAGCGGGGTCGGGCTGACCACCAGGATGCCGCCCGCGTACCGCCGGCGGTCCTGGTAGAGCAGATAGGCGGCGCGGTGCAGCGCGACCGCCGTCTTGCCGGTGCCCGGGCCGCCCTCGACCTCGGTGACCGAGGCGGCGGGCGCCCGGATCACCAGGTCCTGCTCGGCCTGGATGGAGGCCACGATGTCGCGCATGGTGTGGCTGCGGGCCTGGCCCAGCGCCGCCATCAGCGCGCCGTCGCCGACCACCGGCAGGGCCGCGCCGTCCAGGGTGGCGGAGAGCTCGGGGCGCAGCAGGTCGTCCTCGACGCCGAGCACCCGGCGCCCCTTGCTGCGGATGACCCGGCGGCGTACCACCCGGCCGGGGGCGACCGGGGTGGAGCGGTAGAAGGGGGCGGCCGCGGGTGCCCGCCAGTCGATCACCAGCGGGGCGTAGTCGGCGTCCAGCACTCCGAGCCGGCCGATGTGCAGGGTCTCGGCGATCTCGGCCCGCACGGTGCCGTCCGGGTCGGTGCGCACCGCGTCGTCGGCGGGCTCCACCGAGGTGTACGCGCCGTCCGGCCCGCGCTCGCCGTCCTTGCCGAGCAGCAGGTCGATCCGGCCGAACAGGAAGTCCTCGAACTCGCTGTTGAGCCGGTTGAGGTGGACCCCGGCCCGGAACACCTGGGCGTCGCGCTCGGCGAGCGCCCCCGGCGTACCGACCTGGCCGCGCTTGGCGGCGTCGTCCATCAGGAACTCCGCCTCGTGGATCTTCTCCTCGAGGCGCCGGTACACCCGGTCCAGATGCGTCTGCTCGATCCGGATCTCCCGGTCGCGGACTCCGTCCCCGTCCCGGGGATCGGCGTTCCGTGCGTCCGTGTCCTGCGGATCCGTACCCTGCGGATCCGTCGCCGGTGCGGCGTGCGTGGCGTTCTGCGCGGCCACCAGGCCCCCTTCTGCTGTGCGTGAGGCAGCCGTCAACCGTACGCGAACCGGGGCAAGTGCGCACCTGTCGCCTGGCCGGGCGGAGAGAGCGTACGGCGGGTCGGGCCGGCACGCCACAACCAGAGCGTGCGCGGTCGCTCACCGTCGATCCCCGGGCCCCGC
>NZ_SRID01000039.1 GCF_004684805.1 Streptomyces palmae
GCCGCCCGGCGTCCCGCACACCCCGCCGCCGGGTGCTCCGGTGCCGCCGCCCCCGCCCGGTATGCCGCAGACCCCGCCGATCGGCGCGGGCGGTTACGGCTACCCGGGGCCCGCACAGCCGCAGCCGACGCATGCTCAGCCCACGCAGATCGGCATGCCCGCGCAGCCGGTCCCCGGTCAGCCGACGCACGCCCAGCCGACCCAGATCGGCATGCCCGCGCAGCCCTACGGCACCGGCCAGCAGCCCGGTTACGGCGGCGGCTACCCGGCCCCGCCCCAACCCCCGGGCGGCGGCGGCAAGTCCAAGCAGCGCATGACCGTCATCGTCAGCGCGGCGGTCGCGGTGGCCCTGGCCATCGGCGCCGGTGTCTTCTTCCTCACCCGCGACGACGGCAAGGACGAGGAGGCCAAGAAGCCGGAGCAGACCTCGCAGGGCGCCACCGGCGGCGACAGCGGTGGCACCGGCGGCCCCAAGAGCAAGTTCCACCCGAAGCCGGCGCCGCCCACCATCGACGCCAAGATCCTCGACCAGGTGCCGATGCCCAAGGTCAAGGATCTGATCGGGGTGTCCGGTCTGTGGGCGACCGACAAGGGCTACGCCAAGGTGGAGGACTACCGGATCGTCGGCTACCCGGCAGGCGGCGGTGGCAAGTCCTGGGAGATCCCGCTCTCCGGCGAGGTCTGCGCGAGCTGGCGGAGTACCACCGACGACAACCTGACGGCCGTCGTCTACGAGGACCACAAGCCGAAGAACAAGAAGGACTACGCCCACTGCACCGAGGTCGGCCTGGTCGACCTCGACGCGGGCAAGCTGCGCTGGCACAAGAGCGTCGGCTCGGGCGACTCGTCGGTGGACTTCGAGGAGGTCACCATCGGCGGCGGCACCGTGGCCGCCGGGGGTCTGGACGGCGGTGCCGGCTGGTCGCTGGACGGCAAGCAGCTGTGGGCGCCCGCCGAGGGCGCGGACTGCGAGGACCGCGGCTACTTCGGCAGCGCCGACAAGCTGGTCGGCATCACCAAGTGTGGCGGGTACGGCAGCGATCAGGCACTCAAGCTCCTGACGGTGGATCCGACCACCGGCAAGCCCAAGTCCACCTTCCCGATGCCCCCGGGCATCGAGTACGCGCACATCGTCTCCGCCGACCCGCTGATCGTCGCCTTCGAGGCCGCCGGTGACTCCACCGACATCAGCGACATGTGGCTGATCGACGACTCGGCGGCGACCGGCAAGATCAAGACCAAGATCACGCTGCCCGCGGACAAGTACAGCACCGACTGCGACGCCACCGACGTCACCCCCTGCACCGACGTGGTGGTCAGCCGGCAGACCGACACCCTGTTCATGTCGACGAAGGAGCGGACCAGCGCGGAGTCCGGCGCCAGCAACGAGATCCTGGCCATCAGCATGAAGACCGGCCAGTCGATCGGCAAGACGGACGGCGTCAAGGGTGCCCAGATCACCCCGCTCGCCCTGGACGAGGACGGCTACCTGCTCGCCTATCAGGCGGGCAACTACCTGCAGGGCCCGGCGGTCTGGCGGATCGACCCCACCACGTACAAGAAGTCGCTGCTGATGCGTACCGGCGCGGACACCGCGGAGGGCACCAGCCGCTACTCGACCTCCCGGAGCTGGGTGGTGTACCGGAACGACCACCTGTACCTGGGTGACATCTACGCCGACAAGCTGAGCGACTACGACCGGAACCGGCCGGTGGCCGTGGTCATCGGCGCCGGCTGAGCCCCGCCCGGGACGTCGGAAACACGACGGCCCCGCCCGTACGGACTGTACGGGTGGGGCCGTCGCCGTATATAGGTTCCGTTGAGGGGGGTTTATGGGTGTGCGACTCATGGTGGTCGATGACCACCGGCTGCTTGCCGAAGCGCTGGCTTCGGCGTTGAGGCTCCGAGGGCACCGGGTGCTCGCCGCGGCGGCGCCCAGCGCGGGCGCGGCCGACCTGGTGGTGAGCCGGGCGCCGGAGGTGTGCCTGCTGGGCACCTCCACGCCGGCCGAGCCGGGCGTGTTCGAACCGGTGCGGCGGATCAAGCGGGAGCGGCCCCAGGTGGCCGTGGTGGTGCTGGGCCCGGTACCCAGCCCGCGCGGGATCGCCGCCGCGTTCGCCGCCGGGGCGTCCGGATATGTGCGCCACGACGAGCGGATCGACGGTGTGGAACGCGCCATGGTCAAGGCGCGGGCCGGCGAGGCCGCGGTGGCGCCGCAACTGCTCCAGGGGGCGTTCGCGGAACTGCTCAATCCGGCGGCCCAGCCGGACGACGAGGGGGCGCGGCTGCTGCGGATCCTCACCCCGCGCGAGGTGGAGGTGCTGGTGCGGGTGGCGGAGGGCGAGGACACCCGGCTGATCGCGGCCGGGATGGGGATAGCGCCCAGCACCGCCCGTACCCATGTGCAGCGCGTGCTGATGAAGCTGGGCGTGGGCTCGCGGCTGGAGGCGGCGGCGCTGGCGGCGCGAACCGGGGTGCTGGACCGGGCGGCGTACCCGGGCTCCGCGGCGGGCGGGGGTGCGCCCTGAGCGGGTGACCGAGGGTCGCGCCGTCCGGTCCGTACCGGACAGGACCTACTCGCCGGAGCGTTCCTCGGTCGAGGGCGCGGGGACCACCGGGCGCAGGCGGACCCAGGCCAGGAAGAACAGGCCGAGGGCGAGCATGCCGATGCCCGTCCAGAGGTTGATGTTGATGTCCTGGGCCTTCTCCAGGTCCGCGTCGGAGGCGCCGATCCCGGCGATGGTCATGATCACGCCGTATATCGCGAACAGGCCGCCGATGACGAGTCGTATGTCGAAGAGCCGGGCCGCGGTCGCCGATTCCCGCTCCAGCTCCTCGACCTGCCGCTGGTACTCGTGGTCGCTCATGGTCGGTCACCTCTGGTCGTCGGATGGAGGGATTCCCGGGGAAAGTGGGTGCTCAGAAGGAGAAGGGGACATAGCAGGCCGCGGCCAGGACGACGGCTCCCCAGCCGAGCACCGCGGGTTTGCGGTACCAGGCCTCGTCGCCCTCCGCCGGGGGTTCGGCCATGCCCGGTGAGGTGGTCCCGTACACCAGGCCGGCCAGCTGGTCGACCGGCTTGGGCGTGGTGAACAGCGAGACCGCGACCATCACCGCACCGCCGACCACGAAGGCCACGATCGCGGAGACGAAGTTGGCGCCCTGGTCGCTGGGGATGTCGATGAGGTGCTGCTTGTAGAACCAGAAGTAGTTGACCATCGCGGCGACGGTGCCGCTGAGCAGCCCCCAGAAGCCGGCGGCGGGGGTGGCCCGCTTCCAGAACATCCCGATGATGAAGACGCAGAACAGCGGCACGTTGAAGAACGAGAACAGCGTCTGCAGGTAGTTCATCACGTTGCTGAAGCTGGAGGCGATGAACGCGGTGCCCATGCCGCCGAGCACGCCGACCGCGGTGACCACCCGCCCGGTGGTCAGGTAGTAGCGGTCCGACCTGCCCCGGACCACGTACGCGCCCCAGACGTCGTTGGTGAAGACGGTGTTGAAGGACGAGACGTTGGCGGCCATGCCGGCCATGAAGGCGGCCAGCAGCCCGGTGAGGGCGAGGCCCAGGACACCGTTGGGCAGCAGGTCGCGCATGAGCAGCGGAATGGCGTCGTTGTACTGGAGGCCGCTGCCGGGCTTGCCCAGGTTCGGCTCGATGACCAGGGCTATGAGTCCCGGGACGACCACGATCAGCGGGATGAGGATCTTGGGGAAGGCGGCTATCAGCGGGGTGCGGCGGGCGGCCGAGAGGTTCTTGGCGGACAGCGCCCGCTGCACCTCGGCGAAGTTGGTCGTCCAGTAGCCGAAGCTCAGACAGAAACCGAGGCCCAGCACGAGGGTGAGCCAGTTGGCGCCCAGCGGGTTGTCCGAGCCGATGCCGGTGCCGCCCCAGGCGGAGGTGAAGTCCTGCCCCTGCGTGTCGGTGAGCTTGTCCGTCAGCCCGTCCCAGCCGCCGACCCGCTTGAGGCCCACCACGGTGAGCGGGATCATCGCGGCCAGGATGACGAAGAACTGCAGGACCTCGTTGTAGATGGCGGAGGACAGGCCGCCCAGCGTGATGTAGGCGAGCACGAAGAAGCCGGCGACCACGATCGCCAGCCACTGCGGCCAGCCGACCAGCGCCTCCAGCACGATCGCCATCGCGTACAGGTTGACGCCCGCGATCAGGATCGAGGCCACCGAGAAGATGATCGAACTCAGCAGGTGCGAGGACGGCCCGAAGCGGTGCAGCAGGAACTCGGGCACCGAGCGCACCTTGGAGCCGTAGTAGAAGGGCATCATCACCAGGCCCAGGAAGACCATGGCCGGGATGGCGCCGACCCAGTACCAGTGCACGGTGTACGCGCCGTACTGGGCGCCGTTGGCGGCCATGCCCAGGATCTCCAGGGCGCCGAGATTGGCCGCCACGAAGGCCAGGCCGGTCACCCAGGCGGGCAGCGAGCGCCCGGACAGGAAGAAGTCGAGGCTGGTCCGCACGCTCGCGCGGGCGGCGAAACCGATGCCGAGGACGACGGCGAAGTAGATGCCGAGGACGGTGTAGTCGAGCCCGTTGGTGGAGAGGCGCAGCTCTCCGGCCACGTAGTGCATCGTCAATCTCCCATCGGAACCGGACGGCCGTAACGGGAACGCACAGGAACGTACAGCTGTCATGGGAGTTTCTGAAGACGTCTGTTGGGATGCGTTGTAATCTCGGGTGGGAATCGCGGTCTGTTCTCCGGTCAGAGGAGTTGCGCGGTGAAGAAGACGCCGATCCGGCTCGCGGACGGACGTGAGCTGATCTACTACGACGCCGGGGACGGCGGGGCGCGCGACGCCGTGGACCAGCGCCCGCTGGAAGCCACCGCGACCACCGTCGAGGTCCGCCACGACCGGCTGCTCGACGACCGGGTGGCCATCGCCTCGCACCGGCAGGGCCGCACCCACCTCCCGCCCGCCGACCAGTGCCCGCTGTGCCCCTCCCGGGAGGGGCGGCTCACCGAGATCCCCGCGCCGGACTACGACGTCGTCGTCTTCGAGAACCGCTTCCCCTCCCTCGCCGGCGACCTGGGGCGCTGCGAGGTGGTCTGCTTCACCCCCGACCACACCGCGTCCTTCGCCGACCTGACCGAGGACCACGCCTCCCTGGTGCTCACCGCCTGGACCGACCGCACCGCCGAGCTGGCCCGATTCCCCTCGGTGGAGCAGGTGTTCTGCTTCGAGAACCGGGGCGTCGAGATCGGGGTCACCCTCGGCCACCCGCACGGCCAGGTCTACGGCTATCCGTTCGCCACCCCGCGCACCCGGCAGATGCTGCGCGCGGTGGCCGGCCACCGGGAGCGCACCGGCGGCAACCTCTTCGACGAGATGCTGGCCGAGGAGGAGGCGGACGGCCGACGCATCGTCCTGACCGGTGAGGAGTGGATCGCCTTCGTGCCCTACGCCGCGCACTGGCCGTACGAGGTGCACCTCTACCCGCGGCGCCGGGTGCCGGACCTGCGGGCACTGGACGAGGCGGCGCGGGCCGCGTTCCCGGGGTGCTACCTGGAACTCCTGCGCCGGTTCGACCGGATCTTCGGTCCCGGGCAGCCGCCGACGCCCTATGTCTCCGGCTGGCACCAGGCGCCGTTCCACCACCCCGACCGCCAGGACTTCGCGCTCCACCTCGAGCTCTTCACCATCCGACGCACTGCCGGAAAGCTGAAGTTCCTCGCGGGTTCCGAATCCGGCATGAGTGTGTTCATCAACGATGTACCGCCCGAGACCGCGGCGGAGCGACTGCGAGAGGTAGCGACCGTATGAGCACTGCGATGTCCCCGACCGCCCCCGAGGGCCCGCGGAAGTACCTGGTCACGGGTGGTGCGGGCTATGTCGGCAGCGTGGTCGCCGCGCATCTGCTGGAGGCCGGCCACCAGGTCACCGTGCTCGACGACCTCTCCACCGGGCACCGGGCAGGCATCCCGGCGGGCGCCGAGTTCATCGAGGGCCGGATCCAGGACGCCGCCCGGTGGCTCGACCCCACCTATGACGGGGTGCTGCACTTCGCCGCCTTCTCCCAGGTCGGGGAGTCGGTGGTGAACCCGGAGAAGTACTGGGTCAACAACGTCGGCGGCACCACCGCACTGCTCGCCGCCATGCGGGAGGCCGGGGTGCGCACCCTGGTCTTCTCCTCCACCGCCGCCACCTACGGCGAGCCCGCCACCACCCCGATCACCGAGGACGCGGCGACCGCGCCGACCAACCCGTACGGCGCCTCCAAGCTCGCCGTCGACCACATGATCAGCGGTGAGTGCGCCGCCCACGGCCTGGCCGCCGTGTCGCTGCGCTACTTCAACGTGGCCGGTGCCCACCGGGCCGCCGACGGCACCGGCTACGGCGAGCGGCACGAGCCCGAGACCCACCTGATCCCGCTGATCCTCCAGGTCGCCCAGGGCCGCCGGGAGGCGATCTCCGTCTTCGGCGACGACTACCCGACCCCGGACGGCACCTGCGTGCGGGACTACATCCATGTCGCCGACCTCGCCGAGGCGCATCTGCTGGCGCTGGCCGCCGCGCGCGCCGGCGAGCATCTGATCTGCAACCTGGGCAACGGCAACGGCTTCTCGGTCCGCGAGGTCATCGAGACGGTGCGCAAGGTCACCGGGCACCCGATCCCCGAGGTGGCGGCGGCCCGGCGCGGTGGCGACCCGGCCGTGCTGGTGGCCTCCGCCGCCCTCGCCCAGGAGCGCCTCGGCTGGCGGCCCAGCCGCGCCGACCTGGCCGGAATCGTCGCCGACGCCTGGGAGTTCGCCCGCGGCCGCGAGGCGGAGTGAGGCCCGTGGGGGAGTGCCGTCGGGCACGCCCCCACGCCTGACGGCCCGCCAGGCGAACCGGCACCGAAGGCCCATCGAGTGAGGAGAGCCAGTGAAGGGACGGCCGGTGACCGCAACCGCCGCGCACGGCCCGCAGCGCACCGCCGCCGCCTTCCGGGAGCTCTTCGGGGCCGCCCCGGAGGGGGTGTGGGCGGCGCCCGGCCGGATCAACCTGATCGGCGAGCACACCGACTACAACGACGGCTTCGTGATGCCGCTGGCGCTGCCGCACACCACCCTGGCCGCCGCCGCCCGGCGCGCGGACGGGGTGCTGCGGCTGCACTCGGGGGACGTACCCGGCGACCCGGTGGAGCTGCCGGTCGCCGCACTCGACCCGGCCGACCGGCTGGGCTGGGCCGGGTATCCGGCGGGCGTGGTCTGGGCGCTGCGGGAGGCCGGGCTGCCGGTGGCGGGCGCCGATCTGCACATCGACAGCACGGTGCCGACCGGGGCGGGGCTCTCCTCCTCGGCGGCCCTGGAGGTGGCCACCGCCACCGCGCTGAACGAGCTGTACGGGCTGGGGCTCGACGCCCGGCGGGTGGCCCGGCTCTGCCAGCGGGCGGAGAACCGGTTCGTGGGCGTGCCCTGCGGGATCATGGACCAGACCGCCTCCGCCTGCTGCACCGCCGGCCACGCCCTCTTCCTGGACACCCGCGCCCTGAGCCCGCGGGGCCCTGAAGGGGGCGACGGGGGGCGCCAGGTGCCGTTCGACCCGGCGGCCCGAGGGCTGCGGCTGCTGGTGGTGGACACCCGCGTCCGCCATGAACTGGCGGATGGCGCGTACGCCCAGCGGCGCGCCGCCTGCGAGGCAGGCGCGCGGGCGCTCGGCGTACGGGCGCTGCGCGATGTGCCGTTCGTGCAACTGAAATCGGCCCTGGCCCGACTGGCCGGTGAGCCCGTGGTGGCGCGGCGGGTCCGGCATGTGGTGACCGAGAACCGGCGGGTCGAGGAGGCCGTGGCACGGCTGGCCGCCGGAGCGGTCGAGGAGATCGGGCCGATCCTCACGGCCGGGCACGCCTCCTGCCGCGATGACTTCGAGGTCTCCTGCCCCGAACTGGACCTGGTGGTGGAGACCGCGCTCGACGCCGGGGCGCTGGGGGCCCGGATGACCGGCGCCGGCTTCGGCGGCTCGGCCATCGTGCTGGTGCCCGAGGGGCGGGCGGACGCCGCGGCGGAGGCGGTACGGGAGGCGTTCGCCGCGGCAGGCCACCACCGACCGCGGATCTTCCCCGCACTGCCCTCGGCGGGAGCCCGACGAGTGGCCTGATCCGGGCAGCCCGGTGCGGTGGCTCGGCATGCGTATCGCACCCTCGGCGGGAGCCGGAACAGTGGCTGGATCCGGTCAGCCCGGTGTGGCGCCCCGCATGGCGCACCGAGCCCTTGCCGACTGCCCTGCTGCTGGCCCACCCTTGCCCCAGAGGTCACGGCATGCTTACGAACTGCTTCTCTCGGGCAAGTTTCGCGATCGGATCTCGTCAAACTTGATTGACTTCCGTCGCTGTGAGGAACACTGAACGCACCGTGAACGGGTGAGGTGGACACTTTCACGGTTTTGCTTCCACTGTGGGCACCCAGCCCTACGCTGAGCGGAACTCGCTGGGGGCCGACGCTCATCAGGGGCGAGACCAACAGTCTTCACCGCACCCGGCGACGTGGGGGGTGGCTGTGGCACGGATCCGGGTTCTGGTGGTCGACGATCACCGTATTTTCGCCGAATCGCTTGCCGCCGCGCTGGCGGCCGAGCAGGACGTGGAGGTGGCGGCGGCGGGCAGCGGTCCTGCCGCGCTGCGCTGTCTGGACCGGGGCGCGGCCGAGGGGCGGCGCTTCGATGTGACCCTGGTGGACGCCGATCTGGGGGCCGTGTCCCTCGGACCGCCCGGCATGGAGCCCGCCACCGCGGTGCCCCGGCCGCCCGGGCCGACTGGGCCGCCCGGTTCATCCGGTTCGTCCGGGCCTTTCTTAGGTGCCGCGCCCGGACCCGCGCCGGGGGGCGAGGCCCGGCCGGTCACCGATGGGCTCTCGCTGGTCAGCGCGGTGCGTACGGCCCATCCGGCGGCCCGCACGGTGGTGTTGGCCGAGCGTGACGACCCGCGCCGGGCCGCCGCCGCGCTCCAGGCCGGCGCCTGCGGCTGGGTGGCCAAGGACTCCTCGCTGTCCCGGCTGCTCACCGTCATCCGGGGGGTGCTGCGGGACGAGACGCATCTGCCGCCCGCACTGCTCACCGGGGTGCTGCGGGAGCTCACCGCGGCCCGCAAGCACCGCTCGGAGAGCGAGCGGCTGGTGGAGTCGCTGACCCCGCGCGAGCGGGAGGTGCTGCGCTGCATGGTGGCCGGCCTGGGGCGCAAGGCGGTCGCCGAGCGCCTCTTCCTCTCCCCGCACACCGTCCGTACGCATATGCAGAACGTGCTGGGCAAGCTCGGGGTGCACTCCACCCTGGCCGCCGTCGCCCTGGCCCGCCGCGCCGGAGTCGGCCCGGCGGAGTTGGGGGCGCAGTGGGGGCCCTCTCGGGCGGAGTCCGGGGGAGCCTCCGCAGAGGACGCCGGCGGGTCACCCGAAGAACGGGGCGTGCGAGGCGTGCGGGGCGCGCGAGGCGTACGGGGCGCTTCCCCTGACGGCGGGGGCGGGCTAGCCAGGGGTGTTGTCGAACGGGGCGGTCAACCGGCGTAGCAGGGCGGCGAGTTCCCCGCGCTGAGCGCCGGTCAGTTCCCCGAGGATCGCCCGCTCCTGGGCGAGCAGCCCGGCCAGCGCCTGGTCCGCGCGGTCCCGGCCCTCCGGGGTGAGCCGCACCAGTACGCCGCGCCGGTCGCTGGGGTCCGGCAGCCGTTCCACCAGGCCCTTCTTGGCCAGCCGGTCGATGCGGTTGGTCATGGTGCCCGAGGTGACCAGCGTCTGGGTGAGCAACTGCCCGGGGGAGAGCTGATACGGGGCGCCGGTGCGCCGCAGCGAGGTCAGGACGTCGAACTCCCACGGCTCCAGCTGGTGCTCGGCGAACGCCAGCCGTCGGGCCCGGTCCAGGTGGCGGGCCAGCCTGCTGACCCTGCTGAGCACTTCCAGCGGTTCCACGTCGAGGTCGGGGCGCTCTCGGCGCCACGCTGCGACCAGTCGATCGACCTCGTCCTCCATACGGATCAGTGTAATAGGTCTGTCGACGTGAAGTCTCTTGACATCAAGAGATATTCTGGGAGTCGATGGGCAGGGAGCGTGAGGCACCACGCTCCACGCGTACCATTCGTACCCTCCCGAGGACGACCACCATGCGCATCACACCTCGCTGGGATCCACAGCAGTACCTCCGGCACGCGGGCCACCGCACCCGCCCCTTCCTCGACCTGCTCGCCCGAATACCGCGGCTGCCCGCCGAGGGCCGCCCCGCCCGGATCGCGGACCTGGGCTGCGGCCCGGGCAATGTCACCGCCCTGCTCGCCGACCGCTGGCCGGACGCGCTGATCACCGGCCTGGACAACTCGCCCGAGATGCTCGCCGAGGCCCAGCGGTACGCCGGTCCCACCGCGGGCGGCGGCCGGCTGGACTTCCGTGCCGCCGACGCCGCCCACTGGGCCCCCGACCGGCACTACGACCTGATCGTCTCCAACGCGGCGCTCCAGTGGGTGCCCGGGCACGCCGACTCGTTCCCCGCCTGGGTGGACGCGCTGACCCCCGGCGGCGTCCTCGCCTTCCAGGTGCCCGGGAACTTCACCTCGCCCAGCCACGCCCTGCTCGGTGAGCTCTGCGACGCCCCGCGGTGGCGCGAGCGGCTCGGCGGCCAGGGGCGCGACTTCGTGCACGTCCTCGATCCGGTGGGCTACCTGGAGCGGCTGGCGGTGCTGGACTGCGAGGTGGACGCCTGGGAGACCACCTACGTGCAGCTGCTGCCGGGCCCGGATCCGGTGCTCGACTGGGTCAAGGGCACCGCCCTGCGCCCCGTCCTCACCGCCCTGGCGGACGACCCTCCGGCGCGTGAGGAGTTCCTGGCCGAGTACCGGGACCTGCTCCGCAAGGCGTACCCCGCCGGCCCGTACGGGACCCCCTTCCCGTTCCGGCGGATCTTCGCGGTGGCCCGCAGGACCGACGGCTGACCCGCGGCGGGGGCCCGGCGGCGGTTCCGGCGCCCCCGCTCCGGCCCCCGGTGCCCGTCGGCGTACCGGGCCGCGGAACAAGGCCGCCCCCGAGATGGGCCGAGCCGCTCGTCAGGACTTGCGGTGGCCGACCAGCCGGGGCTTGGGCTCCAGGCCGTCCAGGCCGTGCCAGGCCAGGTTCACCAGGTGCGCGGCCACCTCGGCCTTCTTGGGCTTGCGCACGTCCAGCCACCACTGGCCGGTCAGCGCCACCATGCCCACCAGCGCCTGCGCGTAGAGGGGGGCCAGCTTGGCGTCGAAGCCGCGGGCCTTGAACTCCAGGCCCAGGATGTCCTCCACCTGGGTGGCGATATCGCTGATCAGCGAGGCGAAGGTGCCGGTGGACTGGGCCACCGGGGAGTCCCGCACCAGGATGCGGAAGCCGTCGGTGTACTCGTCGATGTAGTCCAGCAGGGCGAAGGCCGCCTGCTCCAGCAGCTCCCGCGGGTGGCCCGCGGTGAGCGCGCCGGTCACCATGTCGAGGAGCTGCCGCATCTCGCGGTCGACCACCACCGCGTACAGCCCCTCCTTGCCGCCGAAGTGCTCGTACACCACCGGCTTGGAGACGCCCGCCTTGGCCGCGATCTCCTCCACCGAGGTGCCCTCGAACCCCCGCTCGGCGAAGAGTGTGCGACCGACGTCCAGCAGCTGCTCCCGGCGTTCCTTGCCGGTCATCCGCACCCGGCGGGCGCGGCGGCCCCCGGAACTCGAGGACCGGTCGCGGTCTGTGCTGCTGCTTTTTCGTCCGTTGTCGATCGCCACGTGGTCAATCATGCCTTCCTTGGCGACTGCCGAGGTCACGCCCCGGTGACGTCCGCCTTGCGGCGGGACGCGATGCGGTTCCGGTCCGGCCAGCGCACGTCCCAGGCCCAGCCGGCCTGCTCGCACCAGCGGATGATCCGGGCGCTGGAGTCCAGCTGCCCGCGGAGCACCCCGTGCCGGGCGGAGGTCGGGTCGGCGTGGTGGAGGTTGTGCCAGGACTCGCCGCAGGAGAGCACCGCCAGCCACCAGACGTTGCCCGAGCGGTCGCGGGACTTGAAGGGGCGCTTGCCCACCGCGTGGCAGATGGAATTGATGGACCAGGTCACATGGTGCAGCAGCGCCACCCGTACGAGTGATCCCCAGAAGAAGGCGGTCACCGCGCCCTGCCAGGACCAGGTCACCAGGCCCCCGATCACCGGCGGAATGGCCAGCGAGACCACCGTCCAGAAGACGTACTGCCGCGAGATCTTGCGGATCGTGGCGTCCTTGATCAGGTCCGGCGCGTACTTGTGCTGCGGGGTCTGCTCCTCATCGAACATCCATCCGATGTGGGCCCACCACAGGCCCTTCAGCAGCGCCGGCACGGTCTCGCCGTAGCGCCAGGGCGAGTGCGGGTCGCCCTCCGCGTCGGAGAACTTGTGGTGCTTGCGGTGGTCGGCCACCCAGCGCACCAGCGGCCCCTCGACGGCCAGTGAGCCGGCGATCGCCAGCGCGATCCGCAGCGGCCGCTTCGCCTTGAACGCGCCGTGCGTGAAGTAGCGGTGGAAGCCGATGGTGATGCCGTGGCAGCCGATGTAGTACATGGCCACCATCAGCCCGAGGTCCAGCCAGCTCACCCCCCAGCCCCAGGCCAGCGGGATCGCCGCGAGCAGGGCCAGGAACGGGACGACGATGAAGAGCAGCAGCGTGATCTGCTCCACGGACCCCTTGCTGTCCTTGCCGAGGGTGGCGGAGGGGAGTGGTGGGGTCGATGTCTTCGGCGCGTCCTCGACGACTTCGGGGCTTGCAGTCATGGGATCCCTCGGGGGCTCGGGGGAGGCTACGAATCCGTAACCTACGGGATCGTAAGTATGGCAGGGCCCCGAAGCCGGGCAAGAGGGCTGACACCTGGCGCGCCCCCGCCGCCTATCCTGGAGGCCGTCGGACAGCGTGGTCCGCATCCCGCCCGAGGTGCCGGGGTACACGGGGTGTCCCCGGGTCCACGACAGTTCCACTGCAAGGAGCCGTACCTGTGAGCAGTGCCGACAACACCAATGCCGCCCTGCGCGCCGATATCCGCCGACTGGGCGAGCTCCTCGGCGAAACCCTCGTCCGGCAGGAAGGACCCGAGCTCCTCGAGCTCGTCGAACGCGTACGCGCTCTCACCCGTACGGATGGTGAGGCCGCCGCCGAACTGCTGGGCGCCACCGATCCGCACACCGCCGCCAAGCTCGTACGGGCCTTCTCCACCTACTTCCACCTGGCCAACGTCACCGAGCAGGTGCACCGCAGCCGGGAACTGAGCGCCCGCCGCGCCGCCGAGGGCGGGTTGCTGGCCCGCACCGCCGACCAGCTCAAGGACGCCGACCCGGCCCAGGTGCGGGACACCGTCCACCACCTGAACGTCCGTCCGGTCTTCACCGCCCACCCCACCGAGGCCGCCCGGCGCAGCGTGCTCAACAAGCTGCGCAGCATCGCCGCCCTGCTGGACTCGCTCGCCGCCGGCGCCGATCCGCGGCGCACCGGCCTGCGGCTGGCCGAGAACATCGACCTGCTCTGGCAGACCGACGAGCTGCGGGTGGCCCGGCCGGAGCCCGCCGACGAGGCCCGCAACGCCATCTACTACCTGGACGAGCTGCACACCGACGCGGTCGGCGACGTACTGGAGGACCTGGCCGCCGAGCTGGAGCGGGTCGGCACCCCGCTGCCCGCCGGCACCCGCCCGCTCACCTTCGGCACCTGGATCGGCGGCGACCGCGACGGCAACCCCAATGTCACCCCCGAGGTGACCTGGGAGGTGCTCACCCTCCAGCACGAACACGGCATCGCCGACGCACTGGCGCTCGTCGACGAGCTGCGGGCCGCGCTCTCCAACTCCATCCGCAACAGCGGCGCCACCCGGGAGCTGCTGGACTCGCTCGCCGCCGACCTGGAGCTGCTGCCCGAGATCAGCCCCCGCTACAAGCGGCTCAACGCCGAGGAGCCGTACCGCCTCAAGGCCACCTGCGTACGGCAGAAGCTGGTCAACACCCGCGAACGGCTGGCCTCCGGCACCCCCCACCAGCCCGGCCGCGACTACCGCGGCACCGCACAGCTGCTGACCGACCTCACCCTCATCCAGGAATCCCTCCGCGCCCACCGCGGCGAACTGATCGCCGACGGCCGGATGGAGCGCACCATCCGCACCCTGGCCGCCTTCGGCCTCCAACTGGCCACCATGGACGTCCGGGAGCACGCCGACGCCCACCACCACGCGCTCGGCCAGCTCTTCGACCGGCTCGGCGAGGAGTCCTGGCGGTACGCCGACATGCCGCGCGACTACCGCCGCAAGCTGCTCGCCAAGGAGCTGCGCTCACGCCGCCCGCTGGCCCCCTCACCCGCCCCGCTGGACGCCGCCGGGGCCAGGACGCTGGGCGTCTTCCACACCATCCGGGAGGCATTCGACCGGTTCGGCCCGGAGGTCGTCGAGTCGTACATCATCTCCATGTGCCAGGGCTCCGACGACGTGTTCGCCGTCGCCGTGCTGGCCCGCGAGGCGGGCCTGCTCGACCTGCACGCCGGCTGGGCCAGGATCGGCATCGTCCCGCTGCTGGAGACCACCGACGAGCTCAAGATCGCCGACCGGCTGCTGGACGAGATGCTCTCCGACCCCTCCTACCGGCGGTTGGTCGCGCTGCGCGGCGACGTCCAGGAGGTCATGCTCGGCTACAGCGACTCCTCGAAGTTCGGCGGCATCACCACCAGCCAGTGGGAGATCCACCGCGCCCAGCGGCTGCTGCGCGACGTGGCCCACCGGCACGGGGTGCGGCTGCGGCTCTTCCACGGCCGCGGCGGCACCGTGGGCCGGGGCGGCGGCCCCACCCACGACGCCATCCTCGCCCAGCCCTGGGGCACCCTTGAGGGCGAGATCAAGGTGACCGAGCAGGGCGAGGTCATCTCCGACAAGTACCTGATCCCCGCTCTGGCCAGGGAGAACCTGGAACTCACGGTGGCCGCCACCCTCCAGGCGTCCGCGCTGCACATCTCACCGCGCCAGTCGGGCGAGGCGCTGGCCCGCTGGGACGCGGCCATGGAGACCGTCTCGCACGCCGCGCACCAGGCCTACCGGCGGCTGGTGGAGGACCCGGACCTGCCCGCCTACTTCTTCGCCTCCACACCGGTCGACCAGCTCGCCGAGCTGCACCTGGGCTCCCGGCCCTCCCGGCGCCCCGACTCCGGGGCGGGCCTGGACGGGCTGCGGGCCATCCCGTGGGTGTTCGGCTGGACCCAGTCCCGGCAGATCGTGCCGGGCTGGTTCGGGGTCGGCTCGGGGCTCCGGGCGGCGCGCGAGGACGGGCTCGACGGGGTGCTGGACGAGATGCACCAGCGTTGGCACTTCTTCCGCAACTTCCTCTCCAACGTCGAGATGACGCTGGCCAAGACGGACCTGCGGATCGCCCGCCACTATGTGGAGTCCCTGGTGCCGGAGCACCTGCGGCATGTCTTCGACACCATCCGGGAGGAGTACGAGCTCACCGTGCGCGAGGTCCTGCGGATCACCGGGGAGGCCGAACTGCTGGACTCCAACCCGGTGCTGAAGCAGACGTTCCACGTGCGGGACGCCTATCTGGACCCGATCTCCTACCTCCAGGTCGCGCTGCTGGCCCGGCAGCGGAGCTCCCGGGAGCGCGGCGAGGAGCCCGACCCGCTGCTCGACCGGGCGCTGCTGCTCACCGTCAACGGAGTGGCCGCGGGACTGCGCAACACCGGATGACCCGTCCGCCGGCGTGAACGAGCCCGGCCGGTGCGCCGCC
The DNA here is from genome assembly GCF_004684805.1 of Streptomyces palmae. Classification (GTDB taxonomy): domain Bacteria; phylum Actinomycetota; class Actinomycetes; order Streptomycetales; family Streptomycetaceae; genus Streptomyces; species Streptomyces palmae. Next base: position 15,700 of record NZ_SRID01000039.1, read on the forward strand.
TCTTCGGAGTCGGCGCACCGGCTCGGGCCCTTCCCCGTCCTCGGGTACGCGGCGGCGGTCGGGGGGACGGGTCAGAAGGTCAGGGTGGCGAACGAGGCCCCGAGCAGCACGAGTCCACCCGCCCCCATCGCCCAGCCGGTGCGCCGCAGGCCCAGTCCGCCCGCCACCACCACCGCGGCCAGCAGCAGCGAACCGCCGAACGGCACCCAGGCGTGCAGCACTCCGGCCCCGTCGACCCTGATCACCTGGTGCGTCCCCGGCTTCACCACCACCGGCAGCCGGTCGCCCGGCCCGTCCGCGACCGCCTCGTCGACCCGCATGCCGGACCGCGGCCGCGCGTCGTCCGCGGTGGGGGCGAACGTACCGGTGCACCAGTCGTCGCCGCAGGAGGAGACCCGCAGGGTGCCCTGCTCCTTGCCCTTGGTCAGCAGGGTGTGCTGCGCGGTCCCCCAGGAGGCCCACACCCCGGCGACCAGGATGAGCAGCGTCACCAGTCCCAGCAGTGCCTGACGGGCCACCAGAAGCAGGCCGACGGCGCTTTCGCCCATCCGTCGAACACGACTCCGTCTGATCCCGAGGGTGCCACCGCTTGAAGACATGGCCGCGATCCTTTGCCATGCGGCGGCGACGGGTCAACCTCGGCGTACGGTTCGCGGATGCCTGTGTGCCATGTCGGTGTTCGGGCCTGTGCCCTGGTTTTCGCTGGTCCGTGCCGACGCCGGGGTGAGGCCGCCGCTGACGCGTGTCCCGTCCGGTCGGCGGATCCGGAAAGGCCGCCGACCGCGGTGCCGTCGAGTTTGCGCGAATGGGGCCGAGTCCGGGTTTTACCCGATGGCGCTTTTCTTTTACTGCAGCCCCGGTGGAAAACGAGTCGACTTTTTCCATGCGCATTCGATCTGGACAATCGGGGGCGTATTTCCGGCCCCGCCAGATAAAGAAGATTGCCTTGTGCGGCCGTCGTGCAGGATCGTCGTCAGCGCCAGATAAGACGACATGATGGTCGCGCGCGGCGGTCGTGAACCACGCTCCGGCGCGGCATCCGAAGCAGGGAGGGCCTGTGATCTCGAAGGCGAAGAAGGCCGCGCGTTCCGCGGCGGTGGCGCTCGCCGCGGCCGGTGCGTTCAGCATGCTCATGCCGGCCGGCAACGCGTACGCCATCGACCACGTCGAATGCCGCGGTGGGGAGGACTTCCTGAAGATCTGGTCGCATATGAACGGGCAGCAGAGCGTGGACTGCTACGCGAACCGCGGGAGGACCTCCTTCGGCGGGTGGTGGGTCGACAGGATCTCCACCGGGAACAACGACCTGATCTACTACGACGCCAACGGCGATTCGGTGAGGATCAACCGGTGGACCGACATCACCTTCCCGAACCATCCGCCGAAGGTCAAGGACATCGAAATCCTGTGACGGTGCGACACGCGGGTCGCCCGGGGTGGCGCCATCGCTGACGGGTCATTCCTGAATTCCGCCTGAATTCCGCCGCTTCCCGGTTGGAACGCGGATTTCCCGCAGCGTGAATGCGTTCGTACCCGGCTCACCGATGCCGGCCACGCCCCACCGGGCGCGGCCGGCGTTTTCCCTTGCCCGGCCCGGCCCCGTTCGGAGCCGGCCGCACCGCTCCGGGCCCGGCCGGGTTCGGCCGGGCCGAGCCGGGTGCGGTCGGGGTTCGGCCGGGCTCAGCTGTTGTAGGTGCTCTGGGCCCGCTCCAGGCCCTCCAGGATCAGGGCCTCCACCGCGTCCGCCGCCCGGTCCACGAAGTAGTCCAGCTCCTTGCGCTCGGTGCCGGAGAAGTCCTTCAGCACGAACGCCGCCACCTCCATCCGGCCCGGCGGCCGGCCGATGCCGAACCGCACCCGGTGGTAGTCCGGGCCGAAGGACTTGGTGATCGACTTCAGCCCGTTGTGGCCGTTGTCCCCGCCGCCCAGCTTCAGCCGCAGCGCCCCGTAGTCGATGTCCAGCTCGTCGTGGATCACGACCACGCGCTCCACCGGCACCTTGTAGAAGTCCCGCAGCGCGGTGGTCGGCCCACCGGACAGGTTCATGAAGGTCATCGGCTTGGCCACCACCACCCGCCGCCCGGTGGGGCCGGGTGCGCCGATCCGCCCCTCGACCACCTGGGCCCGCGCCTTGTGCGACTTGAACCGGCCCCCCATCCGGTCCGCCAGCAGGTCGGCCACCATGAAGCCCACGTTGTGGCGGTTGGCGGCGTACTCCGGACCCGGATTGCCCAGCCCTACGATCAGCCAGGGGCTGTCCACGTCGCTCATCGTCCCCAATCTCCTCCGTCATCACCGCGGCCTCCGCCACCGGAGTGCCGCGCGGGGCGCCACCGCGGGCCCGACCGCGCCGCGGGCGGCGCCGCTGCTACAGACATACACGACCGCCCCGCTCCAGCGGAGCGGGGCGGTGCGCGAAAACCGGCTGTGCCGGGAAATCAGGCCTCGGCGCCCTCGGCCTCGGCGCCCTCCTCGGCCGGAGCCTCGGCCTGCGCGGCGACGACCTGGAGCACCACGGCGTCCTCCTCGACGGCCAGCGAGACGCCGTTCGGCAGCTGGATGTCCTTGGCCAGCACGGAGTGGCCGGCGTCCAGGCCCGCGACGGAGACGGTGACGGCCTCGGGGATGTGGGTGGCCTCGGCCTCGACCGGCAGCGCGTTCAGCACGTGCTCCAGCAGGTTGCCGCCCGGGGCCAGCTCGCCCTCGGTCTGCACCGGCACCTCGACGGTGACCTTCTCGCCGCGCTTGACCAGCAGCAGGTCGACGTGCTCGATGAAGCCCTTCAGCGGGTCACGCTGCACGGCCTTGGGGATGACCAGCTCGTCCTTGCCCTCGAGCTGGAGGCCGATGAGCACGTTCGGGGTCTTCAGCGCCAGCATCAGGGCGTGGCCCGGCAGGTCGACGTGGACCGGGGCGGTGCCGTGGCCGTAGACGACGGCGGGAACGTTGCCGGCACGGCGGGCGCGACGGGCGGCACCCTTGCCGAACTCGGTGCGGGGCTGAGCGGAGATCTTGACCTCGGCCATGAGAGCACTCCTCGTAGTCGGTAACCGATCTGGTGGACGTCACCCGGCCCACGACAGACCTGCTACGAAGAGCGCGTCGATAACGGATGAGCTGTGGTGGACACAGCCTCCCTCGCCGAGCAACTCACCCATCCTAGCCGATACCGCACGGCGCCCCGCGCCGCCGGCCTCCCCGTCCGACCCGGACCCGGCTGGGGCGGCCCCGGCCCGGACACGGTTGAGGCCGCCCCGTCTCCGGGGCGGCCTCAACCGCGTACCTCGTGTGATGTGCTCGTTAAGCCGGACATCGGGCCTGCCTACGCTTCGAACAGGCTCGTCACCGAGCCGTCCCGGAAGACCTCGCGCACCGCGCGGGCGATGGTCGGCGCCATCGACAGCACGGTCACCTTGTCCAGGTCGATCTCGTTGGGCGTGGGCAGCGTGTTGGTGAGCACGAACTCGCTGACCTTGGAGTTCTTCAGGCGGTCGGCCGCGGGACCGGACAGCACACCGTGGGTGGCGGTCACGATGACGTCCTCGGCGCCGTTGGCGAACAGCGCGTCCGCGGCGGCGCAGATGGTGCCACCGGTGTCGATCATGTCGTCGACCAGGACGCAGATCCGGCCCTTCACGTCGCCGACCACCTCGTGCACGGTGACCTGGTTGGCCACGTTCGGGTCGCGGCGCTTGTGCACGATCGCCAGCGGGGCGCCCAGCCGGTCGCACCAGCGGTCGGCGACCCGCACCCGGCCCGCGTCCGGGGAGACGATGGTCAGCTTGGAGCGGTCCACCTTGGCGCCCACGTAGTCCGCGAGGATCGGCAGCGCGAACAGGTGGTCCACCGGGCCGTCGAAGAAGCCCTGGATCTGGTCGGTGTGCAGGTCGACCGTGAGGATGCGGTCGGCGCCCGCGGTCTTCAGCAGGTCGGCGATCAGACGCGCCGAGATCGGCTCGCGGCCGCGGTGCTTCTTGTCCTGGCGGGCGTAGCCGTAGAAGGGGACGATCACGGTGATGCTGCGCGCCGACGCCCGCTTCAGGGCGTCGATCATGATCAGCTGCTCCATGATCCACTGGTTGATCGGGTTGGTGTGGCTCTGGATCACGAAGCAGTCGGCGCCGCGCGCCGACTCCTCGAAGCGCACGTAGATCTCGCCGTTGGCGAAGTCGAAAGCCTTGCTCGGGACCAAGCTGACGCCCAGCTCTTGGGCGACCTCCTCGGCCAGCTCGGGGTGGGCGCGGCCGGAGAAGAGCATCAGCTTCTTCTCGCCGGTCGTCTTGATCCCGGTCACAGCACAGTCTCCTTGGATGTCACTTCATGTGCTATTTGATGCGCTTCTTTACGGTACGCCCCGCACGGCGCACCCGCGCACGTCACTGCTCGCCGCCGTCGCTCTGACGGGCAGCCTGGGCGGCCTGCGCCGCGGCGCTGCCGGGGCGCTTGCGGTCCACCCAGCCCTCGATATTCCGCTGCTGGCCTCGGGCGACAGCGAGCGAACCGGGGGGTACGTCCTTGGTGATGACCGAGCCGGCGGCGGTGTAGGCACCGTCCCCGATCGTGACAGGAGCCACAAACATGTTGTCCGAACCGGTCTTGCAGTGCGAGCCAACCGTGGTGTGGTGCTTGGACTCGCCGTCGTAGTTCACGAAGACGCTGGCGGCACCGATGTTGGTGTACTCGCCGATCGTCGCGTCGCCCACGTACGACAGGTGCGGCACCTTGGTGCCCTCGCCGATCTCGGCGTTCTTCATCTCCACATAGGTGCCGGCCTTGGCCTTCCGGCCCAGCCGGGTGCCGGGGCGCAGATAGGCGTACGGGCCCACGGTGGCGCCCTCGCCGATGACCGCGCGGTCCGCCACCGTGAAGCTCACCGAGGCCCCCGCGCCGACCTCGGTGTCGGTCAGCCGGGAGTGCGGGCCCACCTCGGCGCCCGCGGCCACCCGGGTCTGCCCCAGCAGTTGGGTGCCGGGGTGCAGCAGCGCGTCCGGCTCGAAGGCGACGGTCACGTCCACCCAGGTGGTGGCCGGGTCCACCACGGTCACCCCGGCCAGCATGGCCTCGCGCAGCAGCCGGTCGTTGAGCAGCCGGCGCGCCTCGGCCAGCTGCACCCGGTTGTTGATCCCGACGATCTCCTGGTGGTCGGCGGCCACCGCGGCGCCCACCCGGTGCCCGGCCTCGCGCAGGATGCCCAGCACGTCGGTGAGATACTCCTCACCCTGGCTGTTGTCGGTACGCACCTTGCCCAGCGCGTCGGTGAGCAGCTGGGCGTCGAAGGCGAACACCCCGGAGTTGATCTCCCGGATCGCCCGCTGGGCGTCGGTGGCGTCCTTGTGCTCCACGATCGCGGTCACCGCGCCGTCCGCGCCCCGCACGATCCGGCCGTAGCCGGTGGCGTCCGGCACCTCGGCGGTGAGCACGGTCACCGCGTTGCCGTCGGTGTGGTGGGTGTGCGCCAGCGCCGCCAGCGTCCCGCCGGTCAGCAGCGGGGTGTCACCGCAGACCACGAGCACCGTGCCGGACAGGACCACTCCGCTGCCGGCCAGCTCCTCCAGGCCCATCCGGACCGCGTGCCCGGTGCCGTTCTGCTGCTCCTGCACGGCGGTGCGCACCTCGGCGTCCACCTCCGCGAGATGGGCGGTGACCTGCTCGCGGGCGTGGCCCACGACCACCACCAGGTGCTCCGGGGAGAGGGTGCGCGCGGCGGCGACCACATGGCCGACCAGGGAGCGCCCGCAGAGCGAGTGCAGCACCTTGGGGGTCGCCGACTTCATGCGGGTGCCCTCACCCGCGGCGAGGACGACCACGGCCGCCAGCGGGGTCTCCCCCGTTCGAGCGGAGCCGAGAACTGGGGGAAGGTTGGCGCTCACGGGTGTGCCCTTCGGCTTCGGGGGTGGACACCCGCAGGATACCGGGGCGTTGCAGGCCGGAAACGAGCGCGGGTCCCGACCTGGCGGTCAGGACCCGATGACGTGCGGCGGGGGCGGTCGCGGCCTCCCGCGGCGCCGAGCCGGCGCCGCCGCGGCGGGCGGCGGCCCGTGAATCGTGGGTACAGCTCCCCTGCAAGGATTCGAACCTTGACAAACAGGACCAAAACCTGTCGTGCTGCCTGATTACACCACAGGGGAATGGAAACACCCACCGCGCCCGACGACCCGGCGGGTTGCCGTCGCGGCGCCCACCACTATGCCGTACCAGGGCCCTTCCCCGCGACGGTATCCATCGCCGCCCCCGCCGCCCGGCGCCTCCACGCGCCCGCGAAATCGGGTGGCGACCGCCCGTAGGCTGGTGCGTATGAACGAAACGGGGGAAGCCGTCGAAAGGGGCGCGCCCGGCGCGCCCCCTGGTCCGTGGTGGTGGACCCGGCGGCGCAGCATGGTCCTCGACGCCGCCCTGGCCGGGGCCTCGGCGATCGAGTGCGGACTGGAAGGGGTCTCCTTCGCCCACGAGGCGCGGCTGCCGGTCGCCCTCGGGGTGGTCTTCGGGCTCCTCGTGGGGCTCACCCTGATCCTGCGCCGGCGCTGGCCGATCGCGGTGGTGCTGATCTCCATCGCCGTCACCCCGGCCGAGGTGGGCTTCATTCTGGCCGTGGTCGGCCTCTACACCCTGGCCGCCTCCGACGTGCCGCGCCGGATCACCGCCGTGCTGTCCGGGATGTCCGTGACGGCCACCCTGATCATCACCATGGTCAGCTTCCACCGGGACATGGAGCAGGACGGCTGGAACCCCCCGCTGTGGGTGGCTCCGCTGGTCTCGGTGCTGATGGCGGTGGGCATGACCGCCCCGCCGGTGCTGCTCGGCCTGTACGCCGGTGCCCGGCGGCGCCTGGTGGAGAGCCTGCGGGAGCGCGCGGACGGCCTGGAGCGCGAGCTGTCCCTGCTCGCCGAACGGGCCGAGGAGCGCGCCGAGTGGGCCCGCAACGAGGAGCGCACCCGGATAGCCCGGGAGATGCACGACGTGGTCGCACACCGGGTGAGCCTGATGGTGGTGCACGCCGCCGCGCTCCAGGCGGTGGCGCTGAAGGACCCGGAGAAGGCGTCGAAGAACGCCGCGATCGTCGGCGACATGGGCCGCCAGGCGCTCACCGAGCTGCGCACCATGCTGGGGGTGCTGCGCTCCGAGGACGCCGCGGGCGGGGCGTCCCGCGACGGCCACTCCCGGGAGTCGGCCCCGCTGGCCGCGGTGGCCGCGGCCGCCTCCGCCGCCGCCGACGAGGCGGCCGGCGGACCCTGCCTGGACGAGCTGGAGGCCCTGGTCGGGCAGTCCCGCACCGCCGGGATGGCGGTGGAACTGTCGATCGAGGGCGACGAGCGCAGCTACCCGCCGCGGGTCGAGCAGACCGCCTACCGGGTGGTGCAGGAGGCGCTCACCAATGTGCACAAGCACGCCCCGGGCGCCAAGGCCCGGGTGCGGCTGGCCCGCCGCACCGCCGAGGTGGCCGTGCTGGTGGAGAACGGCCCCTCGGACCGCGCGGTGGCCGACGCCGGGCTGCCCAGCGGGGGCAACGGGTTGATCGGCATGAAGGAGCGGGTGGCGACCCTGGGCGGCGGATTCGTCTCCGGTCCCACGGACGCCGGCGGCTTTCGCGTCTCCGCGGTGATCCCCGACCGCACCCCGGCGCCGGTGACCTCCGGCTGAGCCCGCCTCGAACCCAGGCCGCGATCCGTACCCCGGCGGTCTGCGCCGCCGGGTCCGTCGGAAGCGAACTGTCCGGGTCGGCGTGAGGGCCGGGCCGCGGCGGTGAGCGGCGGCCCGGGCCGTCAGGGCCGGGACAGCCGGGGTGGCAGGACGCCGGTGATCAGGGCGTCCAGGGCCTGGTCGATGGTGGCCCCCAGGTACCAGTCGCCGCTGTGGTCCAGGCTGTAGACCCGGCCCTCGGCGTCGATGGTCAGCAGCGCCTGTCCGTCCGCCTCCTCGCCCAGCGGGCTGAGTTCGGTGCCCAGCGCCCGCCCCAGGTCCGCCAGGGTGCGGGCCAGATGGAGCCCGCGCAGCGGGTCGATCAGGAACGGCGTGGGGGCGATCTGCCGCCCCGAGCCGGGCGGCCGCACCTCCAGCCCGCCGAACTCCGCCCATGCCTCCACCGCGGCGGGGAAGACCTGGTGCCGGTGGCCGGCGGGGGAGGAGTGGGCGCGCAGGGTGTCGGCCCAGAACTCCGCCTGCTTTATGTCCCAGCGCCCGGGCTGCCAGCCCGCCTCGCGCAGGACGGCGTCCACGGCGGCCGGGAAACGGGTGGTGGCGGTGCGTTCGAAGGCGCGCATGCGATCAGCCCCTGTCCGCGGTGCCGAAGGCGTCGACGCTGGCCACCCCGAAGTGGTTCAGCAGCGCCGCACAGGAGCGGCAGGGTGGGGCGTACGCGCCGTGCAGCGGGTCGCCGTCCTCGCGGATGCGCCGGGTGGTGAGCCGGGCGTTCTTCAACGCGCGGCGCGCCTCACCCGGGGTGAGCGGCTTGCGCGAGGCGCGCTTGCCGCGGTTGCCCTCGACCGCGCTCAGATGGCGGGAGAGCAGCACCGCCTCCGGGCAGCGGCCGGTGAACCGCTCGCGCTGACCACTGCCCAGGGTGTCGAAGAAGTCCTGCACCAGGTGGTGGAGTACGGGCGGCTGGTCGGCCTTGCCCGCGGTGCAGGTGAGAGTCTCGCCGCGGATGGCGAGGGCGGCGGCCACGGTGGGCAGGATGCCGTCCCTGCGGTGCAGCACCGGCGGCGGTCCGGCCGGCTGGGTCCCCCCGCTCCAGCTGAGCCGGGGGTCGCCTCCGGCCTGCGTGGGTACGGTGGGCCCGCGACCCTCCGTAGTGTTCATGACGGTCATTCCCTCCCTGCGCCAACGCGCGCAACCCCCTGTTGCGGGGGTCAGCCTGCCAAATGGGGCGGGTGGTGCGGAAATCAGGTCCGTCCCGGCGCGTCGCGTGGACGGCCGCCGTCACGGTGGGTGCGGGGAGCCGGGTGCGCCCACGCGGCACCGCATAGTCTGTCCGTAGTAGCCAGCAGCAGCAGGGGGCAGAACCGCCATGACGACAGGTCGGCAAGGACTGGGGGCACCGCCCAGCAGCGGTGCTGGACATGCCGCGCCACCGAACACGGCCTACGCCGGGCAGGTCGTGCACTTCCCGGACCCGGTGCGCGCCGCCCGCTACTCGCGCGGTGTGCGCGTGGACGAGCACGGCTACCCGGACTTCGAGCCCTTCGCGCGGGCCGCGGCGGAGATCGCCGAACCGCCGGAGGGCTTCGGCGTCGACGAACTGCGGCTGACCGACTACGTCTCCGCCAACGCGGCCCTGCACGCCGCCGGCCACCCGCTGTGGGACGGGCTCTCCTCGGTCGCCACCCCGCACGGCTGGACCTGGCACCATGTCGCCGGTACCCGCCGGATGGAGCTGATCCCGGCCGAGGTGAAGGCGCTGCTGCGGCACCACGGCGGGCTGGCCACCGCCCAGGTGGACCAGGACAAGCGGGGCACCCGCCCGCTGCAGGAGACCCGGCCGGTGCACTTCGGACTGCCCAAGCGCGGCATCTCGGTCACCGAGGAGCAGGTGCTGGGCGTGGAGGAGGACCTCGGCTACCGCCTGCCCGAGGCCTACCGGTCCTTCCTCAAGGCCGCCGGCGGCTGCGCGCCGGCCGGCGCCGCACTCGACCCGGAGCTGGGACTCCTGGTCGACCAGCCGTTCTTCACGGTGCGCGACGAAGCGGCCGTCAACGACCTGGTCTACGTCAACAAGTGCCTGCGCGACCACTTCACCAAGGATTACCTGGGCGTGGGCTTCGTCCAGGGCGGCGTGATCGCGGTGAAGGTCAAGGGCGAGGCGGTCGGCACGGTGTGGTTCTGCGCCTACGACGACGCCCGGGACCAGGACGGTTGGACGGTGCACGACCGGGTCGAGCGGCTGATGCTGCCCTGCGGCGAGGACTTCGACGCCTTCCTGCTGCGACTGGCGGGCAACCCGCCCGAGCTGGAGACCGTGGCGCATCTGATGGTGGACGGCGGCTTCGCGTACGCCGTCCCGGTGGAGGGGTGAGCGCGCGATGGTGACGTTCGCGCAGGCGCAGGAGCGCGCGGAGCTGTGGGTCAACGGGGACGTACCCGGCTACCAGCAGCGCGAGGTACGGGTACGGGAGTTCGACCTGGGCTTCGTGGCCTGGGCGGAGGACCGCGAGGGCGGTCCGGCCTCCGGCTCCCCCTCCGGCGGCGCCCGGCTGGTGATCGCCCGGGACAGCGGGGAGACCACCCTGTGGCCGGCGCTGCCGGTGGGTGAGGTGATCCGCCGTTACGAGGAGGAGTACGGCACGCTCCCCGAACCGGCGGACACCTCCGCGGAGCCGCCGCAGCGGATCGACCTCAACGCGACCTCCTTCCTGCTCACCCCACCGCAGTGGTTGCAGGACGCGGCGGACGCGATGGGCATCCCGGACCGCCGCTCGGGCACCGGCGCCGACGCGGGCGCGGGCGCGGGCCGGGCCGGAGGCGGGGCGGACGAGGCACCTTCCCCGGCCGCGGCCCCGTCTTCCCCGTCTGCCCCGTCTGCCCCGTCTGCCCCGTCCGCGCCGGTGGCCTCGACGCCCGCGGACGCATCGGCGGGTGCCGGGAGCGGTCTGTCCAAGGGCCCGCAGAGCCCGCAGAGCCCTCAGAGCCCTCAGGGCGGGCCCGGGGTGGCCGCCGCCGAGGCGCCGCCGGCCGCACCCGGCGGTTCGGGCCACGGCCCGGGCGCATCCGCCCCGGGTGGGTCCGTCGGCGGTACCCCCTGGACCGACGCGAACTCCGGTACGGACGACGGGGACCGCTCGGTCGCGCCGCCTGCCACGGTCTTCGCGCCGCCGCTGGCGGGTTCCGACGATGACGACACCCCGCCGCCGGGGGTGCGCCCGGACGCCCCGACCCAGCTGATGTCCGCGGGCAGCGCGCTGCCGCCCACCGCCATCGCGCCCGCGTTCGACCTCTCCGCCCAGGGAACGGGCGGCCCGCTGGGGCCCGGGGGGCCAGGCGTGCCGACGCCGGGTGTCCCTGGTGCCCCTGGTGTTGCTGGTGCGCCGGGTGTTCCTGGGGCTCCCGGGGTGCCTGGTGCTCCTGGAGTCCCCGGAGCCTCCGCGGCCCCTGGTGCGCCAGGTGTGCCCGGAGCGCCCGCCGCTCCCGGGATGCCCGGCCCGCCCGGCGCCCCCGGAGTTCCCGGCGCGGCGGCCCCGGGGATGCCCGGCGCTCCCGCCGCCCCGGGAGTCCCTGGGCCGCCCGGTGCGCCCGGTGCGCCCGAGGCGTACGGGGCGTACCAGGCGTACGGGGGCGGGCTGCCCGGGCCGGGGACGCCGGTGGCGCCCGGTGCGTAAGGGCGGAACGGGAGCTGCGTCCCGGCGGGGAACGGTCCCGGTTGGTACGGCTGCGGCCACCGGCCCTGGGCGAGCGGCGGGCCCCAGTACGGCGGCATCGGCAGGCGCGGGCGAGGCACCGAGAAGGCCGCGTGGGCGAGGGCGGGCTGGGCCACCTCCCTGCGCTGCCACAGCTTGTTCAGGAGCGCCTGCTCCCGGGCGGTGAACTCGGCGCCGACGGTGCCCCGGTGGGCGCGTTGCCGCAGAAAGGCGAGCGAGGTGGCGTACGCGGTGTACTCGGCGACCGTGCGCGCCGCCGCGCTGCCCCGGGTACGCCGGGCCAGATCGCGGGCGATACCGCGGGCGCGCATCGAGGACAGGGCGAGCGGCTCCGGCGGGGTGATCCAGCCCGCCGCCTGGTAGACCGGCAGATACGCGCGTATGGTGCGCAGTTCGTTGCCGCGCGACCAGACGGCCAGCCAGGTCAGCAGACCGAACACCGGGACCATGAAGAGGGCGTAGACGGCCAGGAAGCCGAAGCCGCCCAGGGTGGCCGAGCCGTTCCAGAGGCCATGCAGGACCATCGCGGTGAGCAGCGCGGCGATCGGTATGAGGACCCGGCGCACTCGCTGCCGGGCGGTGGCGGCCGCGGCGAGGCCGAAACCTATGCCGGTCATGGCGGTGAAGAGCGGGTGGGCGAACGGCGACATGATGACGCGGATGAAGAAGGTCGCCGCGGTGAAGGAGCGCAGGCCCGAGTAGCCGGCGTCTTGGTCGTTCACGAAGGCCGAGCCCAGATAGAGGATGTTCTCGGTGAAGGCGAACCCGGTGGCGGTGATGCCGGCGATCACCACGCCGTCGGTGATCCCGTTGAAGTCGCGGCGGCGGAAGAGGAAGAGCAGTGCCACCGCGCTGCCCTTGGCGCTCTCCTCCACCACCGGCGCCACGAAGGTGGCTCCCCAGGCGTCCGCGTCCGCCTGGTGGTCGGCGGCCGAGGAACCGTGCACCGTGGACATCAGCCACTCGGTCGCGAAGGCGTTGGCGAGCAGGGCGACCAGCGTCGCGGCACAGGCACCCCAGGCGAACGCGAAGATCAGGTTCCGCCAGGGCTTCGGCTCCACTCGGTCCAGCCAGCGGAACGCGGCGATCAGCAGCGGCACCGGAAGCACCGCGAGCCCCAGCCCGACCAGGAAGCCCTCGGTACCGGTCTGCTCGCGCACCAGGGCGAGGATGACCAGCCCGGACAGGGAGAGCAGCAGCACCAGCAGGGTGGCGCGCAGCGCACGGTTGTACCAGAGGTTGTCCCACCATCGGTGCGACGGTGTGGAGTGCCACCCCGCGGGCTCCGGCCCGGCGTCAGCGTCCGGTCGCGGCTCGGCGCCCGGGACCGGTGGAGCGGATTCGCGCGGTGATGGGGACTGGTGCACTCGACGACCCTAACGAAGGGGGAGTGTGGGGGGCTCAGCGATTATGCCCGGCCCAGAGCCGGCCGTACGCCCCGCCCGGAGCGCCCGCCCCGGGCCGTCGGCGCCCCCGGCGGAGCCTCTGCCGGGGGCGGACCGGTCAGCCCTTGCGCCGGAAGATCAGGTCGTGCACCCGATGCCCCTTGTCCAGCCCCTGTCCCTCGAACTTGGTCAGTGGCCGGAAGTCGGGGCGGGGCGCGTAGCCGCCGTCCGACTGGGTGTTCTCGAAGTCCGGGGAGGCGGTCAGCACCTCCAGCATCTGCTCCGCGTACGGCTCCCAGTCGGTGGCGCAGTGCAGCAGGGCGCCTGGCCGGAGGCGGGTGGCGGCCAGCGCGACGAACTCGGGCTGGATCAGCCGCCGCTTGTGGTGCCGCTTCTTGGGCCACGGGTCGGGGAAGTAGACGCGCAGCCCGGCCAGCGAGTCCGGCGCCAGCATCTCGCGCAGCAGGATGATCGCGTCGCCGTTGGCGACCCGGATGTTGGACAGTTCGTTCCGCTCCGCGAGGGCGAGCAGATTGCCCTGGCCCGGGGTGTGCACATCGGCGGCGAGTATGCCGGTGCCCGGGTCGGCGCCGGCCATCTGCGCCGTGGCCTCGCCCATGCCGAAGCCGATCTCCAGCACCACCGGCAGCTCCGGGTCGCCGAACAACTCCCCGAGATCGAGGGGGCGCAGTCCGTCGATGTCCAGCCCCCAGGCGGGCCACAGACGACGCAGGGCATCGCCCTGACCTGGGGTGACCCTGCCGCGGCGGGGTCGGAAGGAGCGGATGCGGCGCTCGTGGTGCGAGCCGGCCGGGTCGGCTACGGGGCCGCCGGGGAACATCGGCTCACCGCGGTCGCGGCGGCGCTGGCCTTCGCTGGGCTGGGGTGCGGTGGGGTTCTCGGACACAATGGGTCGATTCTACGGTCGGTCGGGCGCGGGTCGGCTGCGAGCTCGGCCACGTTCCGGCGGCCGCGGTGTCTGTGGTTTTCGTGGAGATCCGCGGAGTCCGCGGACTCCGCGTGGCGCGGGGCCGACCGGGATGGGACGGGCGGCCACCGCGCTCGGGAGCCGGCCCCATGGCCTGGGCCGTCGGTCCGCCGGGGCCTCCCGTGGTCCAGGCTAGGCCAGCCCGCCAGCCCGCCAGCCCGCCAG
>NZ_SRID01000003.1 GCF_004684805.1 Streptomyces palmae
GGGTCCCGCCGAGCGGGACGGAGTCGGCCGGCTGGTGGGTGGTCGGGCCTGACCGGAGGTCACCGGTCCCCCGGGGCGGTGCGGGTGAGCGCCGACCCCGGGCGGGGCCGCGGTGCCCCGGCTCGCCGGGGGCCGCCGGGCGGCACGGGGGTGCCGGGCAGGTCGAGGACCGCGCGGGCGATGGCGTCGGAGTCGCCGAGGGTGACCGAGTCGACGCCCGGCCGGATCCCCGCGGCGGTCACCCAGTGCACCGCCTCGGTCGGCACGCCGAAGGCGAAGCGGGCCGGGTGCGGCCGGCCCGCGGCGTCCACCACCCGGTAGGGGCGCGGGGTGACGGCGAGCCCGCCGGTGAGATGGCCGCCGCCCCCGCCGGACGGTATCCGGTACGGGCGGCACTGCCCGGTGCCCAGCAGATGGCGCAGCAGCGGATCGGCGGTGCGCCGCAGGTCGGTCTCGGGCAGCCGCGCCTCGACCAGGGCCCTGGCCCGTACCCGGGAGCCGGGCACCGCCGGGGACTCGGCGGTGAACAGTCCCGTCTCCGGATCCGCCCAGGCCCGCGTGCCGGGGCCGAGGACCCGCACCACCCCGGCCTCCAGCAGCGCGATCAGCTGCTCGATCCGGGCGGCGGGCGGGCCGATGGAGAGATAGGCGTTGAGCGGGGTGTACCAGCCGTCCAGGTCCTCGCGGTGCGAGTCGCCGTCCAGCCCGCAGTGGTCCACCAGTTGACGTATCTCGTTGCGCAGGTCCCGCAGCACGTCGAGCGCGGCCTTGAGCGGGCCGCTGACGTTTCCCGCGCGGGCCGCGGCGAGGTCCTTGCGCAGGTGGTCCACCAGCCAGTCGTGGAAGTCCTCCGGGTCCGTGAACCGCCGGTCGCGGTAGGGGCGCTGGACCAGCTCCCAGTCCCAGCGGTCGGCCGGCGCCACCCCGAGCCGGGTGAGCAGCCGGTCCTCCTCGCCCCCGTCTCCGCCATCCGGCTCGCAGACCGGGTAGAGCTCGCGCAGCTCCCGGGCCCGTTCCGGTTCCCCGCGCGCGGTGAGCAGCGCGGCGTAGTACGCCGTCTCCACTTCCTTGGCGACCAGCGGCCACAGCACCTCGCGGAAGTCGATCCCGGTGCCGGCCGCCGCCGCCCGGTCGCGCACCTTGGCGATGAAGTCGGGGGTGAGCAGCAGCGGCTGATGCCGTCCGGAGACGCCCTTCTCGTTCTCGCCGCGCGAGTGGTACGGCACCCCGCGCCGGGAGCCGGCGAAGAGCCGCGGTTCCCGGCCGGACGGCAGGTACACCAGCCGGCCGCCGCGGCGTTCGTACCGTCCACCGCGCCCCTCGGTGAACAGCGCCATGTGGTCGAAGAAGTTGAGACCCAGGCCGCGCAGCAGCACCGGCTCGTCCGGGCCGACCGCGGCGAGCCGGTCAACGGTGTCGGCGGGGTTGGAGGGGCCCTGGTGGATCAGGCCGCGCTCCGCCGCGAAGGACGCCAGGTCCCGGTCGGTGGGCGATGCCTCCAGGTCGAGATGGCCCTGGGCGAGCACCACCGCGTGCAGCGCGGTCAGCGGGGTGCCGTCGGCCAGGGTCACCGTCTGGGTGCCGTCCGCCGCGTCGTCGAGAGCCACCGCCGCCTGCCGGTGGACGCGCAGCGTCATGGTGCCCGGGGCTCGGGCGACCACCCGGCCGAAGGCCCATTCCAGGTAGCGGCCGTACAGGGCGCGGGTGGGATAGGAGTCCGGGCCCAGCGCGAGCGCCTCCGCCCGCACCCAGGGCTCCACCTCCGCCTCCTCCTGGGATTCGAACCCGGCGACGGACCGGGCCCACTCGTACAGGCTCGGCCCGGCCTCCAGCGGCCCGGCCATCGCCACGCTGTCGTCGGTGAAGACCGTCACCTGGCAGGCGACCGTGTTCATCAGCAGATGGTGGGACTGTCCGGTGCGCCAGACCCGGCCGGCGCCCGCCGCGTACGGGTCGACCACATGGACGGTGATCGCGCGGTGCTCCGCGGCCTGCCGGGCATTGGCGCACAGGCGCTCCAACACCGAAAGGCCGCGGGGTCCAGCCCCGACCAGGCAGATATCGAGGCGCGTGGCGCTCATGGCAGGTCTCCATCCCCGTACAGCCGTTGACTTCCCCGAGTATGACTCGCGATCGAGATCAGGACAGGATCGGGAGTTCGATCGTGCTCCGGGCCTACGGACCGCCGGAAGCGGCTGATTCTTGCTATCCGCCGCACCGGGATTGCCATGCGGATTGCTATGGCCGCCGGCCGCGCCGGTTTTTAGCGTGGACCTCATTCAGCGATGAGCCTCATGGCATGCGGGCCATTGTCGGCTCCTGAATGTCAATTCGGTGATGGGGAAGGCTGAAATGATATTTCGTAAGCACCCGGAGCATTTGGGAGTGCTGTTCGACTGGCATGCGGAATCCGCCCGGCAGACCGTCGCCCACCTCGACCGGCCCTTCGACATCGCTCCGGACGGCGGTGTGCGGTACACCGGCGACCAGCTGGCCGCGCTCGTCCGGGACTTCTCCGCCCGGCTGTACGCCGCGGGCGCGCGGCGCGGCGACCGGGTGGCCATCGTCAAGGACAACCACCTCGACCTGGTGATCGCCGCCGCCGCGGCCTGCCGCATAGGCGCCCTGCCGGCCACCATCTCCGCCGTCAACAAGCCCGAGGCGCACCGGAAGATGATCGAGCGGCTCACCCCCTCGGTGCTGGTGGTCTCGCCGGGCCCGCTCGCCCGTGCGGCGGCGGCCGGGGTCGAGTTGGCCGGTCCGGACACCCGCGTGCTGCTCCTGGGCGAACCGGGCGAGTTGGGTGACGAGGCGCCGAAGGAGGCCCTCACCCTCGCCGACCTGGACGGCGCGAAGGCCCCGCCGGTGCACATCGGGGGCCGCCACGAGCCGATGCTGGTGATGCACAGCTCGGGGACCACCGGTACGCCGAAGCTCGTCGTCCACTCGGCCGCCACCCTGCTCCACGGCGTCGCCAAGATGGAACGCATCCGCTTCCCGGTGCTGGCGAGCAAGCACCGGGACGTGGCGGCGAGTTCCATCTCCTTCGCCCACGGCCGCTCGGTCTCCTGGCTGACCGGGCAGTTCGTGCTGGCCCCGGAGAAGATCGTGGTCATCTCCCGCCACGACCTGGAGACCGCGGCCCGGATGATCGACCGGTTCCGGCCGACCACCCTGGAGGCGTGCCCCAACGTCTTCCAGCGGTGGGAGGAGATCGCCCTGGACCGGCCGGAGCTGTTCGCCCGGGTCCGGCTCTACGTGGGCACCTTCGACGCGGTGCACCCGCGCACCGTCCGCACCTTCCTCAACGCCTCCGGCCGCCGCTTCCCGACCTGGCTCCAGGGCTGGGGCCAGAGCGAGGTGGGGCCCATGTGCTTCACCCTCTTCACCCGGGGCCGGATGCGCAGGATCTCCGAGGACTCCTCGGTCACCAGCGACATCGGCTGGCCCTCGCCCGGCCTCACCCAGGTCAAGCTGGTCGACATCGAGACCGGCAAGCCGGTGGGCCGGGGCCGGCCGGGCCTGCTGCTCGCCGCCACCAAGGCCCGCTGCCTGGACTACCTCGGCGAGTCCGACCGGCACCAGGAGAAGGTCCTGGGCAAGTGGTGGAACACCGGCGACGTGGGCGAGCGCGGCAGGTTCGGCCGGCTGAAGCTGGTCGACCGCGAGGTGGACATCATCCCGGGCACCAGCGGCATCGAGTTGGAGAGCATCCTGCTCGACCGGCTGCCGCGGGCCAGTGATGTGACGGTGCTGGGGGTGCCGGGCCGGCCGCCCGTACCGGTGCTGTGCATGAACGACAACCGGCTCGACCCTCAGGAGTGGGCGGCGGCGACCCGGGGCCTGCCGCAGCTGGACGAGCCGCGCCTGGTCCCCTTCGACGAGGTGCCGCGCACCGCCACCTGGAAGGTGCGCCGCCTGGACCTGCGGGAGCAGGTGCTGGGCAGCAAGGAGGCCATCGGCAGCGGTCGTTGGACCTGATCGGCCCCGCGCACGCCGCCGACCGGAGGCTCCCGGGGCCCGCACGGAACCGCGCGGCCCCGGGAGCGTCCGAGTCGACCGACCGCCCACTGCGCCCCCGGTCGCGGACCACCCGGCGCCGGTGGACCCAGCACGCCCGATGCACCCAGCAC
Organism: Streptomyces palmae; assembly: GCF_004684805.1. Taxonomy (GTDB): domain Bacteria; phylum Actinomycetota; class Actinomycetes; order Streptomycetales; family Streptomycetaceae; genus Streptomyces; species Streptomyces palmae. Next base: position 4,134 of record NZ_SRID01000003.1, read on the forward strand.
ACGCAGGAACACGAGGAAGGCCGAGAAGGGGAGAGCAGTGACCGACATCGACATCGCCGTGATCGGCGCCGGGATCGCCGGACTGACCACCGCATACCGGCTGGCCCGGGAGGGCCACCGGGTCGAGGTGTTCGAGTCCGAGGACGAGCCCGGCGGAAGGATGCGCTCCGCCCGGATCGACGGCTACACCATCGACCGCGGCGCGGAGACCCTGAGCCCCTACGGCTACCCCGCCACCTGGGAGTTCATCGAGGAACTCGGGCTGGAGCGGCGCGGCATGCTGCACCGCATCCAGCACCCGGTCGGGCTGTGGCGGCAGGGCCGGACCCACCCGTGGGTGGGCCACCCCAAGTCCGTACTGCAGGGCGCCGGACTCAGCTGGCGCGGCCGGGCGCAGCTGGTGCGGATGCTGCTGACCGGCCGCGGCCGGGGCGCGGTCGACCCGGACCGGCCGGAGGACTCGGTGTACGGCGGCATGACGCTCGCCGAGTTCGGCAGGCGGCACGGCGACGAGCTGGTGGACCGGTGCCTGGGTCCGGTGGCCTCCGCGGCCTTCGGGTGGCTCCCCGAACGGAGCGCGGCGGCCCCCATGCTGGCGCTGATGCAGGGCACCCGGGGCATCTACCGCTGGCACACCTACCGGGACGGCCAGGACACCATGGCCCGGGTGCTCGCCGAGCGGCTCAAGGTCCATCTGTCGACCTCGGTGCGGTGCGTGGAGCGGGACGGCAAGGGGGTCAGGCTGAGCTTCGCCGACGGCACCTCGGTGACCGCCCGGGCCGCCGTGCTGGCGGTGCCGGCACCGGAGGCCGCCGGGCTCCACCCGGGCGCGCCGGAGGAGGAGCGGGCGTTCCTCCAGGCGTCCACCTTCACCACCATGATCCGGGTCAGCGTCATGCTGGACCGCCCGCTGGAGCCCCGGCGCACCTCGGGGCAGCCGCACCTGTACGCGTTCGTGATGGCCGCCGGCGAGGACTCACTGCTCTCCGGGGGTACCGCCGAGCACAACAAGTGCCCCGAACGCGTCCCCGCCGGGCGCGGCCTGGTCACCCTGCTGGTCTCGCCGCGGCGCGCCGCCGAGGTCTACGACCTCCCCGACGAGCAGGTGCTGGAGCGGGTCCTGGACGAGAGCGAGCGATTCATCGACGGGATACGCGGGGCGTACGTGGGGCACCAGGTCACCCGCTGGCGCCACGGGCTGCCGGAGGCGCCGCCGGAGGCGCTGGCGCTGCGCGGCCGGTTCGTGGACCGGGCGGCGCAGCCCATCGAGTACGCGGGCGACTGGCTCTACCTTCGGCCCAGCAGCGAGGCGGCGATCGCCTCCTCCAAGCTCGCGGTCGACCGGGTCCACGGCTGGCTCGCGGACAGCTGAGGGGCTGCCCCGCACACGGCACGCACGGACGGCGGCGGGTCCCGGTACCCGCCGGTGGGCGCCGGCGGCCGGTCCGGGCCCGGATACGACGTCGGCCTTCACGACCCCTGGGGGTGGTGGAGGCCGGCGTCGTCCTCGTGTCCGGCCGAGCGGTCAGGGGCGGGGCCTCACCCCAGGGCCGCCACGAGCGCGCGTTCGGTCTCCGCGGAGAGTCCCGCCCGGCGGGTCCGGTGGAGGCCCTGCTCGCGCTCCCAGCGCAGGGTGTCGGCGAGGAGCTCGGCGCGGGAGCGGTGGCGCAGGCCCGCCGCGGTGGCGGCCGATCCGTCGCGCGCCGACCAGCCCTCCCAGCCCGGATCGACCACCCACAGGGGCAGCGAGTCCTGGCCCATGTACTGGGTCACCCCGTGCGCGAGGAGCTTCTCGGCGGCGACCGCGACGACCGGTCCGGTGTGGCCGCCGACGTCGCGCGACAGCTCGATCCACTCGGCGAGCGGCACCATCGGGCCGACCGCGTTGAAGGTGCCGGTGACGCGTCGCTCCGCGGTGTCGAGGAGCCAGCTCGCCAGGTCGCGTACGTCGATGGCCTGCGTCGGCAGCTCGGGGGTGTCGGGGACGAGCAGCGGCGCCCGGGGGTCGCGGGCGGCGCGGGCGACCCAGTAGCCGGAGCGGTCGCTGCGGTCACCGGGCCCGCCGATGAGCCCCGCGCGTGCGACCAGCAGCCGGTCGGCCATCAGGGTGGCCCGGGAAAAGGGGGTGGCCGCCCGGGCGGGGGACCCGGGCGGCCACAGGGGAGATGGTTCGTGGGGTCAGGTACGGCCGGTCAGGTGCTCCTGCCGCTCCCCGACCGCGGCCGAGGACCGGGCCCCCGGACCGGCCGGCTCGGTGCCGGACTCGCTGATGCCGTAGCGGTTGTGGAGGCGGCGCAGCGGACCCGGGGCCCACCAGCAGACCTTGCCGAGCAGCCGCATCGCCGCCGGGAGCAGGATGCCTCGGATGAGGGTGGCGTCCAGCAGGATCGCCAGCGGTACGCCGAGGCCCAGGGCCTTCATGTAGCTGATCCCGGAGGTGATCATCACGATGAAGACCAGGGAGAGGATGACGGCCGCGTAGGTGACCACCTTGCCGACCCGCTCCAGGCCGGTCGCCACCGCGAGTTGGTTGTCCCCGGTGCGGTCGTACTCCTCCTTGACGCGGGAGAGGATGAAGACCGCGTAGTCCATGGAGAGGCCGAAGGCGAGGGTGGCGATGAGGATCGGGGTGGTCCAGGTGATCGCGCCGGTGTTGATGAAGTCGCCGACCAGCCACTGGAGATGGCCGTCCTGGAAGACGAAGACCAGCGAACCGAAGGTGGCGCTCAGGCTGAGCACGCTCAGCAGCATCGCCATCAGCGGCAGCAGCAGGCTTCCGGTGAGCAGGAAGAGCAGGATGTAGGTGCCCAGGCCCAGGATGGTGAGCAGGTAGGGCAGCTTCTCGCCCACCAGGTCGAAGGTGTCGACGGAGATGGCCGGCTGGCCGCCGACGGTGACCGAGAACGGCGCGTCGGTCTCACGTACCCGGTCGACCAGGGCCTCACCGTCGTCGGAGAGCCCGTCCACCGCGGGCACCACCGACAGATAGGTGGACTTCTCGCTGGCGAACTGCTTGGCGAGCGGGCCGGCCGGGGCGATCTGCTTGCCCTTGACGTAGGTGCCGGTCAGGGCGTCCACCCGGGCCACGTCGGAGAGGGCGGAGAGCTTGGCCGCGTACGAGGCGATCTCCTGCTGGTGCTCGGCGGGGGCGCCGATGTTCCGCGCCACCACCGGCATGGCCTGCGCCTCGCGGTTGTTGAAGTTCTCCGCCACCACCTTGGCCACCTGCGCGGACTGGGCGGACTTGGGCAGCATCTGCTCGTCCGCCAGCCGCATGTTGAGGTCGACCACGGGGGAGGCGAGGAAGGCCATCAGCACCAGCACGCCGGCGGCGAGCGGCACCGGGCGGCGCATCACCACGGTCGCCAGGCGGTGCCAGAAGCCCTCGCCCTCGGCCGCCTCGGCCTTCGGCTTGCGGCGGATGAGCCGCAGCTTGTCGATGCGCGGCCCGGCCCAGGCGAGCAGGGCCGGCACGATGAGCAGGGTGGCGACGGCGGCGGCGAGGGTGGTCACGGTGCCGCCGACGGCGATCGACTGGAACATGCCGAACGGCATGACCAGGAGGGAGAGGAACGCCACCGCGAGGGTGACGGCGGAGAAGGAGACGGTCCGGCCGACGGTGCGCATGGTCGCCCGGATGGCGTCGTCCCGCGCGATGTCGCCCTTGGCCAGCTCCTCGCGGTAGCGGGTGATGAAGAGCAGGCTGTAGTCGATGGCGAGGCCGAGGCCGAGGAAGGTGGTGATGTTGACGAGCAGGTTGTTCGCCTCGAACACGAAGGTGAGGGCGAACATCAGGCCGAACACCAGCAGCATGGTGGCGAGCGCCACCGCGAGCGGCAGGGAGGCGGCGACCAGCGAGCCGAAGATGACCACCAGCACGATCAGGACGAGCGGGAACACCAGGCTCTCGGCGCGCGAGGCGTCCTTGGCGGCCGTCTCGGTGTTCTCGTAGTTCATCAGGGCCAGGCCGCCCAGCTTGATGTCGAGGCCGTCGACCTTCCCGGTGTAGGTGTCCTTGAGGTCCTTCACCCGGTCGTTGACCTCGTCGAAGTCGCCCAGGACGGTGCCGGTCACCATCGCCTGGTCACCGGAGGAGCTGCGCATGGTGGGCGTCTTGCCGAGCGACCAGTAGGAGGCGACGCCCGCGACGTACTTGTTGTCCTCCAGCTCCTGGGTGAGCTTCAGACCGGCCTGGGTGACGGCCGGGTCGTCGACGCCCCGGGAGTCCTTGACCACGAGGGTCAGGTTGGGCCGGCCCTGGCCGAAGTCCTTCTCCAGTACGGACTGGGTGCGGCCCGACTCGGTGTCGTCGTTCTCGTACCCGCCCATGGTCAGCCGGTCGGTCAGACCCATCGACGCGCCGCCCACACACAGGACGATGATCAGCACGGCGAGCAGGATCTTCTTCGGCCTGGGAAGGATCAGATTGGCTAATCTGTCGAGCATTGCGGGGTCTCCTGTCGGCGACGCGCGCGGCGGTGCGCCGCACACGACGGTCGGGTTCGAGTGTTGACGAGCCGTGTGGAACAGTCTGTACCGGAAACTGGGTGTGGTGCAAGCCGTTCCACACTTCTGGCGTGCCATCAGGCGACCGGCGCGGGCCCGGTCCTGCGCCCCGCGCGGCCGTACGGCGCCGGCGGCGCTGCCTCGCGCGCCTGGTCAGACGTGCAGCGCCAGCGCGTTGGCGAGCATCAGGACCGGTACGCCCCAGCGGTGCAGCCGTATGCCGAGCAGCCGCGCCACCAGCACATCGCGCCGCAGCAGCCCGGCCCGTATCTGCGCCACCCGGCCCGCCAGCAGCGGAAGGAGCAGCAGCGCGAACCACGCCGGGACGGCGCCGGCGGCGATGGCCACCGCGATCGCCGCGGGCTCCAGCAGATGGAAGGCCACCACGATCCGCCGGTAACCGGCCTCCGTGCTGAGGGTGGCGAGGTTGCGGCGGCCGGCCAGCCGGTCACCCTCGACGTCGTTCATGTTGGAGTAGGCGGACACCAGCAGGCTCCACAGCCCGAACAGCACCGTCTCCAGCACGATCAGGCCGGTCACCTCGCCGGTCAGCAGGGCGTACGGAAGGAGCACCGCGAGCCCCGGGCTGAGCAGGATCAACTCCTGGCCGCCGTGGTAGCTGAACTTCAGCCCGTACGAGTACTGCGCGTTGGTGACCAGCACCAGCAGCATCGCCACCGCCGTCCACGGGCCATTGTGCGGAGCCACCGCGAGGGTGACGGACCACAGCACCGCCCCCCACACCGCCGCGCCCCAGCCGAACAACTCGGCCTGACGCACCGAGAGCGCCCCGCTCAGCAGCGGCTTGCGGCTCAGATCCCGCAACGCGCCGTTCTCCGGCGTGTAGTTGCGCGCGTCGCTGCCGTCCCGGATGCCGGTGACGTCGTCCAGGGCGACGGTGGCGGCGACCACACCGACGTAGCCGGCTGTGTAGAGGAGGAGGACAGCGAAGGTCCTGCCCTCCCACAGCGCCGCGCCCGGGAGCGCGCACCACACCAGGAAGGCGCTCAGGTAGTAGTCGTAGAAGGAGAGTTTGCCCAGTCTGACGTAGGCCCTCAGCCGGCCTCGGACGTCGGGCGGCGACGCCGTACTCACTGCGGACATGCGGAAGCTGCCTTTCGGTGATCAAGGGCTGGGGGAGCGGGGACACCGGCGCGGCCGGCCGGGACGGCGGGTGGCTCAGCGCGGCCTGCGGCCGACGGTCGAGATCAGCACCTGGGTCAGCCAGCGGTTGCCCGGGTCGGCCATCTCCCGCAGCGCCTCCTCGATCCGCGCCTCCTCCAGCAGCCCCTCGGCGAGCAGCCGGGGCCGCAGCGACTCCAGCCAGAGCATGTAGTGCCGCGCCTGGCGGGAGCCGCCGTGCACCATCACCGCCCGGCCCTCCGCCGAGACCTCCTCCAGGCCCTGCGCCAGCACGGCCTCCAGGTCGAAGTGGCCGCCGCGCGGCTCATGCCCGGAGCGCCGCATCAGCCCGTACCCGGCCGCCTTCACATCCGCCAGGAAGTCCTCCGCGACCGCACTGCGGAACAGCGGCAGCGAGTCGGTGTCCTCCAGGAACAGCACCCCGCCGGGCTTGACCGCGCGCACCAGGCGGGCGATGGCGCCGGCCCGGTCCTCCAGGTGCTGGACGACCATCCGGGCGTGCACCACGTCGAAGGCGGCGGCCGGCAGCTCCTCGTGGCGGAGGTCCAGGGTGACGGCCTCGACGTTCGGAGTCCCGCGCAGCCAGTCGAGCCGCGAGGTCTCCAGATCGACGGCCATCACCCGGCCCCGGGGGCCGACCCGGTCCGCCAGCCATCCGGTGATCGACCCGGAGCCGGCACCGACCTCCAGCGCCGACCAGCCCTCGGTCACCCCGATACGCTCCAGGCGTTCTATCGTGCCCGGGTCCCAGATCGCCTCATTGGTGCGCAGCCGCTCGGATTCCCGGTCCCAGGTCTGGTCGAATACGTATTCCTTGGGCTTTTCGGCCTCCGGGATTCCGACTCCGTTCCGGGTGGCGTTTTCCACCATGCTCATCGAGCACCCCTTCCACGTTGTCCCATGTCCTCGACCACCCACGCTAGGAACCGGTCCGGCGCCCCTGCCATGGCAATTGAGTGCGGGAGGAGGGGGCAGACGCAGGCAGTTATCTGCTACGGACCGCCCGGTCGAGGCGGGCGTAGCGTGGGCGCTCCACTCCGTGAATTCACCGAGGAGTTCCCGATGTTGCACACACTGCTGGTCGGGCTCGGCCGCTCCGGGCGAGAACTCCATCTGCCCGTGCTCCGCAGGCTTCGCCAGTCGGACCGCGAGGCGGGCGCGGGGGCCCTGTTCGCACCGGCCTCCCCCCTGGGCTACGACATCGCACCGCTGTCCGACGGCACGTCGGTGCCCGGACTGCTCACCGTGCCGTCGCCGGAGGCCGCCCGCACCCACCTCGACCCCGACACCACCGTCGTCCACGTCTGCACCCCGCCGACCGAGCGGGTGGAGGTCATCGCCGCCTTCGCCGAACTCGGCTTCCGCCGCTACCTGGTGGAGAAGCCGATCGGCACCGGCGCCGCGACCGTCGACGCGCTGCGGGACCTGCGCGACCGGTACGGGCTGCGGCTCGCGGTGGTCGCCCCGTGGCTGCACAGCGGCCTCACCGAGCGGCTGGAGCGGATCGTCACCTCCCGCGGCCTCGGTGGACTGCGCCGGATCACCATCCACCAGCGCAAGCCCCGGCTGCGCCGGTCCCTCGCCACACCCAGCCACCCCACCGCCTTCGACGTGGAACTCCCGCACTCGGTGGGAGTGGCGCTGCGGCTGGCCGGTGCGGCCCAGGTGGAGCGGGCGTCGTGGACCGACGCCCGGACCGACACCACCGTCATCCCGCGGATGGGCACCGCCGAACTCACCCTCCGCCACCACGGCGGGGCGGTGAGCCGTATCGCCACCGACCTCGCCTCACCCTTACGGGAGCGGAGCATCGTCCTGGACTTCGAGGCCGGCACCGCGGTCGGCCACTACCCGGTCAGCGGCGAGGACCCGTACGCGCACCTGCGGATCGCCCCCACCGGACGCCCCGAACGCCACGAGGTCTTCCCCGACGAGGCGCTGGACGCCTGTCTGCACCAGGTCTACCGGCGGTTCGCCGAGGGCGCCGACTTCACCGACGACTTCGAACTCCAGGCGCGGGTGGTCGACGTACTGGAGCGGGCCAAGCACCGCGCCGCCACCGCGGATCCAGCGGACCCCGCGAACAGCACGGCCGGCACGGCCGACGGATCCACGGCCGCCACCACCGCGACCGGAGAGGAACACCGCCATGTCGCCTGAAACCCAAGCCCCGCGGCCCGACGGACCCGGGCCCCTCCGCCTTCCCCCCGGCATCCGGCTGAGCGGCATCGGCGACGAGGCCGGAGCCCCGCTCGCCACCCAGATCGCCGCCCTCACCGCCCTCGGCTGGGACACCGTGGAGCTGCGGACCGTCGACGGCACCGCGCTGGCCGACCTCGACGAGGCCGCCTTCGAGCGGACCGCCGCGGAACTCGCCGCCGCCGGACTCGGCGTCACCTGCGTCGACTCCCGGATCGCCAACTGGGCGCGCCCGATCACCGGGGACTTCGAGCTCGACCTGCGCGAGCTGGAGATCCTCGCCACCCGCTGCGCTCGGCTGGGCACCGACCGGATCCGCGTGATGTCCTACCCCAACGACGGCCTGCCTCAGGACCGCTGGCGGGCCGAGGTGCTCGCCCGGATGACCGAACTCGCCGCCCGCGCCGAGGACGCCGGTCTGGTGCTGCTCCACGAGAACTGCGCCGGCTGGGCGGGCACCCGCGCCGACCGGATGCTGGAACTCCTCGACCGGGTCGCCAGCCCGGCGCTGAAACTCCTCTACGACGTCGGCAACGGAGTGGCGTACGGCTACGACGCCTACGACCTGCTGCCCGAGATCGCCCCGCACATCGCACATGTGCACATCAAGGACGCCACGGGCACCGCCGAGGACGTGCGCTACACCCTCCCCGGGCACGGCGTCTGCCGGGTCTCCGACGCCCTGCGGCTGCTGCTCGACCACGGCTACACCGGGGTGTGGTCGATCGAGCCGCATATCAACGTACGCCCGCACGAGTCGATCGCCCTGTCCGGCGACGAGGTGCTGGGCGCCTTCATCGCCTACGGCCAGGAGCTGGAGCGGCTCGCCGACCGGCTGGCCACGGCTGCCGAGGGCCGCGAGGTGGCGGTATGACAGCCCCCCGCCCCACCCTCGGCGCGCCACCCGGCACCGCGCCCGGCGGCCGGGACGGCGCCCGCGCCGCGGGGCGGGTGGCGCTGCTGCCCGCCGAGCGCCGACTCCTGCTGGACCTCATCGAGCTGCGCACCGCGGGACCGCTGGAGACCGGCGCCGAGGGGCCCCGCCCCCAGCTGTGGGAGGCGCAGCGCGCCTTCGCCGAGGCCGCCGCCGCGATCGGCTTCGGCACGGTGCACCACGCCGCCCCCGACCCCCGCGTGCTGGACCGCGAGGGGGTGCCGGAAACCGTCCGCGAGGCGGCGGCCACGATGCCGGACTTCCTCGCCTGCCAGCCCAGCATGGTGCTGCGGCTGGGCCCCGCCCTGCCGACCGAACGCACCGTGATGTTCAACGTCCACCTCGACACGGTGGCGGGCTGGGAGCCCCCGGCCTACCGGGACGGCCGCTTCCACGGCCGCGGCGCCATCGACGCCAAGGGCCCGGCCGTCGCGCTCCTGGCCGGGCTGCGGCAGGCGGTCGCCACCGTGCCCGGCCTGGGCGAGACCACCGGTGTCCTGGTGCAGCTGGTCTCCGGGGAGGAGGGCGGCGCGATGGGGGTCTTCGGCACCCGCCCCCTGGTGGAGGCCGGCCACACCGGGCGGATCAACATCTTCTGCGAGCCCACCCGTTCCCGGCTGGTGCCCCGGTCCACCGCCGCCGCCACCGCGCAGATCTCCGTCGCGGGCACCGACTCCATCGACGACATGCCCGGCGGCGGGCACAACGCCACGGTGCTGCTGGGCTTCCTCGCCCAGCACCTCGCCGAGCGGCTGCCCGGGCGGGTCGACGGCGGCCGGGTCTGCGTGGCCGGACTGCACACCGGGGACCTGCACAACAAGGTGTACGGCAGCGGCCGGCTGCTGCTCAACCTCGCCTACGGCACCACCGCCGCCGGGAGCGCTCTCCAGGCGGAGTTGGAGCGCGAGCTGCACGCCGGCCTCGCCGCCTTCACCGAACGCTTCGCCGACCAGGCGGACTTCGCCCGGACCGCCACCGAGGCCGACCGCGTCACCGCCCTGCGGTGGCTCAAGCGCGGACTGCCCGCCCTCGACGACCAGGACCCCTGGGCCGAGCGGCTGCTGGGCCGCACCGCGGGGCTGCCCTACGCCCCGCCCACCGACCCGGCGTGCACCTGCGACGCCATCTGGATGCACGGGGTGCCCGGCGCCTACACCGCGGTCCTCGGCCCCGGCGACCTGGACGCCAACAACGCCCACGCCGACGGGGAGTACGCCGACATCGAGGACCTCGAAGGGTTCGCCACCTCGGTCGCCGCCTTGCTGCGGCACTTCACCCGCGAGGCCGCCGGCCACGCCGAGCGGCACTCCGGCCCGTACACCGCGCACGATGCCGGCACCCGCGGCGCCCAGCCCACCGAACCGCACCCCACACCGCGTCTCGCCCAGTCCATGGACGGATCATCATGACGACCACCCTTCCCACACCAGCCACCCACGACGCCGCCGAAGCCCCCGTGCGGGTTTCCCACGACCGACTGCTCACCTTCGCCACCGGGGTGTTCACCGCCCGCGGCCTGCCGCCGCACCGCGCACACCGCGCCGCCGAGGCCCTGATCTACGGGGACCTGGCCGGCATGCGCTCGCACGGCCTGGCCAACCTCACCCGGCTCTACCTGCCGCTGCTCGACCAGAAGCGCGCGGTGCCCGACGCCGAGCCGGAGGTGCTCGCCGACCGGGGCGCCTCGGTGCTCCTCGACGCCCACCAGGCGCTGGGCCTGTGGCAGGCGGGCGAGGCCCTCGACCTCGCCGCCGAGCGGGCGGCCGAGTACGGGGTGGGGCTGGTGTCGGTCCGCAACGCCACCCACTTCGGCTGCGCCGGACACCACACCCTGAGGATCGCCGAGCGCGACATGGTGGGCATCCTCGCCTCCAACTGCGGCGGGCAGCGGATAGCCAGGCCGCCGGGCGGGCGGTGCGCGATGCTCGGCACCAACCCGATGAGCATCGCCGCCCCCGCGGGCCCCGGACTGGCGCCGTTCGTCCTCGACATGAGCACCACCGCGGTCCCCACCGGGAAGATCCGCGAGGCCGAACGGGCCGGCCGGACCATCCCCGAGGGATGGATGGAGGACGCCGAGGGGCACCCGGTCACCGACCCCGGCGCGCTCGACCGGGGAGAGGGCTTCCCGCTCTGGCTCGGCGGACGCCCGGAGACCGGCGCCTACAAGGGGTACGGCCTCGCGCTGCTCGTCGAGGTGCTCGCCGCCCTGGTGCCGGGCGCCGGTCTCGGCCCCGCCGCCGAGGCGCACGCCGGCACCGGCGGGCCGACCGGACGCGACGACGACATCGGCTTCCTGGCCCTGGTCGTGGCACCCGGGGCACTCCGCCCCCTCGACGGCTTCCTCGGCCAGGCCGGCGGGATGTTCCAGGCCCTACTCGACTGCCCACCGCAGCGCGAGGGGGTGCCGGTCGCCTACCCCGGCACCCGCGAGGCCGCCCTGATCGCCGAGGGACACCGGGCCGGCGTGGCACTCACCCCGGCCCTCTACAACGAGGTCCGCACCGTCGCCGAGACCCTGGGCATCCCGGCGCCGGCACCGCGGACCGGGGGAGAAGACCTGTGACCGGACACCACAGCACCCTGCGGATCGGCATCGTCGGCCTCGGCGTCATCTCACGCTTCTACGTGGCCGCCTTCGAGGAGGTCGACGGCGTGGAACTGGCCGCCGTCTGCGACCTGCGCCCCGACGCCCTCGCCCCGTTCCAGGGGCGCGCGGCCTGCTACACCGACCACCGGACGATGATCGCCGAGGCGGAGCTGGACGCGGTGGTCGTCAACGTACCCAACGACGTGCACGCCCAGGTCTGCGGCGACCTGCTCGCCGCCGGCCTCCCGGTCTGCGTGGAGAAGCCGCTGGCCACCCGGGTCGAGGACGGCCGGGCGCTGGTCCGCGCCGCGCGCAACGCCGACCTGGTCCTGTTCACCTCCTTCCACCGCCGCTACAACGACAACGCCCTCGCCCTGCTGGAGCGGGTGCGGGAGCACGGATCCCCCATCGAGTCGCTCACCGTGCGCTACCTGGAGACGATCGAGGAGCACGCCGGCACCGACCACTGGTACCTGGACCCCGAGCGCTGCGGCGGCGGCTGCGTCGCCGACAACGGCCCCAACGCCTTCGACACCGTGCGCCAGTTCATCGGCCCCACTCAGGTGACGGCCGCGGCCGTGGTCCGGGACCGGGACGGCATCGACCGGCAGGCCACCGTCCAACTGCGCTCGGCCGCCGGCGCCACCGCACAGGTCCTGCTCGACTGGTCCTACCCGGGCGAACGGAAGGACATCGAGGTCACCCTCGCCGACGGCACCCACCTGGCCGCCGACATGCTCGGCGGCCACCAGGGCTTCAAGCAGTCGCTCTGGCACGAGTACGCCGGGGTGCTGCGCGAGTTCGCCGACGCCGTACGGTCCGGCGAGGACCGCGCCGCCGGCGGGATCGCCGCCCTGGAACTGGTCGCCGACGTCTACCGGCGGGAGGCCGAGGCCCGCCCCGGGTACGGCGCGGACTCCGCCCGAACCCAGCCGCGCCAGGCGGCGCCGACCACCGGAGCCCGGTCGTGAACCCGGCGGAGGACGGCGCCAAGCGCCCGGTCTTCGGCAGCCTGGTGAAGGTCCTCGTCCACCGCCGGGAGGACCGCGGCATGGTGCTGGAGGAGTACGCCAGCCGCTGCGTGCGCCGGGAGGAGATCCACGAGCTGGTCACCACCGACCAGCACGACCCCACCCCCGGCGCCGTCGTCGACCGGGTCGGCTTCCTCGGCTTCGTGGAGATCGAGTCCGGCGGCGTCATCGACCGCGGCGACGAGGTACGGATCGACGGGCAGCTCGTCGGCACCGTCCTGGGCTTCGACGCCTGCCACTTCCCCAACCACTACAACGTGCTGATCGCCGTCGACCGCACGACCACCGGCCCGGACCTCGGGCTCAAGCCGACCATGGGGGTGTGCTTTGGCTAGGCCGCTGCTCGAGAACGTCACCGGGCCCGAGAGCATACGGAACCTCAACGTCGCCCAACTCGACCAGCTCGCCGTGGAGATCCGCGACTTCCTGGTCGAAGCGGTGACCCGCACCGGCGGCCACCTCGGCCCCAACCTCGGCGTGGTCGAACTGACCCTCGCCCTCCACCGGGCCTTCGACTCCCCGCGGGACCGCCTGCTGTGGGACACCGGCCACCAGGCGTACGTCCACAAACTGCTCACCGGGCGGAAGGACTTCTCCCGGCTGCGCAGCCGCGGCGGGCTCTCCGGATACCCCAGCCGGCAGGAGTCCGAGCACGACATCATCGAGAACAGCCACGCCTCCACCGCGCTCAGCTACGCCGACGGCATCGCCAAGGCCCACCGGCTACGCGGCCGCACCGACCGCCATGTCGTCGCGGTGATCGGCGACGGCGCCCTCACCGGCGGCATGGCCTGGGAGGCGCTCAACAACATCGCCGCCGCCAAGGACCTGCCGCTGGTCATCGTGGTCAACGACAACGGCCGCTCCTACGCCCCCACCAGGGGAGGGCTCGCCGACCACCTCACCACCCTGCGCACCACCCGCGGCTACGAGCGGTTCCTCCAGTGGGGCAAGGACCGGCTGCGCGACCGCCCCATCGGCGGCCCGATCTACGAGGCGCTGCACGGCGCCAAGAAGGGGCTGAAGGACTTCGTCGCCCCGCAGGGCCTCTTCGAGGACCTGGGCCTGAAGTACGTCGGACCCGTCGACGGGCACGATGTGCAGGCGATGGAGACCGCGCTGCGCCGCGCCAAGTCCTTCGGCGGGCCGGTCATCGTCCACTGCATCACCCGCAAGGGCCACGGCCACGCCCCCGCCGAGGCCCATGAGCTGGACCGCTTCCACGCCATCGGCGCGGTGAAGAGCGGCGCCGCCGCCCCCGCCGGACCCTCCTGGACCTCGGTCTTCGCCAAGGAGATCGTCTCGGTGGGGGCCGAGCGCCCGGACGTGGTGGCGATCACCGCCGCGATGCTCCAACCGGTCGGCCTCGACGGCTTCGCCGACGCCTACCCCGACCGGGTCTTCGACGTAGGGATCGCCGAGCAGCACGCGGTGACCTCGGCAGCCGGCCTCGCCATGGGCGGCCTCCACCCGGTGGTCGCGGTGTACGCCACCTTCCTGAACCGCGCCTTCGACCAGGTCCTGATGGACGTCGCCCTGCACCGCTGCCCGGTCACCTTCGTCCTGGACCGGGCGGGCGCCACCGGGAACGACGGGCCCAGCCACAACGGCATGTGGGACCTGTCCTTCCTCCAGGTCGTCCCCGGCCTGCGGATCGCCGTGCCGCGCGACGCCGGCCGGCTGCGCCGCCAACTGCGGGAGGCGCTGAAGGTCTCCGACGCGCCGACCGTGGTCCGCTTCCCCAAGGGCACCGTCGCGCGGGACGTGGAGCCGGTCGCCACCATCGCCGGAATGGACGTCCTGGCCCGCCCCGCGCCCGGTACCTCCCCCGAGGTGCTGCTCGTCTCGATCGGGGCGATGGCGGACGTCGCCCTCGCCACCGCCGAGCGGCTCGCCGCCGAGGGGGTCGGCACCACCGTGGTGGACCCCTGCTGGGTCAAGCCCGTCAACCCGGCCCTGGTGCGGCTCGCGGCGGAACACCAACTGGTCGTCACCGTCGAGGACAACGGCCGGGTCGGCGGCGTCGGTACCGCCATCGCCCAGGCGGTCCGGGACGCGGGCGTGAACACCCCGGTCCAGGTGCACGGCCTGGCCCAGAAGTTCTTCGACCACGGGAGCCGCGCCGAAGTCCTCGCCGAATCCGGCCTCACCGCCGCCGACCTGGCCCTCGCCATCAGCATGGAGAACAGCGGTACGCCGGCGCCCACCGGCGTACCCCGACTGAAGGATGTCTCGTGACCGCCGTTTCCCTGGGAACACCGTCCGTCCCGGCGCGGCTGGCCCCGCGTCGCGCCAGCCGCCAGATCCATGTGGGACCGGTCGCCGTCGGGGGCGACGCGCCGATCTCGGTGCAGTCCATGACGACCACCCTGACCGCCGACGTCAACGCCACCCTGCAGCAGATCGCGGAGCTGACCGCGGCCGGCTGCCAGATCGTACGGGTCGCCTGCCCCTCCCAGGACGACGCCGAAGCGCTGCCGCAGATCGCGAAGAAGTCCAAGATCCCGGTGATCGCGGATATCCATTTCCAGCCCAAGTACGTCTTCGCCGCGATCGACGCCGGATGCGCGGCGGTGCGGGTCAACCCCGGGAACATCCGGGCGTTCGACGACAAGGTGAAGGAAATCGCCAAGGCCGCTTCCGACGCCGGCGTCCCGATCCGTATCGGGGTGAATGCCGGATCGCTCGACAAGCGGCTGCTGGAGAAATACGGAAAGGCGACACCGGAGGCGCTGGTGGAATCGGCGCTGTGGGAGTGCTCGCTCTTCGAGGAACACGGTTTCCGGGACATCAAGATCTCGGTGAAGCACAACGACCCGGTGGTGATGGTGAACGCCTACCGGCAGCTCGCCGCCCAGTGCGACTACCCGCTCCACCTCGGGGTCACCGAGGCCGGCCCGGCCTTCCAGGGCACCATCAAGTCGGCGGTCGCCTTCGGGGCGCTGCTCAGCGAGGGGATCGGCGACACCATCCGGGTCTCGCTGTCCGCGCCGCCGGCCGAGGAGGTCAAGGTCGGCGCCCAGATCCTGGAGTCGCTCAACCTGCGGCAGCGGCGCCTGGAGATCGTCTCCTGCCCGTCCTGCGGACGCGCCCAGGTGGATGTGTACAAGCTGGCCGACCAGGTCACCGCGGGGCTGGAGGGCATGGAGGTGCCGCTGCGGGTGGCGGTGATGGGCTGTGTGGTCAACGGTCCCGGTGAGGCGCGCGAGGCCGACCTGGGCGTGGCCTCGGGCAACGGCAAGGGGCAGATCTTCGTCAAGGGCGAAGTGATCAAGACCGTCCCGGAATCCCGGATCGTGGAGACCCTCATCGACGAGGCGATGAAGATCGCGGAGGAGATGGAGCGCAACGGGGTCGCCTCCGGATCCCCGGTCGTCACGGCCGCCTAGCGGACCCGACAGGCCCCTCCCGGAGCCGGCCGCACCGACCCCGGGAAGGGCCTGCGCAGCCGAAACCGCCCCTGGCGCGACGCATGTCGGGCCAGGGGCCGCGCCGTATCCGGCCGCACCCGGCCGGAAGGCGGTGCGCACCGCCGCATGACCCGTGACTGCCAGTCGGGTCCGGTCGTTCCGCGTCGACCCGGCAATTTCTTGTCCGTAGCGGCGGAACAGCGCTCTTTCGTAGCGTCATCGCCATGCCGACCACGCCAACCGAGAAATCCAGCCCGCCCGTTCCGTTCTTCGACCAGTCGCAATCCTTCAAGGAACTCTGGCCGCTCCTCGACCGGCACATCGACGACGTATTCGACCGCGGGAAGTTCTCACACGGCCGGAAAGTCGCGGAACTGGAACGGGCCATCGCCGAATACACCGGCGCCCGGCACGCCGTGGCCGTCAACAGCGGCACCGACGCCCTGGTCATCCTGCTGCGCGCGGCCGGCATCGGCCCCGGCGACGAGGTGATCGTCCCCACCTTCACCTTCTTCGCCTCCGCCTCCGCGGTGAGCATGACGGGCGCCACCCCGGTCTTCGCCGACATCACCGCGGACGGCGACTACGGCATGGACGCGGCCAGTGCCGAGGCGGCGATCAGCGAACGCACCCGCGCCATCATGCCGGTCCACCTCTTCAGCCAGCCCGCCGACATGGCCGCCCTCACCGCGCTCGCCGAACGCCGCGGACTGACCGTGCTGGAGGACAGCGCCGAAGGCATCGGGATGCGCTGGGACGGCACCCACGCCGGGCTCCTGGGGGCCGGCGGGGTCCTCTCCTTCTTCCCCACCAAGACCCTGGGCGCGCTCGGTGACGCCGGGATGATCCTCACCGACGACCCGAAGATCGCCGAACAGGCCGGTGTGCTGCGCCACCACGGTCGGATGGGCAAGACCATCGACCACATCGCGGGGATCTCCAACCTCTCCGGGATCTCCGGCACCAACAGCAAGATGGACGACGTCCAGGCGGCCGTGCTCATGGCCAAGTTGAGCCGCCTCGACCAGGACATCGCCCGCCGCCGGGAGCTGGCCGAGGCCTACACCGAGCGGCTCACCGGCGCCGACGGCGTCACCGCGGTGCCCCGGCTGGTGGCCCGCGAGGTCCCCGTCGACCCGGTCTTCTACGTCTACCTCATCGAGGTGGAGCGGCGTGACGAGCTCGTCGCCCACCTCGCCGCCCGCGGGATCGGCACCGAGACGTACTACCCCAGGCCGCTGCACCTCCAGCCCGTCTACGCCGACCGCCCCGGCCATCGGCCCGGCGCCTTCCCGCACGCCGAGGCCGCCTGCGAGCGCACCCTCGCGCTCCCGCTCTACCCGGACCTCGACGAGGCCGGCGTCGACACCGTGTGCTCCGCGATCTCCGACTTCTACGCCGGGAGGCAGTGACGATGACCATCCCGTTCTTCCCCCCGGACCTCTTCGAGCAGGACCGGCGGGCCTTCAAGGAGCTGCTGTACGAGGTCGGCACCGACCCGGAGCAGAAGTTCATCCTGGGCCGGCGCACCGCCGAGCTGGAGGACGAGCTGCGCGCCAGCACCGGCGCCGAGCACGTCATCGCCTGCTCCAGCGGCACCGGCGGCCTCAACCTCGCCGTCCAGGCGCTCGGTGTCGGCCCGGGCGACGAGGTGATCGTGCCCGCCTTCTGCTGCCAGCCGGTGGCGAGTTCGGTCGCCAACCTCGGTGCCACCCCGGTCTTCGCCGACGTCGACCCGCACACCATGGTCATCGACCCGGACTCCGTCGAGAAGCTGATCACCGAGCGCACCCGGGCCGTGATGCCCGCCCATGTGTTCTCGATCATGGCCGACATGCCGCGCATCAACAAGATCGCCCGAGCCCATGGCATCAAGGTCATCGAGGACGCGGCGGTGGCCGAGGGCGCGGTGCTGGACGGGGTCCCCTCCGGTCGCTGGGGCGACCTGGGCGTCTTCTCCTTCTTCCAGGTCAAGGCGTTCGGCACGGCCGGTGAGGGCGGCGTGGTCCTCACCGACGACCCCGAGCTGGCCCGTACCGTGCGCATGCTCCGCAACCACGGCCAGGACGGCGTCAACCGCTTCCTGCACCACCGGATCGGCCAGAACAGCCGGTTCGACGAGATCCTCGCCGCCTTCCAGCTCCACCGGCACGCAGGATTCGAGGACCGGCTGGAGCGGCGGGCGCGGATCGCCGACTACTACACCGAACGCTTCGCCCCGCTCGCCGACCGCGGCGTCCTCGCCCCGCCGGCCGGCCGCAACGGGCGCTGCTACTACGTCTACTCCCTGCTGGTCCGGCGCCGGGGCGACCTGCGCTCCTGGCTGATCGAGAAGGGCATCGGCAGCCACGTCTACTACCCGGTGCCGCTGCCCCGCCAGCCCGCCTTCGCCGCCTGGGCCCCGCAGGGCGCCGAGTGGCCCGGCGCCCAGTACGCCAGCGACCACAACCTCGCCATCCCGATCTGGCCGCACCTCAGCGACGAGCAGGTGACCTACATCGCCGACTCGGTCTGCGAGTTCTTCGACTGAGCCGCGCCCCGCACCGAGCGGCTCCGCCGAACCGCCGGCCAACCGACCCAGCACCAGCGCGTCCCGTCCCAGCACGTCGTTACGGGTTGAGGAGATCCGGATGACCACCAAACTTGTCGTCATAGGCCAGGGTTACGTCGGTCTGCCGCTGGCCGTCGCAGCAGCCGAGGAGGGATTCCACGTCGTCGGCTACGACATCGACGAACGGCGGGTGAAGAAGCTCGCGGTCGGCGAGTCCTATGTGGGGGACATCCCCGCGGAGCGGCTGCGCGCCATCCTGGACCGGGGGACGTACCGCCCCAGCATCGACCCCGATGACGTCGAGGGCTTCGACATCGCCGTCATCACCGTGCCCACCCCGCTCCACGAGGGTGTGCCGGACCTGTCCTTCATCGAGTCGGCCGGCGAGCTGCTCGCCTCCCGGCTGCGCCCCGGCGCCACCGTGATCCTGGAGTCGACCAGCTACCCGGGGACCACCGAGGAGGTGCTGGCGCCGCTGCTCCACAAGGGCTCGCTGCTGGAGCCCGGCACCGACTTCCACCTCGGCTACAGCCCCGAGCGCATCGACCCGGGCAACACCCGGTGGACCTTCGAGACCACCCCCAAGGTGGTCTCCGGGATCGACGACCGCTCGCTGGCGAAGGTACGGGGCTTCTACGAGCGGATCGTCGCGGAGGTGGTGGTCGCCCCCTCGCCGCGCGTCGCGGAACTGGCCAAGGTCATGGAGAACACCTTCCGGCACGTCAACATCGCGCTGGTCAACGAACTCGCCACACACGCCGAGGGGATCGGGGTCGACGTCTGGGACGCCCTGGACATCGCCTCCACCAAGCCCTTCGGCTTCATGCGCTTCACCCCGGGACCCGGCGTCGGCGGCCACTGCCTCCCGGTCGACCCGCTCTACCTCTCCTGGAAGGTGGAACGCACCCTCAGCAAGCGGTTCCGGCTGGTCGAACTCGCCGACGAGCTGAACAACCAGATGCCGGAGTACGTGGTCCGCCGGCTCACCCGGGGCCTGGACCGCCGCCGGCAGACGGTCACCGGCGCCCGCATCCTCATCCTGGGGCTGGCGTACAAGGCGAACACCGGTGACGTGCGGGAGTCCCCGGCGCTGCCGATCGCCCGGATGTTCATCGAGGCGGGCGCCACGGTACGGGCCGCCGACCCGCATGTCACCGAGAGCCCCGACATCCCGGGGCTGACCCGGGTCGACCTCACCGCGGAGGAACTGCGCGAGGCCCACGCGGTGCTGGTCGTCACCGACCACGACGCCTTCGACTACGACCTGGTGGCCGCCGAGGCGCGGTACGTCTTCGACTGCCGCCACCGGATCGCCGCCGCGGAGCACATCGAATCGCTGTGAGCGCGGCACGGGACGCGGTGGCCGCCGTGGCGCCGTACGGGCCGGCGGCCCCGCACCCGGTTCCGGCGCGGGACACCGCCGGCACCGGTGCGCCGCGAGCCGCGCTCAGGGTCGCGGTACACCGCCGCGCCCGGGCGGCAAAACCGGCCGCGGCGGACCGGCGGCGCGGCCGGGGCGCTACCGGCCGGGGTCGGCGGTCCCTCCCCGGCTAGCTTCCCCAGCTACTCCTGGGGGTGCCCCCAGGGTGCCCTCCGGGGGCGCTTCCGGGGTGTCCCCAGGAGGTGCCACCATCGCCGGCGAACATCCCCGGTCCGCCCTGGCACCGGGCGCCGGCCGCCTCGGCGCGGCTCGCCAGGTCCAGGACCGAATCGGGGCCCGCGGGGGTGTCGATCACCGGGTCGCAGGCGAGGACCGCCTGGTGGAGGCTGTGGATCCGGGGCGAGGGTTCCAGTCCCAACTCGTCGTGCATCACCCGCCGCAGCCGCTGCGCCACCTCCAGCGCCTGGGTGCGGCGCCCGGACCGGTAGAGCGTCACCATCAACTGTGCGTGCAGGTACTCCTGCGTCGGATACATGGTGGTGAGCGCGCTCAGCTCGCCGATGAGGTCATGGTGGCGGCCCAGCCGCAGATCGGCGTCGATCCGCTGCTCCTGGACGCTGATCCGGTCCTCCTCCAGACCGACCAGATGGGCCCGGAGCACCGGGCCGACCTGGACGTCGGAGAGGGCCGACCCCTGCCACATCCGCAGGGCGCGGCCGAGCAGCTCGGAGGCGGCGGCGTCGTCCTGGTGCAGTTGGACCCGGCCCTGGCGGACCAGCGCGGTGTAGGCGTTGACGTCCAGCTCGTCGCTCCGGACGACCAGCAGGTAGCCGCCGTCACGCGTCTCCAGCACGCGCCGGGCCGCCTGCAGACTGCCGATCTGCGGAATCCTCCCCAGCGCGCGGCGCAGCTGCAGGACGTAGGACTGGATCGTGGACAGGGCGGAGTTCGGCGGGGCGTCCTCCCACAGTTCCTCGATACAGGTGCGGGTGGAGACGACCTGGTTGGCATTGAGGAGGAGAAGGGCGAGCAACTGGCGTTGTTTGGGGGCTGTTGGCGTATAGGAACGCCCCTGCTCGCTGACCTGAAGAGGTCCAAGGACGGCGAATTCCATGGTGTACTCGTACACCTTCCAGGCAAGCGTGGTGAAAGTCTCCGGATGAGGCGCTGTATCGGCGGTCACAAGGCGAACAGGTGCCGAGATGGCGAGAGTCTAGGTCTACTCCTGACGGACCTTCAACTGGTTGAGTTAAGAAGCATTACTTCCGTTTACACCGTCCGCGGATCGGAACAGGGGCCCCGGGTGTGCGGCGGACGCACTCCCGCCGCACGGCGCGGGCGACTCAGGCGGTGACCGCGGGCCGCCAGCGGTGCCGCTGCTCGTAGCGCGGGCGCCACCGGGTGTGGAAGGCCAGCCGGCGCGCCACCGGCAGCAGCCGCAGGGCCTCCCGGTGGGTGGTGTCGGAGGCCCCGTCGAGCAGCCACGGGTAGAACTCCGCGGCCCAGTCGGCCCCCAGCTGCCGCCGCTGCTCGCGCTCGAAGAGCGCCCACTCCCGTGCCGAGACCGCCGACATCGCCAGCGGCAGCACCTCCGCCTCCTCGCGGTCGAGGTGGGCGAGGAGGAATACGCAGAAGTCCTCGGTGCTCCGCCGCAATTCACGGCCATCGGCCGCGGCGAGAGCGCGGTCCACCTGTTCGGTCAGGGGGTGGAGCCGGTTGTGGTCGTCCTCCATGGCATCCAGGGACCGGGTGTGCCGGGAATCGATCCGGGGATTGGCCCGGACCGCCGGCCACAGCACGATGTCCTCGGCCAATTGGTGCATGGTCAGATAACGCCTGAACGTCTCCCATCCGGCGCGGATTCCCGATAAGTCGTCCGTTTCCCCGCCGGTCGGGGTGCCGTTCCCGTCCGCCGCTCGCTCGGTCAGGTCCCATACGGCCGACATCAGCAGTGCCACATCCCGCCGGAGGGCGTCATGGAGGGCGGTGATCATCGTCAGGCGCGTTTGGAGGTGCGGGCGCGGTGTCGCGTTGGCACTCAAAGCTGGCTCCTCGCAGGGGTGGGTACACGGGACGGCGACCGTGCGGCATGCGGCGGCGAGCGGCGGTGCGGCGAGCGGCGATGGATCCAGGCTCGCGTGAAGAAGGTGCGGGGAGGATCAGAGAGAACGGCGAAGGTTCGGTGCAGATTGCTCCGAAACCCCGGGAAAAGTATCCGCCCTCTCACTCTCCGGTGCAAGTTGTTCCGAAGTTCGGGGCAGGGTGATCCGCCGCGCCGCGGTGCCCGCACGGCGGCGCGGCGACGGGTGCGGGGGAGGGCCCGGCCGCACCACCTCGGCGATCCGGGCGGCCGACCGCCCGGGAAGGGCCGCGTCGTCGCGCGGCGGAGGGCCCGGGCGGCCCGGCTCCCCGGCCGAGCGAGCCGGGCCGGCCCCTGGATCCCGGGCCCGCGTGCCGTTCGACCTGCGCTAGTTGTGGGTGAGCGAAGCCTTCACCTCGTGCCACCGTCGCGCCTGCTCGGGGCCGAGGGTCCCGCGCAGCTCGGCCAGTTTGAGGAGGTTGGCCTCGGCGTCCCGGGTGAGGGTCTGCGCCTCCCCGAGGTAGTGGTCGTCGATCAGGGCTTCCACCTCGGCGGTGTTCATCATGGGCAGGATGCGTTCGGCGAGCCTGTTGGTGTTGCGGTACGAGCCCTGGAGCCGGAAGGGCGGTTCGGTGCGCGAGGAGTCGTCCTGCGTGGCGGAGGCGATGTACGCCCGGTTGACGGCGAGCACGGTCTCCTGGACATGGAGCAGGGTGCTCAGGACGGACAGCACCTGCTCCAGTTCGGCGGGGGAGTACGGGTGGCCGAGCCGGTCGGCCCGTACCGAGTCCTCGCCCCGCGCCATGCGGACCAGGAGGGGGATGTCGGCTCGGTCGCGGGCGGCGAGGGGCGCCAGGACCGGGTTGGCGGTGAGGGCGTTCTCGATGTGGCTGAGGGCGAAGAGGTCCTCCTTGCCGTTGAGCACGTCGCCGAGGTTCCACACATCGGCCCGGTTGGCGAGCATGTCCGGGATCCGGAAGAGGCGGCCCGACTCGGTGTAGGGGTTGCCGGCCATGCACACCGCGAACCGCTTGCCCCGCAGGTCGTAGGTGCGCGCCTGGCCATCGCGGACGCCCTCCATACGCCGCCCGGCATCGCACAGCGGGATGAACTTCTGCAGCAGTTCGGGGGCGGTGTGCTGGATGTCGTCCAGGTGGAGGAGGACGTTGCCGCCCATCGCGAGGGCGAGGTTGATCTTCTCGACCTCGCGGCGGGCGGCGGCGTCGGGTGCGGCGGCCGGGTCCAGGGAGACGGTGCGAGGGCCGAGCGCCGGGCCGTCGACCCTGACGAAGAACAGTCCGAGGCGGGCGGCGACGTACTCCATGAGCGTGGTCTTGCCGTAGCCGGGCGGCGAGAGCAGCAGGAGCAGCCCCTGGTTGTCGGTGCGGCGGCCTTCCCCGGCCGCACCCATCTGCCGGGCGAGGTTGTCGCCGACGAGAGGCAGGTAGACCTCGTCGACGAGGAGGTTGCGGACGAAGGCGGACATGACCTGGGGCCGGTGGGCGTCGAGGTCCAGCCGTGCGCGTTCGGCGGCAAGCAGCTCCTCGCGCCGCCGTGTGCAGGCGCGGTGGGCGGGGACGCGGTGGCGGCGGAAGCGCGCGGTGCGGGCCAGGATCTCGTCGAGCCGCAGGTCCAGGCTGCCGTCCTCGGAGATGAGCGGATGCGTGCCCAGCAGTCCGCCGACCCGGGTGGTGAGCGGCCGGTCGACGCCGCGCCGTTCGATCGCCTCCCCGCACAGCTCGATCGCCAGGGCTTCGGGCAGGTCGAGGGCCGAGTACGGGGCGTCGGCGGCCGGTGCCGCCCGGACGTGCCCGCTCAGCCAGGCGTGCAGCAACTGGTGTCGGCCGCCCAGGTCGTCGAGCGCCCGCAGCTCCTCGGCCAGCTCCTTCACCGCTGCCGCGTGCTCGCCGCCCAGCGCGGCGCGGAACCCGGCGAGCAGTCGGCGGGCGGGCCCGCTGGTCGCGAACCGCGGGACCTCGGCGGCCGCCAGCTCCTCGAACAGGTAGGCGCCGATGTCGCGGCGGTCCTCTCCGGGCGCCGGCAGGTCCGGGACGGCGGCGTGCAGGAAGTCGGCGGCGCGGTCGGCGAGTTCGCCGACGAGGTCCTCGATCGCCGGTACGGGCCCGAAGGTTCCGCGGGCCCGGCCCAGGGAGCGGGCGCGCAGGGACCAGCGCGTACGGGCGCGGTCATCGGGGCCGTGGGCCCAGAAGATCTGGGCCGCCGCCCGGACCTCGGGGAGGTAGCGGAGCAGCCCGGCGTCCGAGCGCAGGCGCAGCAGCGCGCTGAGGATGGCGGCGGCGTCATGGTCGTGGACCCCGCGGTCGTACCCCTCGTCGTAGCGGGACTCGGCGGCCCGGCGGACCTCGCCGAGCAGTTCGGCCTGGTCCGCCCCGGTCAGCGCGTCCGGCGTCGGTCCGGGTTCGCCCGCCTCGGCCCGGGCCAGCAGGCTCGCCGCCAGGTGCTCGGCCCGGTAGACCTCGGGGGACTCGGAGACCAGCGGCTGGTCCCACAGCGCCCGGTGGGCGGCCAGGGCGGGGTCGGTCACCGGTGCGCGGTAGTCGGTCCCGGTGATCGTGAAGGCCAGGGTGCCGTCATGCGGGACCAGGGCCAGTTCGAGGGGCTGGGTGTTGACCGCGAAGCGGTGCCGCCCGAGCCGCACGGTGCCGTCGGTGTCGTACAGCTCGGAGCGGTCGCGCAGGGCCCGGTCGGCCTCCTGGCGCGCGGCCTTCAGCCTGCCGTCGAGTTCGTCGGCGCGTCCGGTCTCGCCCAGGTCCCTCAGCTCGGCGGCGGCGGCCCGGACCTTGGCGACCAGCGGGTCGGAGGCGAAGTAGGTGGCGCTCGCCTCCGGGGAGGACAGCGCTGCGGCGCGGCGGGAGACGGCGGCCATGACCCGCTGGGCCGAGTCGGCGATCCGCCGCGCGTGCCGGGCTCGGGTGTCGAGCTGCTGCTGCTTGCGGGCGGAGAACGCCGCGTGGATCTCCTCGCGCTGGGCGGCGGTCCGCTCCCTGCGGGCTTCGGTGGCGCCGAAGCGCGCCTCCAGGCTCTCCACCTGCAAAAGCAGCCGGCCCAGTTGCTCGTCGCACTCCTCGGGCGTGGCGGCCGCGGCCAGCGCGCCCGCCACCGACTGGCCGAGCAGGGCGAGTTCGGCGGCGAACTCGGCGCGGTCCTCCGCCTCCCGGAGTGCGCGGCGGCGGGCGTCCAGGGTGGCGCGGGCCCTGTTGACCGCGCCGAGGACCTCGCCGGCGCGGGCGAGGACCTGGGTGCGCACGGTCGCGTCGGTCAGCTCCAGCGAGGCGATGACCTCGGTGACGGCGCGGAGCCGGTCGGCGTGTCCGCTGATGCGCTCCCCGACCGGGGCGGCCTGTGCGACGGTGGTGATCCGGGCCGCCTCGTCGGCGAGCGCGGCGACGGCCTGGCCGATGCCGGCGAAGGCGTCCTCGCCGCTGAGGAAGGCCGCCGCGCGGCGCCCGGCCGCGGCGAGGTCCTCGGCCAGTTCCGCGGTGAGCGCCTCCAGCCGCGCCAGGTCCAGGTACCGGATCTCGCGCAGGGTCTCCAGGCGCCCCTGCTCCTGGCGCAGCTCGGCGAGCCGGTCCGCCCAGCCTTCGGCGTCATCGGGCTGTTCGCCGCGGATCCGGCGGACCAGCGCGGTGACGCGGGCGCCCGCCTCCGCCAGGGCGTCGGCGGCCTGCCGCCGCAGCGCGGTGACCCGCCGGAACTCCTCGATGACCTGGGCGGCGGTGGCCCGCAGCGTGTCCGCGGGCTCCGCGAGCGAACCCAGCGCGGGGTCGGTCAGCCAGGGGTAGCCGTCACCGACGCGGGTGGCGGCGGTGGTGATCGCCGTGAAGACGGCCTCGGTGGGCGTCAGGTCCTCGGCCATTCGCGCCAGGGAGAGGCAGTCGGAGATGCCGCGCACCAGCTCGGCGTCGCCGATCCGGGCGAGCGGACCGGTCGCGGCGGGCGGCACCGCCGCCTGGGTCTCGGAGACGTACGGGGTCGCCCACAACTGGAGTGGGTGCAGGCGGGCGGGGTCGGCGGAGGGCGCGCGGAGGACGGCGAGGGTGCCGTCGTCGAAGAGCGCCCAGCCGTCCGCGGCGATGGGGGCGGCGGCCTCCTCCCGGATGACGTCGTACGGCAGCAGCAGGCTTCGGCCCCGCGCGGGCGCGTGGAAGGCGTACAGCACGCTTCCGCCGTTGGGCGCCGCCAGGGTCCGGTCGAAGGCCAGGCCGGTGATGTCGGTGTCAAAGGTCCTGGCGGTGCCGGCGACCGGGTAGTAGCCACCGGGGAAGACGATGCCCTGGCCCTGGGGGAGGCGGCGGCAGCCGTGGCCGATGCCGTCGACGCGGCGCACCTGGCCGGTACGGGTGTCGCAGACCAGGTGCCGCCAGGCGGTCTCGTTGTAGGGGCGGACACGCAGCAGGAGGAGCGGGCCGATCCGGGCGTGGGCGACCTCCGCGTCGGCCAGGGACTGCCGGGCGTCCTCCACCGGTTCGCTGTGGACGCCCTCGCCGGTCTCGGTGTCGTCCTCGGTCTTGACGGTCAGCCGGCCGCCGACGGTGGAGACGTAGACGGCGTCGTCGATCCGGATGTGCGGGTGCCGGCCGCGCACATGGTCCTCGCGGGTGGCCGCGGTCCAGGTGAAGTCGTGTGCCGGCGCACTGGTGTGGTCCCGTTCGCCCTTGTCGTCGAGGTACGCCGGGGTGCCGTCGGCGGCGATCCGCCAGCGCAGCACGCGGATGTCGGTGAGCCGCTCGCCGGTCTGGAAGACGGCGAGCAGATACGGGCCGGTGCGGCGCAGCCGGAGCAGGCGAGCGGCGCGGTAGTAGCGGTGCAGGTCGGTGAAGTCCCGTCGGAACGCGGGGTCGTCCAGCAGTCCGGGCACGGCGTCGAGCCCCGCCCGCTCGATGCCGCCGTCCCCGCGCCGGTAGAGCGCGAAGACGTCCGCCACCTCGGTGACCGCGCCGGAGGCGGGGGCGAACCCGAACAGCAGCAGCCCGCCGATCTGCACGAGGTCCCGAGGGACGACCGGCGCTTCGGTGTGGAGACTGCCGGCGCCGGCCAGGCCCAGCTCGCCGCCCCCGAAGGTCTGCGTCCGCCGCGCGTCGAGGGCGCGCGCCCGCTCGGCCAATTCCCGGGCCGCGCCGACCATCCGGTCGCGCAGCACCTCGTACGTCCCTGCCTCGGGCCCGGCCTGCGCACCCCGCCCGGCCTGCTCCGCCACGCTCAGGCCTCCTTCGCGCCGCGCGCACCGTCCAGCGGCGCCGGGGCCGGCGCCGGGTCCGGTGCGACCGGGTCGGCCGGCCGGGTGCCGCCGAGGCCGGCGGCCCGTGCGGAGGCGAGCAGGCCCTCCAGCGCGCCCGCCGCCGGCCCCTCGGCCGCCCCCGGCCGGGTCAGTGCGCCCGCCAGTGCCAGGTCGCGGACACCGGCCGCGCCCAGACCCCCGACCATCGCGCCCAGATCCCTGGTGAAGGTGGAGGCGTCCTTGTCCAGCCAGGGACCGGCCATCGCCTGGACGGTCTCGGAGCGGTCGACGAAGGCGTCGACCCCCTTGCCGAGCGCGATGGAGTTCACCAGCCGGTCGAAGAAGACGCTCTCGCCGCCCACGATGTCGATCTTCGCGTTCTCCAGTCCGGTGGCCAGCACGGTGGCCTGGGCCTCGGCGACCTGCCGCTGGACGTCGATCCCGGCCAGCCGGATGTCCTTCTCCGCCTCCAGTCGGAGCCGGAACTCCTCGTGATCCCGACTGGTGGCGTCCAACGCGGCCATGGCCGCCGCCTTCTCGGTCAGCCCCTCGGCCTCCGCCTTCAGCTTCTCGCGCAGCCCGTCGGCCCCGGCGAGCGCCTTCTCCTTCTCCACCCCCGCCTCGGCGCGGCCGACCTTGGTGATGGCCTCGGCCATCCGCTCCTGGACCTCCGCCTCCGCGAGCCCGGCGGCGGCGGTCTCCGCGCGCTTGCCCTCGGCGAGCCGGACGGCGGACTGCGCGTCCAGGTCGGCGGCCTTGCGCCGCGCCTCGGCCAAGGTCAGCTCCCGCGCCGCCTGGTGGTGTGCGGCCTGCTCCGCGGCCTCGGCCGCCTTGATGTCCTTGACCAGGCGCTCCTGCGCCTCGGCCTCGGCGCGGATGATCAGGGCCTGGCGGTCGCGCTCGGCTTCCTCCACCGTGCGCAGCTTCTTGATCTCCTCCTCCTGCGCGGCGACGGTCCGCTCCACCGCGATGCGCTCGCGGACGACGTCGGCGATCTCCCGCTTCTCCGCCTCGACCTCCTTGTCCGCCGCGATGCGCCTCAGCTGGGTCTCCCGGTCCCGGGCGATGACCTCCAGCAGCCGGTCCTTCTCGATGCGCTCGTTCTCGATGGCGATGACGCGTTCGCGGTTCTTCTGCGCCACCGCGATCTCGCGCTCGCGGTTCTCGTTCTGGATGCCCAGCGCCTCCTCGGTCTTCAGGTGGGCGCTGTGCGCGCGCAGCCGCTCCTCGGCCTGGACACGCGCGGTCTCGGCCTCCTCCCTGGCGCGTACCGTCTCGATCTCCCGCTGCTGCCTGATCTCGGCGTCGGACTGCCTGCGCTGAAGCTCCAGGACCGCCTCCCGGGCCTCGACGTTCTGCCGGGTGATCTCCTTCTCCTCGGTGCGCTGGTACTCGTTGGTGCGCACATGCTCGATCGCCGTCAGCTCGGTGATCTTCCGGATCCCCTGGGCGTCGAGGATGTTGGCGGCGTCGAGCTGGTTGAGCGGGGTCTGCTCCAGGTAGTCGATGGCCGCGTCCTCCAGGCTGTACCCGTTGAGGTCGGTGCCGATGACCGCGATGATGCGGTCCCGGAACTCGTCCCGCTTGGTGTACAGGTCGGCGAAGTCCAGTTGCTTGCCGACCGTCTTCAGCGCCTCGGAGAACTTCGCGTTGAACAGCTCCTGGAGGGTGCGCGGGTCGCTGGCGCGGGCGGTGCCGATCGCCTGGGCGACCTTCACCACGTCCTCCGCGGTCTTGTTGACCCGTACGAAGAAGGCGATGCGGATGTCGGCGCGGATGTTGTCCTTGCAGATCAGGCCCTCCCGGCCGGTGCGGCCGATCTCGATGGTCTTCACCGAGATGTCCATGACCTCGGCCTTGTGCAGCACCGGCATCACCACCGCGCCGGTGAAGGTCACATCGACCTTCCGGTACTTGGACACGATCAGCGCCTGGCCCTGCGGCACCTTGCGGTACAGCCGGGTGACGGTCAGGAAGAGCACGAGCACGATGAGCAGGACGACGGCGACGAGCACGCCGATGCCTACGGCGATGGCATCCATGTGGCGATCCCTTGGTAGGACGGGATGTGAGAGAGGGAGAGGGGAGGTCAGCCGACCGGGCGGTAGGGGTCCAGCGCACTGTCGAAGCGCGCGACCCGGAAGAACTCCCCGTCGGCGTCGTAGTGGAAGATGAGCGCGCGCGAGCCCGCCATGAGCCCCGGCTCGTCCGTGCGGACCTGGACGATCGCGGAGGACCCGTCCTCGGCGGTGACCTCGGCCTGCCCGAAGTCGGGCCCGACCCGTCGGGTGCGGATCACACAGGTACGGCCCACGAAGTCCTCGCGCGAGGGGCTGCGTTCAGGCGGCAGCAGCAGCCGGCCGAGTCGCCGCTGGATCCCCATGCCGAGCCAGGCCGCGCCCAGCGCGGCGGGGAGCACGGCCATCCGCAGCCACGGCCGGTCGGTCAGGGAGGTGCCGAGCAGGCTCACGAACCAGGCAATGAGCACCCCGATCGAGACCAGTACCGCGACCGGGACACCGGCGGCCCCGGCGTCGACGCCATCTCCCCCGTCGAAGGCGTCTGCGCCGGCGCCGCCCAGCAGCACCAGTAGCCAGAATCCGGCCACGATCAGCAGCGCGAAACTGAACAGGACCGCCGGGAAACCCAGCGCCGAGCGTATGAAGTCGCCCATCGTTCCGCCCCCCGTTCCGCGCTTGGTGCGCCGCCATGGTGGCATCACAGGGGGGTGATCGACATTGCCGGTTTCCGGCAATCTTTATGCGTCCTTGACGTCCCGTTAATGGGCGCCGCGACACGACCACGCTGGTGCGCGAGCGGCTGAGCCGGGCCGCCGTGAACGCGGCGCTGCGCGACCTGGACCTGGCGCAGTCGGTGAAGAAGAAGCGGGTCGGCGTCTACCTGGCTGAACCCATGCTCGCTGTCTACCTCTCCGCCGAGGACGCCATCGCGGCCGTCAAGGCGATGCCGAAGAACGAGCGCCTGAACGGGTCCGGCTTCGTGGAGCGCTACCGGAAGGCCGTGGCGGGCGTGCGGCTGGGTGCTGGCGAGGGCCGGCTGGCGTGGCCCCGGCTGGGGCGCCGGTGCTGCCGCTGGAGCGGGCGCTGGACGCGGCCGAGCAGCCGGGGTGCGGCTGTGTGCTCGCTGTGCGGCGCGGCCGCGGAACTGGACCCCGTCCTCAAGGACTTCGAGCAGGGCTTCGGCGAGCAGTAACCGGTGGCGCCGGGACGGCGTTGAACACGGCACGCGTGCATGGACATCCGATCCCCACGGACACGCGAGCGAGCCCCGGACCGTCGCTGGTCCGGGTGTGGTCGGGTAGCCGGAGACCATTACTGATCCCCGGCCCCCTCAGAACCGGACGTGCGAGCTTTCCCCGCATCCGGCTCAAGCAAGCCCCTTGGGCTTCGCAGGTCAGCAGGGTTATGTGGCCCGTTTGCCGTCGCCAGCGTGGTGCTGGCGGTGGCATTCGGAGTGCACGAGGCGAAGGTTGTTCCGTTCGTCCGTGCCGCCGTCTCGTCGGTAGGTGAAGTGGTGCTTGTGGAGCATCTTCTTCGAGGCCGCGAACCAGTTGATCCACTCGCGTGGGCTATCCGGTTCGTACTCGGCTCCGACGATCAGCGCCTGCTTGCAGAGAGGACAGAGCCCCTGCTGCCGGACCGCCAGGAGAAGACTCGTCTTGTCCATCGGCGGTGGCGCTTTCCTGCGGCGGCGGTCCCGCCAATACTCGGTCAGCGCGGGATCGTCCGGGGACGCCCCGCCCTTGACGAGTTGGTGGCGGACGATGCCGGTCCAGGCGAATTTGATGAGGAAGGCGCCGCTGTCGCGGTCGCCGAACACCCACCGATCTCGCCGGGACGGGTGGAATCTGCCGAAGTACCGGGCCACGGCCCAGTACCTCGACTTGTTGCGGTGGCTTCGCCTGGCCCATTTGAAGGTCAGCCGCCACATATAGTGATCCAGCGACGAGAACGTCGTCGTGGATGCCACCGCCCGGTAGTAAGCCGCCCAACCGCGAACGATCGGGATCAGCCTGCGCAACACGGCCTCGGCATTGGCGCCGTGAAGGGCCTTCACCTCGGTCCGCAGTCGCGCCCGGAGCCTCTTGCAGGCCGCTGTGCTCGGGGTGATGATCAGTTTCTTCTGGGCCTTCCGGCGGACGTTGAAGCCGAGGAAGTCGAACCCCTTATCAAGGTGGACGACCTGGGTCTTCTCCTCGTTGAAGCGAAGACCCCTCGGCTCCAGCCACTCCTCCAGCTGGGCCCTGACCTGGTGCACCTGTTCCTCGTCGTGGCAGAGCACGACGAAGTCGTCGGCATACCTCACCAGCACCGGAGTGCCCGGCATCGCGCCGGGCTCGCGCCCGGCCCGCACCGTGTATTGGCACCCTGCGGCCTGCTCCAGTCCGTGCAGAGCAACGTTCAGCAACAGCGGGCTGATCACACCGCCTTGGGGAGTTCCCTCCTCGGTCGGTGCGAACCGGCCACGGTCGATCACACCCGCCTTCAGCCAGCCGCGGACCAGGTCCCTGGCGGGGAACTGTCCGAGCATGGTCATGAGGTGGCCGTGGTCGATGCGGTCGAATGCCGCCGGCAGGTCCGCGTCCAGGACCCACAGACGCTTCGGGTTCTTGCCCTTCACCGTCCAGAAGATCGCTTGGATCGCGTCCTGGCAGCTGCGGCCGGGCCGGAAGCCGTAAGACCTCGGCTCGAACCGCGCTTCCCACTCAGGCTCCAGCGCGTTCTTCACGCGGGCCTGGAGCACCCGGTCACGAATGACCGGGATGCCGAGCGGTCGCTGTTTCCCGTTGCTCTTCGGGATGAACACTCGCTTGACCGGCCTGGCCTTCCAGGGCTTCGACGACCGATGGACCTCAGCCGCCAAGGTGCCTCTCGCCTTCGGCGTGAGGGCCCGTTCCCCGTCAATGCCAGCGGTCATGCGACCACTGCTCTGCTGCGTCACCCGCTTCACGCTCACCAGCGTGTTGCTGCGGCTTCGCAGCATGAGCTTCTGCAAGCTGCGGACCTTCCTCAGGTCCCCATCCTGCGTCGCCTTGAAGATCCTCTGCCTCAGCCGCCGTACGTTCTCCTCGCACTCGGCCCAGTCGATGCCGTGCCAGTCGAGTGAGTCGTCCTCAGGTCCGTTCACCGCAGGCGAGGGTGACACGACAGGTGCCGTGATCTCCATGTTCGCCTCCGGTGTCTAACTTGTCCCTCGGTTCCGGCTTCCTTGCAGTGGTGACTTCAAAGGCTCACCTGATCCACGTGGGCGCCCTTTCGGGCCGGGCCATCAGGGCCCCTATCCGGCGAGTTATGCGAGGGACGGATGAAGGTCCCACCTCTCGGCTTCCTCTGGCCTTTCGGCCTGCCGGCCTTCGCTTCTTGGATCTTCCTTCTCCCGCTGGGGAGTTCAGCCTTCCTTGCGGTCGACCTACCAAGCCGAGGCTTGGACCCTGTCGGGGTTTCCACGTTCCGCACCAGTAAGACGCGGCTGGGGTGGGCGCCCCCTCTACCCCGGGACCAGCGGTGTCCTCCCCTCGGGCTCAGTTACCCGAAGGTCGCTTGGTGCCTTTCAGCACCGGGTCCTGTGACCGCCGCCAACACGCCATCGACGCGGTCTTAAAGTCACGAGGCATCATCGAGGGTTCACTTGCGTTCGCCCGTCCAGCCTTCCCCTCACCTGTTGCACCCCGATGGCCGGGACGCCCTTGGGCTTGAACACTCCGCTTCACACCTCGCCGTTACCAGCAACGCATGGGAGCGCGGGGACGGGCCCTGGACACTGACCCGAAGTTCAGCCGATCGATACCTCCTTCACGTGGCTGTCCTTACTTACCTGGAGCGACTTCGTGTCGCACACTGAGCTCTTCAGTTTGCCAGTTGAGCGCAGGAGTGCCGACCGTTGGGGCAACAATGGAACCCGACACGGGCGGCGGTCTGATGATGCCGTTTCGCCAGGACTGCAGGGGGGCGTGTGCGCGTACGCATCGGAGACAACGGATTCGCCAGGGAAAGTGTAGGCAGCGGTGGTGCGGACCTGACCAGCCGCTTCGCGGACTGGATCACCAGGGACCGGACCGTGGGCCGGTACGTCGCGGTGACCCGTGAACGCTCGGGCACGGCCGACGGCGGGATGTCGGGGGACCTCCTGGAGTGGATCGGCCTGACCTTGAGCACCGGTTTCTCCACCGCCAGCCTGATCTACTCCCACCTGAACTTCCGCGCCTCTCTTCCGCCGCGCCAGCGGGCCGGCGCGCGCATGGTGGTCGAGCACAACGGTGTGCGCGTGGTGATCGAGGATGGCGGGGCAGAGGACGTCGCCCGCCTCGCTCTTCTCTTGGGCACCGCGCCGGGGAGCGATGAAGGAACGTTGACCGACCACACGGGCCGGGCTAGCGGGGACAGTGCCGGGCAATGTACCGGCGGCGACAGCGAAGGGGCGGCAAGTGGTGCTTCCTGATCCGGGCAGGAGCCGTGCGGTGCTGGTCGGGATCGGTGACTACGCGCACGCCGACCTGGCAGCCATGCCGGCGGCGGTCACGGGCGCGGACCGCCTGGCCCGACTGCTCCGCGAGCCGTCGATCTGGGGACTCCCACACGAGTACGTCACCGTTCTTGGCACCGACACCACGCAGGAACGGATTCTGACGGCGGTCAGGGATGCCGCGCTGGCCACGGAAGACACGTTGGTGGTGTACTTCGCCGGGCATGGACTGCGGGATCCAGGGGAACGCCTCCACCTGGCATTGGTCGACGCCGACCCCGACTACCCCCAGATCGGCACCCTGCCCTACCGCCAACTCCGCGACCTGATCAGGCAAGCCGGCCACCGAGCCAAACACCGCGTCACCGTCCTGGACTGCTGCTACAGCGGCATCGCCGGCGGCATGTCCCACGCCACGGCCCCGACCCGCGACGACCTGGCCACCGCTCTCGACGAGCACGGCCACGCACATGCCACCGATGGGGACGACGGGGTGCGGCACGGGCCGGATGAGGACGGCTACGGGGACTGCGTTCTGACCTCGGCACCACCGCAGAGCCGTTCGTTCGTGCGTCCTGGAGCTTCGTTTCCCGAGTTCACGGGTGAGTTGATCGCCACGCTGGAAGCGGGCATCACCGGAGTCGGACCCGCGATCAGTCTGGAGCATGTTTGGCACAGGGTTCGCAACCGCATGCGCGACCGCGAAAGTCCAGAGCCACAGCTGTTCGCACAAAACAATGCTACTCGCCACATTCACTTCCTCAATCGCGCCCCCCACCGGGACGGGGAGCACGGTGCGGCTCCCGATCCGGATCCCGGCCCATCAGCCGCGCACCTCGCGGCGCGGGACGCTGCCGAACACGCCGCCCGCGCTCTGCCGGACGTTTTCCACAGCATGTCCGTGCTGGCTGAGATCGCGGCCGCAACAGTCAGCGTCGATCCCGGCAAGGCCAGGCAATTGGTCGACGAAGTCCTACAGGCCAGCCACGAAATCACTGACCCCGACCAGCGTGCTCGCCTTCTCACAAGTGCCGCCACCTGCCTGGCCTCTCTCGATCGACCAGGCGCACGGCACCTCGTGGACGAGGCCGAAGAATTCATTCTGGGCACAACAGACCCCGCCTCGCTGATTGGCGGGCTGGCCATCCTGGCAGACGCAGTGGCCGCCACGGACCGTGACCGGGCAACCTGGCTCCTGGAAAAGGCGGAGGAAACCGCACAGAACCTGCCTGACAAACAAGATCAGGCCATCGGGCTCAGCATTCTGTCGTACTCCAGGCTGTTAGACGACGCTCCGGAATGGCGGCGGCGCCTCAAGGACACCTCCGAACATCTCGAAAGAGCTGTCAAACAGGGCAAGCTGTTCGACGAAGCCTCACGTAAATCGCCGGAGGGCTCGCGTCGGGCCGACGAAGTGAGAGCCACCCCCGACACGCGGTGGAAAGTGGTGGAACTGGTCAAGATCGCGGAGAACCTGAACTGTTGGGAACACCCCCACCAGGCGGTGGAACTAATGGAGGAGGCCGAACAAACCGTCCGGAAGATCGGCCTTCACGAGAGGGACGAGAGGGGGGAGGCGCTGAGTGCACTCACCCGCGCCCTGCCCCTTTGTGTTCACCAGGCAGCCAGGACCATCCCCGACCGTGTCGGCGACCTTATTGCGAAGGTACGGCACGCCGTCAACGACCTCGCCGACCACGCGCAGGCCGACCGGCTGACGGACCTTGCCTGGACTCTGGCCAATATCGCACAAAGCCTGGCCGAAACAGACCCCCGTCGAGCGGTCGAGCTTATCCGCGAGGCGCAGTCCATCACGCCCCAGCCCCCCGGCGGGAGGGGCCCCTTCCTCCACCACGCTGTCGTACAGGCGCTTACCAGCGTCGGGCTCGGCCTCGCCCCCTTTGACGCCGAGCAGACGGTGGCCCTCGCACATGAAGCGAGGGACATCGCCCGCACACTTGACGACGACTTGGTTCGGGTGCACACGGAGGTCGCGGCCGTGCGAGCGCTGGCGCTGGCCGGGCAGCACCTGGCCAGAACCGGCCTGAACCGGGCGGAAGACCTCCTCCGTGAGTCCGAGTCCCTCGCCCGCCGCCTCCCCGAGTCGGAACGAGCACAGGCGATGGCGCCTGTCTCGCGGGCGCTGACCGAGGCTGGGAAAGCCATCGCGGGCACAGACCCCGACCGGATGGACACGTTCTTCCAGCAGTCCGAACGCCTCGCGCGTGACCTCTCAGAGGAGGACAGAAGTTACTGTCTGCCGCTGCTCGCCCACGCCCTGATTGACACCGGAAATGCTCAGGTCGACAGCGATCCGGACCGGGCGACGGTCTACGCTCGCGAAGCCGAACGCATCGTTCGCCAGACCCCCGAGGACGAGCAGCGACGTAACTTGCGGCTACTACAGCTCATGCGACTGCAAGCCGAAATCGTCGAACGCACACCAGCCTACGCCGACCGTGCCAGACGGACCGCGGAAAGAATCACCGACGACGTGTTCAAGGCGGTTGCCCTGAAGGACCTGGTCGTAGCGCTGGCCCCTGCCGATACCGAGCACGCCGAGCGCATCGCGCAGGACATCACCGACGCCAGATGGCAGGCGCACGCCCTGGCATCGATCGCGAAAGCTCGGCTGTGAGCCCGACATCCCCCGGGGCGACCTGAGCGAGCGCGAACCGCACCTCGGCGGCCCGGCGGGAACGAACCACTCCCGCGGGGACCGCGTCCGCCCGATCCCCGCCCGGCCGGAAGACCCCGCGGCTCCCGCGCGAAGCAGAGGACCGCGCTGCGGCTCTCGACGCTGCAGGACGGCCGGACAGGAGCTTCAAAGCGGCTTCTCCGGCCAGCCGAGTAGCCGGGCGCCCATGGCCGCCGTCTCCAGCGTGAAGCGCTGCAGCGCGTCGTCGGTGTCGTAGCCGGTCAGGGTCCTGATCCGCTCCAGGCGGTAGGAGAGGGTGCGCACGCTGATCTTCAGCCGGCGGGCCGCCTCGGCGTTGACGTAGCCGGCCGCCGCACAGGCCGTCAGGGTCTCCAACAGCGGCCCGGCTCCACCGCGCGACGCGGTGAGGGGGCCCAGCACGGTCTGGACCAGGTCGGCCATGGCCGCGCGGTCGCGCAGCAGCACCGGGAAGACCAGCAGGTCCGAGGCGCGCAGCACCGTCTCGGGGAGGTCGAGCCGGTTCGCGAGCTCCAGGGCGGCGAGGGCCTCCTCATAGGAGCGCACCACTCCGCCGGCCCCGGAGTGCTCCCGGCCGAACGCGACCCGCCGGGTGCCCGCCGAGCCGCCCTCCGGCGACCCGGTGTACGCGGCGAAGGCGTCCAGCACATTGCGCTCGCTGCTCGCGGCGATACACACCAGCCGCCCGTCCTTGGTGGTCAGCAGCACATCGTGGTCACCGAAGCGGGCGATCAGCTCGCGCTCCACGCGACGCACCACCGGATGCACATCGTCGTACGGCTCCTCGCCCTCGGCCACCGCGACCGCGTGCGAGCGCGCCAGCCGCAGACCGAACCGCTCGGCGCGCGCCACCAGCCTGCCCACGTCGCTGCGCCCGTACAGCAGGTCGTCGATGAACTCGCGGCGTGCCGTCTCCTCCTTCCGCATGGCCAGCCGCTGCGCCCGCTCGTGCCCCTCGCCGAGCGCGCCGATCGCCGCGTTCACGGCGGCCAGCAGGGAGTCGTCGGCGCGGGCGCGCTGAGCGGCGGTGGACGCTCGCACCAGTCCCGGCAGAGAGCCCCAGGTACGGCGGGTCTCGTCGAGGTAGAGGGCGGTCAGCTCCCGCAGGCCGTGGCCGGCCTCCGCGGCCCGCTCGCCCAGGGCCCGCAGGGCGTCCAGCTCGGCGCGGCGCAGCAGCCGTCCACTCAGGGAGACCTCGGTGAGCAGCTCCGTGTAGCCGTCCAGGAACTCCGGCGGTATGCCGCTGCCCTTCACATGTCCTCCCGCGTCCCTCGCCCGCCCGAACGCAGGTCAGGGTATGCGAACGCGTTCGAGTCGCGGGGATGGCGCCGCCCTTGGGGTCAGCGGACCCGCCGTCCGCCGGGCGACGCCGCGGGTGGTCCGGTGCGCCCGCAGGGACGACGCGGTACGGCCGGTCGGGTCATTCCGCGGTGGTTCCCCGGCACCGGCCTGAGAGGGAATTGAGAAATTGCCGTGCCAGGCTGACGCCCCCAGCCAGCTCAAGGAGTGCACAGATGAGTACGATCGACGGCTTGCCCGCCCATGTCCTGCTGGTCCACATGATTGTCGTGCTGGTGCCCCTCACCGCCGCGGCCCTGGTGGCGGCGGCACTGTCGCCGTCGGCCGCCCGGCGGCTGGGCCTGGTGCTCCCGCTGCTGGCCCTGGCCGTCCTGATCGCCGTACCGGTGACCACGGACGCGGGGGAATGGCTGGAACGGCACGTGGACGACAACGCCCTGGTGCGCCGGCACACCGAGCTGGGGGACACCCTGCTGCCGTGGGTGGTGGGCCTGTTCGTGATGGCGGCGGTCGTGTGGTGGCTGGGCAGGCGCGCCCAGGCGGAAGCCGGCGGGGCGGGCGGCTCGGCGCGGCTCGCCACGCCGGTGCGCCTGGTCGTCGCCCTGCTCTCGCTGGGCGTCGCGGTGGGGGCGGTCGCGGACGTCTACCGGATCGGTGAATCCGGGGCCAGGGCCGCCTGGCACGACTCCTTCTCGACGTCGGGGCCGGAGCGGGGGGACGACTGACCCGAGCGGGCCCGGCCTCCCCGCGCCCGCCTCCGCCCACCGCCGTGAGCGGCGCCCTCCCGCGGCCGTCGCGCGGGTGCGCCCTGCGTCAAGAAGTGTGCGCGCACCGCCAAGGACAGGTGCCGGCCGGTTCAGCAGACTCACCTGTACGAGGAGGTGCGGCAGTCGCCGCCCTCGCCACCCAGGGGGAGCGCATGACAGGAAGTGAACCGCAGGCGGCCGCGGCGGCGGCCCAGCCGGAGGCGGTGGAGCCGCGCGGCGGCGCCGGAGTGTTCGATGTCGACCCGGACCAGTCCGCCGTGAGCCAGGACCCGGGTGTCGCCGTGAAGGGCGACATCGACGCCTTCCCCGAGAACGGCGAGGTGTGACATGGGGTCCGTGGAGGGGATGCTCGCGCAGATGCGCAAGCTGCTGGGGACCGGCGAGAACCCGCCCGGCTCCAACCGCAACGCCATCACCAAGTGGTACGGCTTCAGTGGCCCGTGGTGCGACATGACCGTCAGTTACGCCGCCGCCCACTCGGACAACCTCAGCGCGGTCTGCGGCAAGTACGCCTACACCGTCGCACACGCCCAGGCGTTCCGGTCCAAGGGCCGCTGGCACTACGGGCTCGGCGGCGTCCGACCGGGCGACATCGTCTTCTTCGACTGGAGCGGCAGCCGGTCCATCGGCGCCATCGACCATGTCGGCGTGGTGGAGGCGGTGCACTCCAACGGCACCATCACCACCATAGAGGGCAACACCAGCAACCTCTGCCAGCGCCGCCGCCGCAACTCCAGCACGGTCGTGGGGTACGGCCGCCCGGCCTACGGCGACGCCAAGCCGCTGCCCCCGAACGACGGCATCCTGCGCCTGGGCTCCACGGGGCCCGCGGTGAGGACCCTCCAGCAGAACCTCAACACGGTCATGAAGACCACGCTGGTCGTCGACGGGGACTTCGGCCAGGCCACCGACGAGGCCGTACGCGCCTTCCAGAGGAAGTACGGCCTCGCGGTGGACGGCCAGTACGGCCCGTCGGCCGCGGCGGTGATGAAGTCCGCGCTCAAGGGCGGCACCAAGCCGCAGGTTCCGGCGCCGCGACCGCCGTCGGCCGGGAAGCTGGCCGTGGACGGCGCCTTCGGCCCGGCGACCTGCGCGGCGATGCAGCGGGCGCTGAACAGGCACGGGGCGAAGCTGTCGGTGGACGGCTCGTTCGGCCCGCTGACGAAGAAGGCGCTGCAGGGCTATCTGAAGGTGGCCGTGGACGGCGCCATCGGCCCGAACACGGTCAGGGCCCTGCAGAAGAAGGTCGGCGTGGGAGTCGACGGCCAGTGGGGCCCCGACACCACGCGCCACCTTCAGCAGGCCCTGAACGCGGGGACCTTCTGACGGCCGTGTGAGGGCCGCCGGCGCCCCCGGCCCGTGCCGCGCCGAAGACGGTGGGCACGGGCCGCGGGCGATCCCGGTGTCCGCTCGTCCCCGGTGCGCGAGGCCCCGGTGCGCGAGGCGCCGGGCGACAGTGGACACGGCTGCCGCCGGGTGGGCCCGGTCAGCGCCGGCGCGGGGGAACATCGGCCCGCCGGCCGGGGAGGCGCCCCGGCCGGCGGGCCTGGGGTGTCAGCGGTCGGAGGCGCCGTGGTCCGCGGTGAGGAAGTCGACCGCGCGGCGGACCACGGAGTCCTCGCGCAGCACCCGGGTGTGGCCCAGGTCCACGACCCTGACCAGCTCGGACGGTGCCGCCCAGGCCGCCACCAGGGCCTCGCTGTCCGCGATCGGCGACTCCGGGTCGTGCTCGTCGTGGACGACCAGCAGCCGGCTGGAGAAGCCCGTCGCCGCGAGGGTCGGCTCGATGGCGTCGAAGGACACCCCGAGCCATTCCTCCGCCCGGGCCCGGACGGTCCCGATGACCTCCGGCGACACCCGCATCACCTCGCCGGAGCGCCGCCACAGGCTTGTGTAGCTGCTGATGGGATTGACGAAGACGACCCTCTCCGGGGCGACCCCGTGCGTCATGGCGTGCGTGGTGGCCGCGGCGCCCAGCGAGT
Organism: Streptomyces palmae; assembly: GCF_004684805.1. Classification (GTDB taxonomy): domain Bacteria; phylum Actinomycetota; class Actinomycetes; order Streptomycetales; family Streptomycetaceae; genus Streptomyces; species Streptomyces palmae. The sequence goes on from NZ_SRID01000003.1 coordinate 44,406, forward strand.
GGGCGACGACCGCGTGGAAGGGGCCGAACCGCTCCTGCGCCGCCTCGATGGCCTTGGCGAAGTGGATGACGGAGGACTCCGCTCCCTCCGACTCCCCGTGGCCGGGCAGGTCGGCCACGACCACCGTGCATCCCGCCCGGGCGAGCGCGTCGGCCAGTACGGCCAGGTGCCCGGCGTTGCCCGACCAGCCGTGGACCAGCAGGACCCGCCGTTCCCCCTCGCCCCAGACGCGGTGGACCACCTTGCCGCCGTCGACCACCTCGACCTCGCGGGCGGCCCGGTCGAGGGTCTCCCGGGTCGCGTTCGGAGGCTGGGTCCGCATCGGGGTGAAGGCCAGCCGCCGCAGTTTCTCTGTCATGTCCATTGAGCGCCCCTCATTCCGTGTTCCGCAGATGTGCGGAGATCATCTTCCGCACCGCGGGTGACTCCACGATGTCGAAATGGCCGGCGCCCTCCACGAGTTCCAGCTCCGACCGCCGCCAGCTCGCGTGCAGCTCCTCGGCGTGCCCCGGCGGCACGAAGTCGTCGGCCGACCCGTGGATGACCAGTCCGGGCACGTCGAGCGTCCGGGCGGCCTCCAGCGCCGAGTACTCGGACCAGACCGTCTCGCCGAAGCCGTCCTCGATGCGCTCGACCAGCCCCTGGACCCGTTCGCTGTCCAGCCCCTCCAGCTCGGCGAACTTCTCGACCAGGAACATCGTGGAGGGCGGGGAGGAGATCGACACCACGGTCCGAGCGCCCACCTCGCCGTGCCAGGCGGTGAGGGCCCACAGCCCGCCCATGGAGTGGCAGACCACCGCGTGGAGATCGGTGAGCCGGCCGTACAGTCCGCGCAGCACGGCGCGGATCTCGGTGGGATCACCCGCCGTGCCCAGGGCCTCGCCGTGGGCCGGCACGTCGAACAGCACCACGCGATAGCCCTGGGCGAGGAGGTCCTCGGCGATGGCCACCATGCTTCCCAGGTTGGTGTGCAGGCCGTGGACGAGGAGAACGGTCGGTCCCTTGCCGCTCTGGAAGTACTTGTAGAACCGGCCGTTCACCTTGAGGGTGTGCGACTGGCACCGATTGAGGAACGCCTTCGCGAACGGATCGTGGGGAAGCTTCACGACCGCGTAGAACTTCTCGAAGAGGTCGTCCACGGATGGGGCTTGGCTCACGATGCGGTCCTCAATCGGTGTCGGTGACGTGCCAGGTGCGTTTCCTCGGTGCCCTCAGCCGCTCAGCGCGTCCAGGCACTGCCTCGCGCGGTCCGGGAGGACGTACTCCCCGTCCTTGGCGATGCGGTCGTACAGGTTCTCGACCCGCTCGTAGTGGGCGTCGAGGTTCTGGTCCAGCAGGTGGTACTCGGACTTGTTGTAGATGCCGAACTGGAGGTCCGTCATCAGTCCGAAGGGGTCGATGTCCGCCGCGCGCCGGGTGCCGCCGAACACGAGCCGCAGGAACTCGTCGACGCTCTCGTAACCGAGGGTGGCCAGGAGGAACTCGATCGACGCCCACTTGCGCTTGACCTGGTAGGCACGCTCGTCCGGGTCGACGATGAAGTCCAGACCGGAGTCCATGCCCCGCGGGTAGTGCACCTTGTTGAAGCACCGCAGGTCGATGGTGAGGCGGTCCTTGGTGGTGAGGGGCAGGGTGCCGTCGGCGTGCGCGCGGTAGTTGTCGAAGACCAGCGCGTCGCCCACCCGGCTGTCGCAGTAGTAGCCGGGGGAGGGGGTGTCCGCGTAGGTCTTCGCCCAGTACATCGCCATGATGAAGTCCCGCACGGTGGGCAGGTCGATCTCGGACAGCTTCCCCTCCAGGAAGAGGTAGAGCGCCTTGTCGACCGCGGCCTTCTCCTCGCCCTCCAGGCCGTACTCGAGCATCTTCCCGTACACGTACTGCAGGTTCGGAGCCTCCAGCTCGGCCTCCTCGAAGATCACGAAGGGCTGCCGGTCCAGCGGCGTCGGCGTCAGCGCGGTGTGGAAGCTGCGGTACTCGGTGGGGAACCCGAGCTGCTTCTTCACCAGCGAGGGGATCTGCAGGGCGATCGAGCTGGCCGCGTGGGTGCCGTACGGCCGCTTGTTCGCCGGCACGATGAAGGCGTTCACCACCGCCGTCTCGACCTCGGGGAAGTGCTCCTGGACGATGTCCTGGTTCAGGTCGTAGAAGCGCTTGGCCGAGGGCACGAACAGCACGCAGTTCTCGAACATGGTGGAGACCGGGAAATAGGCTCCGAACGAGGCGTCGTTGAAGCTCTCCTGGATCATCGCCTGGCACCGCAGCTGGCGCGCCAGGTTCTCCGCGAGGTCGTCGTCCAGGTTCATCCGGACGACCTCGGTGGGGTGTGCCTCGGGCCGGAAGCAGCTGGGGTTCAGTGCCCGGTGCGGAGGCAGCCGGGACTCCATCTCCTCCTTGTCCGCCTGGTACTTGTCCAGCACCGGCGCCAGTTGCTCGGCGTGCGCGGCCGCGGAACTGTGCAGGAAGGTGCCGGTCTTCTGGTAGGTGCCGGTGACCGTGGTCTCGTCCACTGTTGCGTCACTCATCGCTTCTCGATCTCCGCTCGGTCCGAAGAGGCTGGCGTGCGGTCAGCCGCGTACGTCGTGTTGATGCGGTCCACGTAGTTCCGGACGAACTCCTCGTCGACCGGCGGGGACGGGTGGTGCTCCGCGCCCAGGACGGCGCCGCCCACCGGCAGGCTCGCGAACATGTCCGCCAGCCCCTCGGCCGTGAGGCCGTCCACCAGGGCGGCGATCCGGGCCAGCGGGCCCGTCGGGTGGGCGGCGGCGAAGTCCAGCGCCTGCTGCCGCCACGCGTCGAAGGGCACGATCTTCGCCCCGCCGCCGGCGGCGCCGACCATCTCGAAGAAGTGGTCGAAGGCCGGGGCGTCGGAGTTGACGAAGTCGTAGTCCCGGCCGATGTGCTCCGGATCGCCGGTCACCATCGCGGCGATCGTCCGGCACAGGTAGTCGACCGGCAGCACCGCCGTGAGGTCGGCGTCCAGTGAGGGGAAGCTCCCCATCGCGAGGCAGCCGGTGATCAGGTTGTGCAGGAAGTCACCGCGGTCCAGCCGGAAGTGCCCGGTGCCGGTCGAGGCGCCCACGAACGGCAGGCGGTACGTCGACGCCCTGGCGCCGCGCCAGCGGGCGGCCGCGACCATCTGCTCCGCCTGCCACTTGGAGGTCAGATAGCCGTACTCGCGGTCGTCCTCGCTGACCTCGTACCCCAGGTACTTGGGCAGCGTGGCGAAGGTGGAGACGAAGTGGACCGCCTTGCCGCGACCGCGCGAGGCCAGGCGCAGCGCCTCGTGGGTGCCGACCACGTTGGGACCGATGTAGTCCTCCAGCGGCCGCATCCAGTCCACCAGCGCGCCGGAGTGACAGACGGCGTCCACCTGGTCCGCCAGCTGGTCGAAGACCTCCTCGTCCAGACCGAACAGCGGCCGGGTCAGATCGCCCACCACCGGGTTGAGCAGCGGCGCGTACTCCTCCTTCCACAGGCCGTAGCCCTCCAGCGTGCCGACCAGCCGCTCCATGGCCCCGCGGGCGTCGTCCGCCCGCACCAGGCAGTACGCGACCACCTCGGACGCGAGCAGCTCGTGCAGCAGGAAGGCCCCGACGAACCCGGTGGCGCCGGTCACGAAGACAGCCTCCGGACGCGACGGCTCCGCGGCCGCGTTGTCGAAGCGCAGGTCGGGGTGGAGGCAGCCCTTCCGGGCGGTCGCCAGGTCGGGATCGGCGGCACCGGCCTCGTCCGCCCCGGGGGTCGCCGCCTCGGCGGCGGGCCCCGCCGGTGCGTCCAGCCCCGCCTCGCGCAGCTTGACCAGCAGGAACTCACCGAGCGACAGCAGGCTCGGGTGATCGAAGGCGATCTTGGCGGGCAGCGCCAGGCCGGTCAGGTCGGCCAGCTGGTTGCGCATCAGCACCGCGGTGAGCGAGTCGATGCCGATGTCCTGCAGCGGCAGGTTGACGTCCACGTCCTCCGGTGAGGCGAAGCCCAGGGTCTTCGCCACCTCCTGGCGGACCATGTCCAGCACCACGGCCGCGTGCTCCTCGGGGGCGGCCTCGCTCAGCAGCTTGCGCAGGTCCGTACCGCCGCCGCCCCGGGCACGCCCGCCGGAGTTGCCGCTGAGCAGCGCGCGGAACAGCGGTGGGATGCCGCCGCGGCTCTCGTAGTAGTGCTGGACGCGGTTCAGGTCCAGCGCGGCGGCCATGGTCAGCGCGCGGCTGCTGCGGACCGCGAGTTCGACCAGCTCCAGGCCCTCCTCGGGCGCGAGCCGGTCCAGGCCCAGCTGGGCGAAGCGGGCGCGGTCCACCTCGCTGAGCCCGGCGGCCATGCCCTCGCCCTCCCAGGGGCCGAACGCCACCGAGGCGGCCGGCAGGCCCTTGGCCCGGCGCAGATGGGCCAGCGCGTCCAGGAACGCGTTGGCGGCCGCGTAGTTGCCCTGGCCGGGGGCGCCCATGACGCTCGCGATGGAGGAGAACATCATGAAGAAGTCCAGCTCCAGGTCCTGCGTCAGCTGATGGAGATGCCACACGCCGTCCACCTTGGGCCGCAGCACCCTCTCGAACCGCTCCGGCGTCAGGGCCGTCAGCGCGCCGTCGTCCAGCACACCGGCCGCGTGCACCACACCGCGCAGCGGCCGCTCCTCGTCGAACTGGGCCATCACCGCGGTGACCTCGTCCAGGTCGGCCGCGTCGCAGGCCACCACGGTGGCCGTGGCGCCCAGCTCCGCCAGCTCGGCCACCAGCGACCGCGCCCCGGGTGTGTCCATCCCGCGACGGGAGGTCAGCACCAGATCGCGTACGCCGTGGGTGCCCGCCAGCCACCGGGCCACCCGCCTGCCCAGATCGCCGACGCCGCCCGAGACCAGCACCGCGCCGTCCGACCGGACGAACGGCCGCTGCTCCGACGGGACCAGCACCACCTTGCCCACATGCCGCGCCTGGGCGATGAAGCGCAACGCGTCGGAGGTGCGGGCCATGGGGAACGCGCGCACCGGCAGCGGCGCGAGGCTGCCCTCGGTGAACAGTTCGGCGAGGGAGACCAGCATCCGCTGGATCAGGTCGGGCCCGGCCTCGGGCAGGTTGTAGACCGTGTAGGTCACGCCCGGGTGGCTCTCGTCGATGGCGGACTGCTCGCGCACATCGATCTTGCCCATCTCCAGGAACCGGCCGCCGCGCCCCAGCAGGCCCAGGCTCGCGTCGATGAACTCCGTCGCCAGGGAGTTCAGCACGACGTCGAAGGGCTTGCCCGAGGCGCCGCCGTCGGCCCCGCCACCGCCGAAGTGCTCGACGAAGTCCAGGTCGCGCGAGGACGCGAGATGGGCGTCGTCCAGCCCCAGCTCCCGCAGCGCCGGCCACTTCGGCCGGCTGGCGGTGCCGTAGACCTCCGCGCCGTGGAGCCGCGCCAGCTGCACGGCCGCCATGCCCACACCGCCGGCCGCGGCGTGCACCAGCACTCGCTCGCCCGGCCGCAGCGAGCCCAGTTCGTGCAGGCCGTACCAGGCGGTGAGGAAGGTCATCGGGATGGTGGCGGCCTCCTCGAAGCTGAGCCGCTCCGGCATCCGCACCACCTGGCGGGCGTCCGTGACGACCTCGGAGGCGAAGGAGCCGCGGGCCAGGCCCAGCACGGGGTCGCCGACCCTCACATGCTCCACGCTGCCGCCGACCTCGGTGACCACGCCGGCGAACTCCAGGCCGAAGGCGGGGATCTCCACCATGCCGAGGGCGTTGAGCACGTCGAGGAAGTTCACTCCGGCGGCCTTCACCTCGGCCCGTATCTCGCCCGGCGCCACGGTCCGCCCCGGCAGGGTCTTGACCGTCAGCGGTTCGTCCAGGCGGCCCTTGGCGGTGATCTCCAGCTGCCACCGCTCCCCGGCGGGAATCTCCAGGTCGCCGGCGGAGCCCGCGCGCAGCAGCTGCGGCACGAGCACCTCGCCGTGGCGCAGGGCGCACTCCGGCTCGGACTCCAGCATCAACGCCGCGGGCAGCGCGGCGCGGTCCGCCTCCTCCTCGCCCAGGTCGATCAGGCGCAGGCTCAGCTCGGGGTGCTCGTTGCGGGCGGTGCGCATCAGACCCCACAGCGGACCGGCGCCCGGGTTGGCGACCAGGTCGTCCGCGCCGGTGCCCACCGCGTGGCGGGTGACCCACACCAGCGGCGTACGGAACTCCGTCGCGACCGTCTGCTGGAGCTGCTCCAGCGCCTTCGCGGTGAAGGCGTGCGCCTGGGACGGGACGTCCGCCGCGGAGTCCCACAGGCACACCAGGCCGTCCAGGTCCTCGGCGTCCTCCAGCTCCTGGACCTTGATCAGCTGAATGCCGGCCCGCGCCAGGGTGGTCCTGACCTCCTTGGCCCAGGCCACGTCCCCGGCGGGGGTCATCAGGCCCCAGGAGCCGCCCATCTCGACGTTCCCGGTGTCGATCTGGCGCCAGTCGACGTCGAACTGGAAGCGGTCCACGCCCGCCGCGGCCAGTCGGCGCAGCACCGCCCGGTCCACCCGGCGCGCATGGAGCCGGTGGAGCCGGCCGACGCACGCGCCGTCTGAGTCGTGGATGTCGAGCGAGGCCCAGAACTCACCGTCGCCCAGCTCGAAGTCGGCGACCCGGACCCAGATCTCCGACAGGCCCCTGACCCGCAGCGACAGGCGCTCGGCCTCGAACGGCACGAACAGGTCGTCGCCGGTCTTCTTCAGCAGCCGCTGGGTCAGCAGCAGCGAGTGCATGGCCGAGTCGAGCAGGGCCGGGTGGAGGACGTACCCGGCGGCGGACTGCTCCGCCCCCTCCGGCAGCGCGGCCCTCGCCCACACCTCCCCGTCGAGGTGCCAGGCCTCCTTGATGCCCTGGAAGGTCGGGCCGTAGCCGTAGCCGAGGGCGTCCAGGTCGCGGTAGAGAGCGGACGCGTCGAGCTGCTCGGCGCCCTTGGGCGGGACGGCCACGGTGCGGCCGGCCTCGGCCTCGGCGGGCACGATGCGGCCCTCGGCGTGCAGCTGCCAGGCGCCGTCCTCCCCCTCGGGCGAGCTGTACACCTGGACGGGACGGCCCGCGCCGGCCGCCGCGCCCACCGTGACCTGTAGCCGGACCGGGACCCCGGAGGCGAGCACCAGGGGCGCGGCGATGACCACGTCCGACAGGTCCCACTCGCCGTCCTGCGCGGCGTCCCCCGCGGCCCGCATGGCCTCGAAGAACGCCGTACCCGGCATGAGGACCGCGTCCATCACCCGGTGCTCCTGCACCCAGACCGGCTGGTCCGCCGCCACCACGTTGGTGAACAGCGACATCTCGGTGCCGGCGACCTCCACACCGCCGCCCAGGAGGGCGTGGTCGGTGGCGTTCAGGCCGGCGCCGACCTCGCGGGTCAGCGGCGGCTCGAACCAGAAGCGCTCCCGCTGGAAGGCGTAGGTCGGCAGCGCGACCCGCTGGCCCCCGAAGGGCGCGAAGTAGCCCTGCCAGTCGACCGCCACCCCCCGCACATGGAGTTCCGCCAGGCTCTTGAGGACGACCGAGGCGCCGTCCTGGCCCGCGACGCAGGAGGGCACCCAGGACACCGGACCCTCGTCGGCCAGGCAGTCCGCGCCCATACCGGACAGCACGGGCTGCGGACCGAGCTCCAGGAAGGTGTTCGCACCCTCCCGGCGCAGGCTGCGCATGCCCTCGCTGAAGCGGACCGCGTGGCGTGCCTGGCGGACCCAGTACTCGGGCCGCTCCATCTCGCCCGGTGCGGCCGGCTCGCCGGTGAGGCTGCTGACCAGGGGAATCGTCGGCGGGTGGAACCGGACGGTGTCCGCCACCGCCCGGAACTCGGCGAGCATGCCGTCCATGTGGTGGGAGTGGAAGGCGTGCGACACCGTCAGCCGCTTGGCCTTGCGGCCCCGCGCCGTGAAGTGGGCCGTGATCGCCTCGATCGCGTCCTCGTCCCCGGAGACGACGGTCTGGGTGGGCGTGTTGAGCCCGGCGACGTCCGCCTTGCCGGTCAGCCCCAGGGTGTCCAGGGCCGCCGCGGCCTCCTCGCCGCCGACCTCCAGCGAGACCATGGCGCCGCGGCTCGGCAGGGCCTGCATCAACCGGCCGCGCGCCGCGACCAGCCGGCAGGCGTCGGGCAGGTCCAGCATTCCGGCCACATGGGCCGCGGCCAGCTCACCGATGCTGTGGCCGAGCAGCAGCTCGGGCCGTACGCCCCAGCTCTCCCACAGCCGCCACAGCGCCACTTCCAGGGCGAACAGCGCGGGTTGGGTGTAGTCGGTCCGGTGCAGCAGGGACGATTCCTCGCTGCCGTCTTCGGCCCACACCACCTGGAGCAGGGGCTTGTCCAGCTCGGTGAAGTGGGCGGCGATCGCGTCCAGCGCCTCCCGGAAGACGGGGTAGACCTCGTAGAGCTCCCGGCCCATGCCCGCCAGCTGACTGCCCTGGCCGGTGAAGAGGAGGGCCAGCCGGGGATCCTCGGTGTGGTTTCCGGTGCGTACGGACTCGGCGGGCAGTTCCCCGGTGCGGGCGAAGGAGGCCAGCCTGTCGAGGAGTTCGCCCTTGTCCTTGGCCGTCAGGACCAGCCGCCGGCGGAAGTGGGTGCGGGTGGTCGCCAGGGAGCGGGCCACGTCGCCGAGGCGGTCCTGGATGTTCATGCCCATGTGCAGGTGGAGGTTCTCCACCTGCCGACGCAGGGCGGTGTCGGTGTAGCCGGACACCAGGAAGGGGAGCGCGGGCGGCAGCGGGGCCGGCGCGGCCTCCTCGCCGTCCCGGGGGCTGAACCGCGGCGGCTCCTCGACGATGACATGGGCGTTGGTGCCGCCGATGCCGAAGGAGCTGACGCCCGCGCGGCGCGGTACGTCCTTCGCCGGCCAGGGACGCTGCTCGCGGACCAGCGCCATCCTGGCGCCCGCCCAGTCCACGGCCGGGGTGGGCTCGGTGACGTGCAGGGTGCGGGGCAGCGCGTCGTGCTGCATGGCCAGGACGACCTTCATCACGCCGGCCAGACCGGCGGCGGCCTGGGTGTGGCCCAGGTTGGACTTGGCCGAACCGACCCACAGCGGCGCCTCGTCCCCGTGGCTGCCGCCGAAGACCTCCGCCAGCGCGGTGCCCTCGATGGGGTCGCCCAGCTTGGTGCCGGTGCCGTGCGCCTCCAGGTAGTCGATGTCGCCCGGCTGCAGCCCCGAGGCGGACAGGGCCGCGCGGATGACCCGCTGCTGGGCCGGGCCGCTGGGGGTGGTCAGGCTGGCGCTGTGGCCGTCGTGGTTGACGGCGGTCCCGCGCAGCACGGCCAGCACGGGGTCGCCGTCCCGCTGGGCGTCGGACAGCCGCTTGAGGATGACCGCCGCGGAGCCCTCGCTCCAGCCGGTGCCGTCGGTGTCGGAGGAGAACGACCGGCACCGGCCGTCCGCCGACATGCCCCGCAGCCTGCTGAACTCGACGTGCAGCTCGGGGGTGAGCATCAGGCTCACCCCGGCCGACACCGCCAGATCGCACTCGCCGCTGCGCAGCGCGTTGCAGGCCAGATGGGTGGTGACCAGCGAGGACGAGCAGGCGGTGTCCAGGGTGAGGGTCGGACCCTCCAGACCGAACACATAGGACACCCGGCCGGACATGGTGCCGCCCGCGGAACCCGGACCCACATAGCCGTCCAGGTCGGACAGCGCGCCGGCCATGGTCAGGCCGTACTCGTGGTAGGCCGAGCTCTTGCCGACGCCGATGAACGCGCCGGTCAGGCTGCCGCGCAGCTGCTCCATGGTGTAGCCGGCGCGCTCGAAGGCCTCCCAGGTGGTCTCCAGGACCATGCGCTGCATGGGGTCCAGGGAGCGGGCCTCGCGGGGCGAGATGCCGAAGAAGGGCGCGTCGAACAGGTCGATGGGGGTGACGAACCCGCCGCTGCTGCAGTACGACTTGCCGAGCGCGTCCGGGTCGGGGTCGTAGAGGGCCTCGGCGTCCCAGCGGTCCTTGGGCACCTCGACGATCCCGTCGCCGCCGCGCTCCAGCAGCTCCCAGTACTCCTCGGGGGTGTTGGCGTCGCCGGGGAGCCGGCAGGCCATGCCGATGATGGCGATCGGCTCGTCGTCCACGGCCCGGCGGCGGGCGGGGACGACCTCCTGGCCGGTCTTGGTGTCGCCGGCCAGGTACGCGGCCAGGGTCTTGATGGTGAAGTGCTCGAAGAGCTTGGCCCCGAAGAGCGGGCGCCCCAGGAGTTGTTCCAGCCTCGTCTGGACCCGGACGACCCGCAGCGAGTTGCCGCCGATCTCGAAGAAGTTCTCGTTGACGCCGATCCGGTCGTGGCCGAGCACCTCCGACCAGATGGCCATGATGTCCCGCTCCAGCTCGTTGGCGGGCCTGGCGGTGGCGTCGACCTCCACCACGGGGTCCGGCAGCGCGCTGTGGTCGATCTTGCCGTTCGGCGTCAGCGGAAGCTCGTCCAGCTCCACGATGAAGGCGGGCACCATGTAGTCCGGCAGCCGCTCCGCCAGCCAGGGGCGCAGTACGCGGTGGAGCGGGGTGGCGGGCGGTTCGCCCACCGCGGGCACGTTGGCGTACCCGGTGAGCGCGCCCCGGTCCATCGGCTCGGCGGGGCGCAGCCTGAGGTCCGGGGGGCCCGGGGTCTGACCGGGCTGCCAGAACAGGGCGTCGCACCGCCAGGTGTCGCCCGAGCGGCTGGGCATCAGGGCGAGCTCCAGACCGGCCTCGCGGGCCAGGTCGGCGAGGGCGCCGGGGTCGATCCAGGACGTGGGCGCCTGCGGGGCCCCGTCCAGCGCCGCCCAGACCCGGCCGCACACCTCGCCCAGCCGGCCGTTGGGGATGTCGTTCACCCGCAGCGGCTGGTCGGCCAGGGTGCCCAGCCGGGCCCGCAGCGCGTCCAGGTCCAGGCCGTCGTGGAGCCAGCTCTGCTCGGCGGCCGGGGTGCGGGGCCGCGCGCCCTCGCCGATGTGCAGCGTGACGTCGTAGCGGTAGCGCGTCATCTCGTTGGCGTAGGAGCCCTCGCGCAGGGTGATGTCCACCCGGGTGATCTGCGGGAAGAGGCTCGGCAGATCGGCGAAGTAGTCGCGGCTGAGCACCAGTTCGCGCTCCGAGCGCACGCCGCGCTCGGTGAGGCGGGCCAGCTCCTCGGCGGAGGTCCGGTCGCCCTGGCGGAACTGCGCCACGTCCGCGTGGAAGACCTCCAGCAGCGACAGGTCGCGTACGTCGCCGAGGAACACCCGGCCGTCGGTGACCGCCTTGGTCGCCCACTCCAGGACCGAGGTCAGGTAGTCGACGCTCGGGAAGTACTGGGCCACCGAGTTGATGACCACGGTGTCGAAGGCGCCCTCGGCCACCTCGGGCAGCTCGTGTGCCGCGCGCTGCTCGCAGACCACCTGGGGCAGGGCGGACAGGTGCCGGCGGGTGATCTCCACGGCCCGGGCGGAGGCGTCCACGGCGTGGTACGTGCGGCAGTGCGGCGCGAGGCTGAACAGCATCAGGCCGCTGCCGGAGCCGATCTCGAACACGTCCCGCGGCGCGTACGAGAGGATGCGCCGCACGGATCCGCGCTGCCAGTCGCGCATCTCCCCGGTGGAGAACGGCAGGCCGTCGTAGCTGTTGCGCCAGCCCGCCAGGTTGAAGGTGGCGTCCTCGGCGCCGTCCTCGTAGGCCCGGTCCCAGGCGGCGGCCCACTCGGCCAGGGCCGTGCCCTGGTCCGCCTGTGCCCGGTCCGGATCCGCGGCCCGCGCCGACTCGCGCACGCAGTAGGCCACCAGCTGCTCGTCGCGGCCGACCACCGTGGCGCGGCGGACGTCCTCGTGGCGGCCGAGGACGGCCTCGACGTCGGCCGGCTCGATGCGGTGGCCGCGCAGCTTGACCTGGCGGTCGTTGCGCCCCAGCAGACTCAGCTTGCCGGGTTCCACGAAGCGGGCCAGGTCGCCGGTCCGGTAGAGGGTGCCGGGATGGAAGGGGTTGTCCGGGAAGCGCAGCCGGGTCTGCTCGGGGTCGTTGCGGTAGCCGCGCGCCACCCCGGCGCCCCCGACACACAGCTCACCGGGGAAGCCGAGCGGCACCGGCGACAGGTTCTCGTCGAGGACGTAGACCTGGGTGCCGGCGATCGGGCCGCCGATGAGGATGCCCTCGTCGTCGGCGGACCGCACCTCCCAGGCCGTCGACCACACGGTGGTCTCGGTGGGGCCGTACATGTTCCACACCGAGGCCCCGGTGGCCACCAGCCGGTCGGCCAGGTGCGCGGGGAGTGCCTCGCCGCCGCAGAGGATCTTCGTCAGGCTGGGGGTGCCCTGCCAGCCCCCCTCCAGCAGCAGCTGCCAGGTGGCGGGGGTGCCCTGCATCATGGTGACGGCGTGGCGCTCCATCAGCTCGCCCAGGGCCTTGGCGTCCATGACCTCGTGGGCCTGGGCGATGACCGTGGTCCCGCCGCAGAGCAGGGGCAGGAACAGCTCCAGCACCGCGATGTCGAAGGACACGGTGGTGACGGCCAGCAGCCGGTCCGAGGCCTCGCACCCGGGCTGTGCGCGCATCGAGGTCAGGAAGTTGCACAGCGCCCCGTGGCTGATCTCGACGCCCTTGGGGCGGCCGGTGGAGCCGGAGGTGTAGATGACGTACGCCAGGTCCTCGGCGTCCACCTCGACCGAGGGGGCGGACGGCCCGCCGTCCGGACCCGCCTCGACGCTCAGGCAGCGGTCCTGCCAGGCGGCCAGGGCGGAGGGCGCGGCGGCGGGGGTGACGACCAGCCGGGGCTCGGCGTCCTCGATCATCTGGCGGACGCGCTCCGCCGGGAACTTCGGGTCGACGGGCACATAGGCGGCGCCCGTCTTCATGGCCGCCAGCAGGGCCACCACCAGGTCGATCGAGCGGTCCAGCGCCACGCCGACCAGGTCTCCGCGGCCCACCCCGCGCTCGATCAGGGCGTGGGCGAGGCGGTTGGCGCGGGCGTCGAGCTCGGCGTAGGTCAGGCTGGTGCCCGCGCAGACCAGCGCCGTGTCCTCGGCATGGCCTCGCGCGGTCCGCTCGAAGAGCCGGTGCAGGCTCTCGCCCGGCGCGGCGTCCTCGGCCGGGACCTCGAACCCGTCGATCAGGGTGGCGCGTTCCTCGGCGGTGAGGACGTCCACGGCTGCCGGCAGCCGGTCCGCGTCGGAGGCCAGCCGCTCGCACCAGGCGCTGAACTGCTCCGCCAGACGGGCGGCGTCCCGGGCCCGCAGACGGGTGGCGTCGTAGTGGAAGGCGACGGTGCCGTCCTCCTGGAGGTGCACTTCCAGCCTCGGGCGAAGGCCCGCCGCCTCGGGGTCCCGAGCGCCCCAGGAGACCAGTACGTCCGGCATCGGCGCGCCGCCGCTCCACTGCTGCCCGAGCGCCTCGTCACGGCCGACGAGGTCGCGGCGGAGCCACCCCCGCTCCTGTCCCAGGGTGAACTCACGGCTCAGCGCCCGCAGGTTCTCCGCGATCGTCCGGTCGGCCTCGACGCGGCACGGCAGCGGGAGCCAGGCGGAGAACAGCTCCCTGTACTCCGGGTCGACCCCCTCGCGGGGGGCGGCCATCGCCAGGAGGAGGTCGCTCCCGCCGCCGGCGCGGCTGAGGAACGTGCCCAGGGCGGCGGCCAGTCGGGCCGCGGATGCCCCCGTACCGTCCTCCGGGACCGGGAGGGGGCACCGTACGAGGACGGGAGCCGCCTCGGTCTCGCCTCCGGCGCGGGGCGGCGTGTGGGGCAGGCGGTAGGGCCGGCCCCGCTCGGTCAGCCGCGCCCGCCAGCGGTTCTCGGCCTTGGACGCCTTGAGGCCCGCCTCGGTCAGGCGGGTCCGCGCGTCCTCGTCGGGGGAGCCGAGGAGCGTGCCGGGCCCGATCCCGTGGGCCTCGGCGAGGGCCGCGACGGTGTGCGCCTCGCCTTCCAGGGTGGTCAACCGGGTCAGCCACACGCTTCCGGAACCCGCGGCCACCCGCAGGCCCGAGGCCTCGTCGCGGGAGAGGACCGTGCCGGGCGCCGCCCCCTCGGCCGATGCCTCGCACCGGGCCTCCCGGACGGCGTAGAAGTGCCCGCCGAGGCTCACCTTGGGCCACACCAGCGGGCTGCCGAACGGACCGTAGTCGGTGGCCCGCACCATGGCGGTGATCCGTTCCGCGGGCAGGCTCCAGTCGATCAGCCCCTCGGCGGCCGGCTGGGCGTGCCGCGAGAAGTAGCGCCGGCCGGCCGCGTCCTGGGGCGTCGCGGTCTCGCGGCCCTCCGCGATCTCGTCGAGCAGCTCGCCCACGCTGGCGACGGCGGCGTCATCGCACTTCAAACCCAGTGAAAGAGCGGTGTCCTCGGGGCCGATCGGCACCGGCAGGCGCTTGAGCACCTCGCCGCCGTCGACGAGTTCGGCCATGCGGTGCCAGGTGATGCCGTACGCACTCGCGCCCTCGGCGATGGCCCAGGACGGCGCGTGCAGACCCGCGTACTCGGGGAGCGGTCCGTAGTGGTAGTTGATGCTCGCGCGGCTCGCGCATGCCAGCAAGGCATCGGGAACCACCGCGTAGTTGCCGATGCTGAGCAGGAGGTCGCAGGACAACCCGGGTGCCAGCGCCACGGCCTCGTCGAGCCCATGGTGCGGGATGCCCGCCTTGACCGCCCAGGCCCGGGCCGTGGCGTCCGGCGTCACCACGGCCTTGATCCGGTGCCCCTTCGCCATGAGGACCTCGCCGCAGCGAGCGAGCACACTTCCACCACCGACCAGCACAGAACTCAAAGAAGTCATCGTCATGCCTCCCCGTAGTCACCCGCAGAGCGTTCGATGAGCGCAACCGATTCCGGAACCAGGGCAGCGGCACCCGAGGCAGCCCGATGAAGGCATGCCAGGTGCCGGATCCAAGAGCGCGTCGCACAGGGCAAAACCCCGTGTTCCCGTTTCACATCCCCCCGAGATTCAGCGACGCCTGCCTTTCGGCATTTTCGTGGAATCAGCTGCGCCGTAAGTCGTTTGCGCTGTCAGGAATGAAGTGCCAATACGCCTCGGGGGCATTCCTGGCAGACCAGGACTTCCCCAAGGCGTCACGCCACATCATTGGCGTGCCCCGAGAGCCACCGCAAGGCATGGCACCAAGATCGGTCCCACGAGTCAGAGTGATTGTCATCACACGTGTCGATTACGCACTTCTGCCCGTCACCGACGTCGGGCGGGCAGACTTGCATCGGTCCAACCACCCGTTCGCCATGCCGAGTTGGACCGCAGGCGAGTACGACGACGCACACGACCCGAAGGGCTGGCATGTCCGATTCGGCCGAGCGCACGCGCAATCCGGAGAAGGTCGACCCAGCTCGCGTCCTGGCGCTGTGCAGCGGCGCGAGCTTTATGGCGTTCCTGGACCTCTCGATCATCAGCATCGCCTTCCCCGACATTCTGGATGACTTTCCAGGCACCTCGCTCAACACCATGACCTGGATCCTCAGTGGTTACTCGGTCATGCTGGCGGCGGTCCTCACCCTCGCGGGACGGATCGCGGACAGCGTCGGCCGGCGAACCGTCTTCCTGTGGTCGCTGGCCGCCTTCACCGCCTCCTCGCTCGTGTGCGCCCTGGCGCCGTCCGTCGGATGGCTCGTCGCCGCGCGGTTCGTCCAGGGCGGCGCGGCCGGAGGCATGATCCCGGCGGCCCTGGGCCTCATCCTCTCCACCACGCCGCGGGAGCGCATCGCCCGAGCGGTCGGGACCTGGTCCGCGGTGGCCGGCTTCTCCGCCGTCTTCGGGCCGGCCGCCGGCGGGCTGCTGCTGCGCGCCTTCGGCTGGCGCTCGGTGTTCTACGTCAACCTGCCGCTGTGCGGGGCGATGCTGATCGCCGCCGTGGTGATGCTGCCCCGGCAGCTGCGCGGCACCGGCGACCGGCTGCCGGACGCCGTGGGAAGCGTCGCGCTCGCCCTGGGCATCGCCGGGGTGGTGAGCGCGCTCACCGAGGGGGACGCCTGGGGGTGGGGCGATGTGCGCACGATCGGACTCGGCGGGGCCGGGATCGCCCTGGTCGTCGGCGCCGTACTGCGTTCGCGTACGCACCGGGCCCCGGCCCTGGAGACGACGGTCTGGCGCAGCCCCGTCTTCCGGACCGCCAACGTCGGCCTCGGCCTGCTCAACATGACGATGTACGCGTGGATGCTGGCCGCCCCGCTGTTCGCCGCCGACATCTGGCACTGGTCGGTCCTGGAGACGGCCGGGGCGCTCAGCGTCGGCGCGGTCTCCTCGATGGTCGGCTCGCTGGCCGCCGGCCGGCTCACCCGGCCGGCGGCCCAGGTGAAGGTCACGGTGCTGGGCGCGCTCTCCTTCGCGGGCAGCAACGCGATCTGGGCGTCCAGCCTGTTCGGATCCACGCCGAACTTCTGGGGCGCCTGGCTGCCGGCCGCGATCCTCGGCGGAGGCGGGCTCGGCCTCGCCATCACCTGCCTGTCCACCATGGCGGCCGGGACCGTGCCCCCGCTGAAGTTCGCGGGCGGGCTCGGCATGACGTTGACCGTGCGCCAGGTCGGTGGTGCGATCGGCGTCGCCGGATTCGCCTCGATCACGGCGTCGAGCGCGGACCCCGGCAGCGTCTCGTCCTTCCACCATGTGTATGTCGCCGCGATGATCGTCAATATCGTGGGCGCGCTGGTCATCTGCACGATGCTCCGCACGCTGCGGACCCCTCGGCCCTCCGGGACGGACGCGGCGCCCGTGGCCGACGGCGCCGCGCCGGTCTCCTGACCCGCGGCGGTGGAGGGCCGGCGGCGCCCTGACGGCGAACGGGCCCCTCGCCCGCGCGGCTGACAGGTGCCGCGCGGGCGAGGGGCCCGTTCCGGTCCGGATGCCCCGACCGTCAGGCGGTCGGCACGCGGATCAGCAGTGCGTCGCCCTGGCCGCCGCCACCGCACAGGGCGGCCGCGCCGAGGCCGCCGCCGCGGCGGCGCAGCTCATAGGCGAGGTGCACGATCAGCCGGGCCCCGGAGGCGCCGATCGGGTGACCGAGCGCGATCGCCCCGCCGTCGACGTTCACGATGTCCGGGCTGATGCCCAGCTGCTCGGTGGAGACGATGCCGACCGCGGAGAACGCCTCGTTGATCTCCACCAGGTCCAGGTCGCCGGGCTCCAGCTTGGCCTTGGCCAGCGCCGCCCGGATCGCGTTGGACGGCTGCTCGTGCAGGCTTCCGTCCGGCCCGGCCACCACGCCGTGGGCGCCGATCTCGGCGATCCAGTCGAGTCCCAGCTCCTCGGCCTTGGCCTTGCTCGCCACCACCACCGCCGCGGCACCGTCGGAGATCTGCGAGGCCGTCCCGGCCGTGATGGTGCCGTCCGCGCTGTACACCGGGCGCAGCTTGGAGAGGATCTCGACCGTGGTGTCGGGCCGCACCCCCTCGTCGGTGTCGAAGACCACCGGGTCGCCCTTGCGCTGCGGGACCGTCACCGGCACCAGCTCCTCGGCGAACCGCCCGGCGGCAGCGGCGGCGGCGGCCTTCTGGTGCGAGGCGGCGGCGAAGGCGTCCTGCTTCTCACGGGTCAGCCCCGCGTAGCGGCTGTTGTACTTCTCGGTCGACACCCCCATGCCCAGCTGGTCGAACGGGCAGAACAGGCCGTCGTGGACCATGTGGTCGACGAGCGGTACGTCGCCGTGCTTGAAACCGGCGCGCGACTTGCCCAGCAGGTGCGGCGCCTGTGTCATGGACTCCTGGCCGCCCGCCACCACCAGGTCGAACTCGCCGGCCCGGATCAGCTGGTCGGCCAGCGCGATCGAGTCGATCCCGGAGAGGCACACCTTGTTGACGGTCAGCGCGGGGACGCTCATGGGGATGCCGGCGGCCACCGCGGCCTGACGGGCCGGGATCTGGCCGGCGCCCGCGGTGAGCACCTGCCCCATGATCGTGTACTCCACTTGCTCCGGCGCCACTCCGGCCCGCTCCAGGGCCGCCTTGATCGCGATGCCTCCCAGCTGGACACCGGAGAAGTCCTTCAAACCCCCGAGCAGGCGACCGGTGGGGGTGCGGGCCCCGGCCAGGATGACGGATCCGGACACGACGTCCTCCGTGGGTAGAAGTTGTAGGTCACAACGTCCCCACAGTACCGACGAGTTGGGTTTTCGCAGCGTGGCCTTCGGCTGTGTGAGCGATGGCACAGCCGCCCTCCCGTGCGGGTACGGACGGACCCGCGGCGCCGCACTTCACCCGTTCGGGCGCCACCGGCCCGGCAGCACGGAAGAGGCCGCTCCGCACGGCCGACGGGATGCCGCTTCCCGGGCCCGGCAACACCCTCCTCCCGCCGTCCCCGCCACCCCCGAAAGGCCGGGGGAGGACCCTGCTCCCGGACCGTCGACGCGCGGGATTCTCCGATCGTCAAGCAGGGCGTATATCGGCTGTATGCGCACCATATAAATTCCGTCCAACGGCTCCCGCTACGTTTCCGCCATCGCGTTGGTTCGCCCATGCGGCCGTCCCTGGAAACCCTCCAGAGAAAAGATCGGGAAATGGACCTGCGAGACGGGAACCTCCGCGCGGCCTCCATCGTCGACAGCCCGCGCGCGTTCGGCGCCGCCGCGGGCGGCGAGAAGAGTCGGACGTCCACCCAGACCGGTATCACCTTCCCCGAGAGCGGCTCCCCGCTTGACTGAGCGATCCACGGGAGCGCCGGCCGAACTTTTCCGGCCGGCCCGGCACCTTCGGCCCGTGGACGCGGCCATGACACATACCGTTGCCCTCGAATGCAGCGACTTCCTGGCGCGCTACGGGCCCACCTCGCAGGCCATTTCCTGCATCCGCCGCGAAGAACCGCCGGCGGTGCGCTCCACGCTGTCGGCGGGCGGCCGGAACGCACCGCGGCAAGACCGGCTCGCCGAACTCCGAAGCGATATCCGAAAGCTGTACACGGCCGGTTCCCCGCAGGACGGCGAATCGATGCCATGGCGGCGGCCGTCGGAGCCTTCCCGCTCCACCTGGCCCGGCACACCGGCCGGCCCGAGCGGCGTCCAGGTGGCCTCCCGCGTCCACGGCATCGAGCTGAACGGCCGCGCACTCGATCCCGCCGTCTGCTGGACCGGCAGCCGGATCCTGCTCCACGACCTCGGCGAGGACAACGAGCTGCGGGTCACCGCCGACTGCCCCTACGCCGCCTCGGGCGAGGGACTCCAGCGCACCGTCGACCCGGACGGGACGGTCCACCTCCACACCCAGTTCGAGGTGTGCGCGGCCCGCCGCGTCTTCGCCGTCTTCGACCAGCCCGACCTGAAGGCGCCGCTGCGCCTGACCGTCACCGCGCCGGACCACTGGGAGGTCTTCTCCAACTCCCCGACACCGCGCCCCCGGCCGGCCGGGCCGTCGACCGCCCGCTGGTCCTTCCCCGCCACCCCGCCGCTGCCCTCCTACGTCATGGCACTGGTCGCGGGCCCCTTCCAGGTGTACCGGTCCCAGGCCGTCGTGCGGGGCAGAGCGATACCGCTCGCCCTCGCGGCGCGCGCCTCGCTCCTGGAGGCCTCCGAGGTGGGGGAGATCCTCGAGGTGACCCAGCGGGGCATCGAGTACTTCTCCACCGTGTTCGGGCAGGAGTACCCGTTCGCCAAGCACGACCAGATCTTCGTCCCCGACCTCGTCCCCACCGCGATGGAGAACGCCGGTTGCGTGACCCTCGGCGAAGAACTGCTGCCCCACCCGAGGGCGACCGAGGCCCTTCGCGAGCGCCGGGCGGAGACGGTCCTCCACGAACTCGCCCACATGTGGTTCGGGAACCTGGTGACCATGAACTGGTGGGACGACCTGTGGTTGAAGGAGGCGTTCGCCACCTACTGGGCCGCCGCCGCCCAGGCCGAAACGGTCGGCCACCGCCGCGTCTGGGCCACCTTCGCCAACGGCAAGAAGGCCGCGGCGTACCAGCAGGACGCACTCCCCACGGCGCGAGCGGTCTGCGCCCCGGTCCCCGACACGGCACGGGCCGCGACCGCCTTCGACGGCATCACCTACGCCAAGGGCGCCGCCGTACTGCGGCAACTGGCCGCCGCCATCGGACCCGAGGACTTCCAGGCGGGCATCCGGCGGTACTTCACCAGGCACCGGTGGGGCAACGCCGACCTCCAGGACTTCCTGGCCGCGATGGACCACGACCGCGCGGACGGTCTCGCGGGCTGGTCGGAGCAGTGGTTCCGGACACCGGGGCACACCACCGTGCGCCCCGACTTCGACCTCGACGAGAACGGCGGGTACTCCCGCTTCGCCATCCGCCAGGAGCCCGGCACCGCCCCCGCACCGCTGCGCGACCACCGCCTCGCCATCGGCTGCTACCACCTGGTCGACGGCCATCTGGTGCGTACCGACCGCATCGAGACCACCATCGCCGGTGCGCACACCGAGGTCCCCGGCATGCGCGGCAGACGGCAACCGGACCTCCTCCTGCTCAACGACGACGACCTGACCTACGCCCAGGCGCGGTTCGACGAGCGCTCGCTGACCACCCTGCGCGAGCACATCGGGGACCTCTCCGACCAGCTGGCCAGGGCCCTGTGCTGGGGAACCTGCTGGAACATGGTCTACAACGCCGAGTTCGCGGCGCGCGCCTACGTGCGGATGGCCCTCTCGGTGCTGGACCGCGAACCCGACACGGCCCTGAGGGAACTGCTCCGACTGCGGGTCGCCGCGGCCGTGGAACGCCTGGTGCACCCGAGCTGGCTGCGGACCGGCCGACGGCTGCTGGCCGACACCGCCCACCGTCTGGCCCTCGCCGCGGACGCGGGATCCGACCACCAGCTCGGCTGGGTCCGCACCATGGCCGACGCCGCGGTCACCCGCGGTCAGACCGCCTTCCTCTGCGACCTGCTCCACCATGTCCAGGCCCTGCCCGGGCTGGTCCTGGACGCGGGACTGCGCTGGACCCTGCTGCGCACCCTGGTGGTGAACGGGCATGCCGGCACGGCCGAGATCGAGGAGGAGCTGCGCCGCGACCAGAGCGCCGCGGGCCGCCTCCACGCCCTGGGCGTACGGGCGGCGCGGCCGGAACCGGCGGCGAAGGAGGCGGCCTGGCAGCAGCTGGTCAGCGGTTCGGAACTCCCCCTTCCGTTGGTGACCGCCCTGGTCGGCGGATTCCAGACGATCCCGGTCGGCGGACACGAGCTGCTGGAGGGCTACGCGGCCCGTTACTTCGAGGTCATCGGCGAGTTGTGGGACAGGCACCCGTACGGCGTCGCCCGCCGGCTGGCCCACGGGCTCTACCCGCGACCGCCGGTCGGGCAGCGGGTACTCGACCTCACCGAACGGTTCCTGCTCCGCCCCGACCTGGCCCCCGGCCTGCGCGAGACCGTCGGCAACGCCGGGCAGACCATGGCCCGCTGCCTCGACGCCCAGGCGACGGACCTCCGCTCATGGCAGGCGCACCTTCCCAAGCCGGCGGATTCCGTGGTCCGCCTCGCGTTCCGACCCGGCGCCGCCCGGTAGCCGACGATCCCGCCGGCCGAGAGGCGGCACCGTGGCCACCGTCCGGACCGGGGACACCCCTGCCCACCGACGCCGATCACCCCTGACACCCGTGACCGCTACCGTCTCCACCCGGCCGTTCGGAGCCGGCCGCCTCCGGAGCGGTGACTCCTGTCCGCGAGAGGATGCGCCGCTGTAAGATCCACAACGGCGGCCGGCGCCGGAGGCCTGTGCGGCCGCATTCCCCCGAGCATGGTGATCGACATCAGCGAGTCCTTCGAGGCGACGGGCGCGGACAGCGCGGGACCGCTGCGTTTCCGCGTACTCGGACCGGTGCACGCCTGGCGCGGCGACACCGAGTTGGACCTCGGCTCTCCCCAGCAGCGGGCGGTGCTGGCGGTGCTGGCGCTGCGCGCCGGCCGGGCCGTGTCGATCGACGAACTCCTCGGCGCGTTATGGGAGGACCCTCCGGCCCAGGCCGTGCCGGTGCTGCGCACCTATGTCTCCCGTCTGCGGCGGGTGCTGGAGGTCGACCGGGCGCACCCGACGGTCCTGCTGTCGGCGGGCAACGGCTATGTTTTGCGGCTGCCCGCGGGATCCCTGGACGTCGAGGTGTTCGAGGAGCGCCTCGCGGCAGCGGAGCGGGCCCGTGCCGAAGGCGACACCGCGGGTGCGGCCGGGCTGCTGCGGGAGGCCTGCGGCCTGTGGACGGGCGACCCGCTGCCGGGACTTCCGGGACCGTACGCGCACGCGCAGCGCGCCCGGCTCGCCGAACGGCGACTGCTCGCCGTCCAGAGCTGGCTCGAGGCGGAGGTGGACGCGGGACGGCACGCCGGTGTCATCGGTGAGCTGACCATGTGGGTCAACCAGCACCCGCTGCTGGAGCCGTTGCGGGAGCTGCTGATGCTGGCCCTCTACCGCGGCGGACGGCAGGCCGAGGCCCTCGGAGTGTTCGCCGACGCCCGCCGCACCTTCGTCGAGGAGCTGGGGATCGGCCCCGGGCCGCGTCTGTGCGCACTCCAGCAGGGGATACTGCGGGGCGACCCGGGGCTGGCCGCCCCACCGGCGCCGGCCGGCCCCTCGGCGACACCCGCCCCGCCCGCGCCCTCGGCGGCGTCGCCGCGGGCGCCGGTCGACCAGGTCGGTTCCGCACCCTGTCCGCCGGCGCAACTGCCCGCCGACATCGTGGACTTCACCGGACGGCAGGAGCTGGTACGGGCCCTGTGCGCCGATCTGACCTCCGACGGTCCGGCAACCCCGCTGGTGGGCGTGTCGGGCATGGGCGGGGTGGGCAAGTCCACGCTCGCCGTCCACGTGGCCCACGCCGTGCGCGACCGGTTCCCCGACGGGCAGCTGTACGTCAACCTGCGGGGCGCCGGCGGCCTCCCGGTCGAGCCCGCCGATGTCCTGGCCGCCTTCCTCGGCGCGCTGGGCGTGGCCGACGCCGCGATCCCCCGGGAGACCGCGGCGCGGGCGGCCCTCTTCCGCTCGCGGCTGGCCGGTCTGCGGGTGCTGGTGGTGCTGGACGATGCCCGCGACGCGGCCCAGATCCGGCCCCTTCAGCCCGGCAGTCCCTCCTGCGCGGTGCTCGTGACCAGCAGGGCGTGGCTGATGGGACTGCCGATGTCGCGGCTGGTGGGCCTGGAGCCGCTGGCGGTCGAGGAGACGGTGCGGCTGGTCGCCGCGATCGCCGGGGAGCCGCGGGTGGCCGCCGAACCCGACGCGGCCCGGCAGATAGCCGCGGCCTGCGGGTTCCTGCCGCTGGCGGTGCGGACCGCGGCATCCCGACTGGCTGCCCGTCCGACCTGGCGGTTGTCGCACATGGCCGCCCGGCTGGCCTCCGAACGCCGCCGCCTGGCCGAGCTGGCGAGCGGCGAGCTGGCCGTCGCCGCGTCCTTCCGGCTCAGCTACGACCAACTCGACCCCGAGACCGCCCGGGCGTTCCGGCTGCTGGCCCTGCCCGACGGTCCGGGGGTGTCGTCGGCTGCCGCCGCGGCGCTGCTGGAGGTGCCGGAACTAGAGGCCGAGCGACTGGCGGAATCGCTGACCGACCTGGGACTGCTGTCCTGTCCGCACCCTGGCCGCTACCACTACCACGACCTGCTGCGGCTGTTCGCGCGCGACATGGTGCGGGAGGTGGACGGCCCCGCCGCCGAACGAGCCGCCCTGGAGCGGCTGCTGCGGTACTACCTGGCGACCGTGGCCGGCCTCTACCGGGTGGTCCGGCCCGGCTACCCCTTCCCCGACCTGGTGGAGCCGGGCACCGCCGAGCCGCGGTTCGACGGCCCGGCCGAGGGCCTGCGCTGGGCCCGGCAGGAGATCCCCGCCGTGCTGGCGGTGGCCGGGCAGGTCTCCCGGGAGCCCGACGCGCCGGTGGCACTCCTGGCGGATCTGACGCTGGTGCTGATCCAGCTGATCGACCTGGGCATGGCGGTGCCGGAACTGTGCGAGCTGGCCGAACGCGTCGCCGAGGCCGCACACGCCGCTGACCTGCCGCACAGCGAGGTGCGGGCCCGCTACACGCTGATGTGGGCGCTGCGGGAGAGGCAGTGCGGTCTGCGGGCCCGGGAGGAGGCCGACCGGGTGATCGCGCTGTGCCGGCAGACCGGGCAGCCGGCCCTGCTGGCCCCCGCGCTGACCGCGCTGGCCCTGACCAACATCCACCACCGCGAGGAGGAAGAGATCGCGGCCTGGTGCGAGGAGGCCACCGCGCGGGCCGCCGCGCTGGGCAACCGGTCCACCCGCGCCTTCGTCGAGGGCATGGCGGCGATGGCCGAGGCCGCCCTCGGGCGACTGGAACAGGCGCGGTGCCGGGCCGAGCGGAGTCTGGCGGCCTTCCGGGAACTCGGGGACTTCGTCGGCCAGATCCATATGATCTACACCCGGTCGACGATCCTGCACGGGCTGGGCCTGTTCGAGCCGGCGTGTGAGGGCTACCGCGAATGCCTGTCCGCCCTGCGCGCGCTGGAGTCCCGGGACCGGATGCCGAACTTGCTGGTGAGCCTGGCCGAGTCCTGCCGCGCCGCCGGACAGCCGGCCAAGGCGCTGGAGGCGGCCGAACAGGCACTGGTCATCGCCAAGGAGGTCGGTCTGGAGCAACGCCGGGCCAACGCGCTGACCGCCCTCGGCCACGCCCTCTGCGACCTCGGGCAGTACGACCGCGGCCAGGCGTGCCTGGCCGAGGCGCACACCGTGGTCCAAGGGATCGGCACCCTCGGGGAGGAGGAGTGAGCGGCGCTCCACCGGGCGAAGACCTGCCGTCGCGTCCCCCGGACCTCCGGCCGGCCGGCTCCGCCCAGCGCTGCCGATCCCGGTGGGCGCCGGTCGGCAGCGGCCCGCGGAGCCGGGGGCCGAGCCCGTACAGGGGCGCGGGTCTTGCCGCAAACCCGGTCCCCGTCCCGTACTCGTCCGCGATGATGGAGCGCGTGACCGACTACACCGAACTCGCCCTGTCCGACGGCACCTCCATACGGCTGGAGGTCGCCGCGGGGCCGCCGGCGGAGGGTGGCATCACGGGGGTTTCCCCGGTGAGCGGTGCCTCCACCGCCGCCACCCGGACGACGCGGGCCGCGCGTGCCGTGCTCCGTCCCCTGGGCCCGCTGCTCCAGGAGGTGCACGAGGCGGTGTCGGCGGGCGCGGTGCCACCGGACGAGATCAGTGTGCAGTTCGGGGTGCAGGTGGGCCAGGACCTGAAACTGGGCATCGTGGGCGCCAACGGCCATGCCAGCCTGACCATTTCCGCGACCTGGCGCCCGTCCGCCGCCGCACAGGGTTCGGCGGCGGCCCACGGCGCCCGCACGGCGGCGGACGCCGGCCGAAGGGACTGAGTGCATGGGGTGGTTCCGGATCCCCGGCGCGGACTCCCGGCCGCCCGCGGTGTCCGTGCTCGGCGAGGGGCACGACCGGCCGGTCGGCGCCGCCGTACTCCTGCCCCAGCAGCACCTGCTGACCTGCGCGCACGTTGTCAACGGCGCCTTGCACAAGCATCAGTTCGCCGATGACCACCCGGGCCCGGTGACCCTGCGGGTCCGGATCCACGGCCCCGACGACACGGTGGAGCGGGCGGCCCGGGTGGTGGCCTGGATTCCGCCGCGCAGGGCGGTCGGGGGCGTCGGAGCGTACGAGTGGGCCGGCGATCTCGCGCTGCTCCGGATGGACACCGCGGTTCCGGAATCCATCGGGCCCACCCCCTGGGTGCCGATGGCGGAGCGCCAGCGCCTGCGGGCGTGGCACGCGACGGCGGAGCGGGGATCCGCCGTGGACGTCCAGGTGATCGAGTGCAATGGCCGCTTCGGGTATCTCGACGGCGACCAGGGCAAGCTGGCGGTGGACCACGGGTACAGCGGCGCCCCGCTGTGGCTGCCCGACGACCAGGCCGTGGTCGGTGTGGTCGCGGCCAAGCTGGACACCTCGGGCGGGCTCCGCCGCGCCTGGGGTGTGCCCTGGCAGCGCATCCACGCGGAACTGGCTGCGGTGGGCGCGGCCCGACTGCTGACCCGACCCGACGACGCGCTGCGCGACCGCCCTGGCTACGGCCGCTTGGTGACCCTGCTCGACGGCCTCCAACTCGCCGGCGGCACCGCGGGATGGACGGGCCTGGCCCGGTCGGTGGCGCGGGAGTGCGGACTGGAGCACCCGGCGGCGGGCGGTCCGTCCCCGGAGCAGTTCGCCCGCCTGCTACTCACCCGGGAGCGGGCGCTCCCGGCCCTGGTGGACGCGGTCCGCCCGGCCGACGGTCCGGCCGCCGACGCGCTCTTGGACATCGGGCACGAGGCCGGGCTGCGACGCTTGCTGGCCCCCCGGGAACACCGCGAACTGCTATGGCTGCTGAGCGCGTTGCCCCCGCATGCCGCCGCCCGGGTGCCGACGGCGGTCCGGGCGGCCCTGGTCACGCCGGTGCCCGCGGCGCTGCTGACCGACCGCGCGCGCCAGAGGGAGTTGATCGGCTTCCTGGAGGAACTGCCCGGCGACAGCGGGGCGTTCCCGCACGGCTGCCGACCGGTCCCGGGACTGCTGCGGGTGGTGGAGTTCATCGCCGCCGGATGCTGCCCGCCCTCCGAGCACGGGTCCCGCGGACCGCGCGAGGAGCTGCGCGAGTGGAACGACCGGGTCGCGCTGCGACTCGGCGTCCACCCGGTGGCGCTGGGGGAGCGCCGCCGGGACGCCGCCGACTGGGAGCACCACCCCGTGCGCCCGGCCCCCAGGGTGCTGGCCGCTCTGGACTCCTGCGGACCCGGCACGGACCGGTACCGGCTGCGTCTGTGGTGCGACGACGGGACCGGGCCGCGCCGGGTCTCGGAGGACGAGGACCGGCCGCGCACCCAGCAGGAGGTGGTCCGGGAGATCTTCGCGGCCGTCGGCACCCTGCGACCCCCGGGCCGCCCGGACCGGCTGCCGATGGTGGAACTCATCGTCGACCGGGACTCCCTGGAGGTGCCCTTCGACGGCTGGAACGGCGATCCGCCGACCGGACTGCCCCGGCTCCTGGGCGTGAAGTACCCGGTGGTCCTCAACTGCCCCGAACTGCGGGAGCGGGCCGGGGCCGAGCACCTGGCCGACTGGCGGGAGCGGTGGCAGCGGCTGGACGAGGAGGAACCGCTGCACATCGACGGGACCGTCATCGACTGCACCACGGGCGGGCGGGAGCTGACCCACGCGGTGTACGGCCTGCTGATGGAGTGGCGGTTCGCGGCCCGGGTGAGCATCGACGTGCCCGCGCCGGCCCGGCCGGGGGTGGTGCAGACCTGCCTCCAGGCAGGAGTGCCGGTGGTGCTCTGGGACCGCAGCGGCGAGCCCGGCTCCCCCGCCGTACGGTACGCCTCGCCGGTGCCCGCGCGGGAACTCCCGGACGCGGTCCGGATCTACCGCAGCAAGACCTTGCAGCGCCCTGCCGACCACCCGGGCCGACCGGTGCTCGCCTGGGCCGACGCCGACCGGCCGCTGCCCGAACTGGAGCTCGCCGAACCAGGGGAACCGAGTGCCCGGACACCCGGCGCGTACGACCCGGTGGAGCCGCCCGCCGCGGGGCGGGACCCGGACGGCGCCACCGGGTGGTCCGGGCCGTGGCTCGCCGACCCGTCCGACAGAGAGGTTGTGCCATGAGTACGCAGCAGGGGTGGCGGCTCTTCCACGGGGACGGGCGGCGGCGCGAGCCGGCCATGCCGCCCGCCCCGCCCTGGCGGCGGTTCGAAGACCGCGCGGAGGAGGACGGGGATCCGGGAGCACGGGAGGCGACGGCCCCGCCCCGCCCCCAGCCGTACCTCATCTCGCCCCGCCACGCCGACGTGGTCAACGCCGCGCTCCATCTGCGGCGCCCGCTGCTGGTCACCGGCCCGCCCGGCACCGGCAAGTCCTCCCTGGCCAAGGCGGTCGCCCATGAGCTGGGTCTGGGCGAGGTGCTGCACTGGCCGATCAACAGCCGTTCCACCGTGCAGGACGCGCTCTACCGCTACGACGCGATCGGCAGGCTCCGGGAGACCACACTGCGGCGGGAGAACGACGAGGAGGAACCGTCGATCGGCAGCTTCGTCCGGCTCGGACCCCTGGGCACGGCACTGGTGCCGGGCGACCGGCCCCGGGCGCTGCTCATCGACGAACTCGACAAGGGCGATGTGGACCTCCCCAACGACCTGCTCACGGTCTTCGAGGACGGCGAGTTCGACATCCCGGAGCTGGCCCGGCTGCCCGAGGAGCAGGCCGAGGTGGCGGTGCTCACCGAGCGGCCCGGTGAGCAGGCCACGGTACGGCGCGGGCGGCTGCGCTGCCGGGAGTTCCCGGTCGTGGTGATCACCAGTAACGGCGAGCGGGACTTCCCACCGGCGTTCCTGCGCCGCTGCGTCCGCCTGGAACTGCCCGCCCCGGACGAGGAGCGGCTGCGGCAGATCGTCCGCGCCCATCTGGGCTCGGAGTCCCTCACGGAGGTGGACGACCTGCTGGAGACCTTCCTCCGCCGCCGCGCCGCCCGCGAACTCGCCACCGACCAACTGCTCAACGCGGTCTTCCTGCGGGTGGGCGGGGTGGACCTGTCGGCGGACGGACTCCTCGACGCGGTGCTGCACCAGCTGGACGGGGCGGTCTGAGCGGTGCCGGAGGAGGACACCGGCAGCGGGCGGTCCCGCACGGCGCGACCGGAGTTCGCCGCGTATCCCGCGGTGCGGGCGGTCCTGGAGCGCGGCAGGGCGGCCGGCCGTGTCACGGGCGACGAGGTCCGCCGCGCCTTCATGGCCGACGAGGTCCCACCGAACCGGTGGCGGGAACTGCTGCGGGCCCTCAACGGCGCCTTCGAGGAAGCCGGAATCACCCTCCTGGTCAGTGCCGCCGCCCCGGAGGGCCACGAGGGCGGCTCCCCGGGCGCCGACTCGGCACACGATCCCGCGCTGGCCACCCTGCACACCGTGCGGGCCGTTCTCGCGGCGAGCGGGGTCGACCTGTCGCAGCAGGAACTGCTCGACTCGCTGTGGTTGGCGACCCGGCTGCCGGCGGACGCGGCCGGTGCCCCGCTGGAACTGGCACAGACCCCCGACGACGAGGACCGCTCCGGGAGGGAGCCGAAGCCCTCGGCCACCCCCCGCCGCACACC
>NZ_SRID01000400.1 GCF_004684805.1 Streptomyces palmae
GGGAGCGGGCGGAGGGTGCCGAGCGAGCCGATGGCGGGGAGCCGGCCGAGGCGGCTTGCGGTGAGGGTCGGTCCGAGCGCCCCGCGGAAGAGGGGCGGGCCGATCGGGACGACGGGGCCGGCCAGGGCGGATGTGAGGAGACCGGCGGGGCCGACTCCGGTGGGGACCTGTGTGTGGTCGGCGGTTCTGCGAAGAGCGCCGGGGAGGCCGTGGGTGCCTCCGGTGGTTCTGAGGCGTGTGGCGGGGAGGCCGTGGATGCCTCCGGTGGTTACGGGGAGGGCGGCGGGGCGGCCGAGTCCGGGGGCGTCGTAGGCGCACCCCCCGGAGCCGAGGAGGGCGGCCGCGCGCCTGACGGATGTGAACCGGGCGAACCCGTGGCCACGGAACCCATGGTCACCGAGCGCGCCCCTGACGGGTGGGGAGCGGGCGCCCCCACCGACCCCCGGGAGCGGGAGTGCGCCGCCGCGGAATCCGAGGAGGAGGGCGCCGCCCCCGGGCCGGAGGAGGGGCAGGAGGGGTACGCCGCCGCGGCATCCGAGGGCGAGCGGCACCGCGGTGAACTGGCCGCGCTGGCCTGGCCGGAGGCCGCCGGGACCAGTTCGGAGCAGCGGGAGGCGCTGGAGTTGGCGGTGCGGCACCAGTTGGCGCCGCAGGAGGTCGCGGCGGTGCTGGGGCGGGAGCGGGACGAGACCCGGGAGCTGCTCGCCAGCGCCGCCTGCGAGGTGGAGCGCACCCGTGCCGCGCTCGCCGTGGTGGAGCTGGGAAGCTGTCCGATGGTGTCGCGGCTGGCCTTGGACAACCAGGTGCTGCTGTCGGCCGCACTCCGGCATGAGCTGGTGCGGCATGTGGACGACTGCCGGGAGTGCCGTCGCCGGGCGGAGCACGCCACGGCGGATGGGCCCTGGCCGGGTACGGCGGCCACCGCCGCCGCGCTCCCCGTGGTGGAAGCGTCGCGTCCGGAGGTGCACGCCGCAATGTTGTGCGCCCTGCGCATGCGCCCGGCGCGCGCCGGCGCGGGGCCGAGCTTCGACCGTTTCGGATTCCCGCTGGAGCCCAAGGACCGTTCCGCCCGCCGTCGTAGGCGGCGTGGCCGTGTGATGGCGGTGGCCGTGGTCGCCACCGTGGCCGTGGCTCCGGCGTTCGCGCTCTGGGCGGCCTACCGCGGCGCACCGCACGTCGGTGGCACCGCGGAGGTGGACGCGATGTCCAGGCGGCAGGAGCGGTTCGGACTCGAGGAGCGCCCGTACGGGATCCACCCGCGCAGGGAGGGCGGGGCGCACCCCACCCGGGGTGTTTCGGAGGCCGGGGGTTCCCGGCTCTCGGTCGAGGTGCTGGGTGCCAGCGCGGGTGGCTGGGCCACCCGGGAGACCGCCCTGGAGCCGGAGCGGCGGCGGAAGGGCACCCCGCCGAGGGAGCCGCTGCCCCTGATGCCGCCCGCGCCGCCGGAACTGCTGGCCTCGCCGCTGCCCCCGGTGCCTCCGGCGTCGCCGTCACTGTCGGGTGCCCCGGGTGGGCCCGGTGCCTCCGGCAGTGCTGACGGCTCGGGCGCTTCCGGCGGCGCGGCCGAGGACGGTGCGCGCCGTGGCGGCCCGGGGGCCGAGCGCGGGAAGGGCGCCCGGAGCGGGGCCGGACGTACCGGCCAATCCGGCCCGCGGCGTTCGGCGGCGGGCCCGGGCCGGCTGGCGGTGGAGGCCGAGCCCCGAGAGGGGTTCACGGTGATCACGCTGACCGCCTCCGGCGGCGCACCGGTCCGCTGGACGGCGGCGACCAGTGCGCCCTGGCTCCTGCTGAGCCGTACCGCGGGGCAGCTGCGGCCCGGCGAGTCCACCAGCGTCACGGTGGCCGTGGACCGGGATCGGGAGCCCGGGGGCGACTGGAGCGCACGGGTGAGGGTGACACCTGGCGACGGGGTGGTGGTGATCGACGGGCACGGAGCGGACCGCCGGCCCGATCCCGCGCCGGCGACACCCCCGCCGGCGCCGGTGCCCGTACCCCTGGCCATCCCGTCCACGGCGCCGGGCGAGCCACCCACGATGGCCGCACCCCCCGCGCCCCTCAGGCCGACCGGACTTCCCCACCCCCCGTGGCGGGACGCACCGGCGGCGCCGTAGCGGTGGGGGCGCGGTAGCGCGGCAGGCGCGGGGTGCCGGAGAGCAGCCGCTCCCGGGCCGCCGGGCCGCTGAGCCGCTGGGCCGTTCGTCCACCGGGCCACCCGGCCACGGCCGTTCCGGCTAGCGGACGGCGGGGCGTGGCGGACCCGCCGGGGACGCCGGCCGTGGGCCTGGTGAAGCGGTACGCCCCGGCCGGGGTGCGTCAAGGGCGGTACGCCGCCGTGGGTGAGCCGAAGCCGGTACGCCGCCGTGGGTGCCGAGGAGCGCCTCGGACGGTCGGCCCGGTCAGCTCCGTTCGGCGGGTGCCGGGTCGGCCGGGTGCGGGGCGAGCAGGGGGAGCTGGGAGGCCAGGCGGGCCTCGCAGTGCCTGACCAGCTCGGCGTACCCGGCCGGGCCCATCAGTTCGGTGAGCTCCGCGCGGTAGGACACGTACACCGGCTCGCCGGCGCCGTGCGCGGAGGTGGCCGAGGTGCACCACCAGTGCAGATCGTGGCCGCCCGGCCCCCACCCGCGGCGGTCGTACTCGCCGATGGAGATCTGCAGCACCCGGGTGTCGTCCGGGCGGTCGATCCAGTCGTAGGTGCGCCGGATCGGCAGCTGCCAGCACACGTCCGGCTTGGTCTCCAGCGGTTCGCGCCCCTCGCGCAGCGCCAGGATGTGCAGCGAGCAGCCCGCCCCGCCCGCGAAACCGGGGCGGTTCTGGAAGATGCAGGAGCCCTTGTGGCGACGGGTCTGGCGCTCGCCGTCCTCGTCGACCTGGGTCCAGCCGGTGCGGTTGCCCTCCTCGTGGAACTGCCAGAGGTCAGGGGTGAGCCGCGCCACCTCGCGGGCCACCCGCTGCTCGTCCTCCTCGTCGGAGAAGTGGGCGCCCAGGGTGCAGCAGCCGTCGGCGGCCCGGCCGGCCTGGATGCCCTGGCAGCCCTGGCCGAAGACGCAGGTCCAGCGGGAGGTCAGCCAGGTGAGATCGCAGCGGAAGACCTGCTCGTCGTCGGCCGGGTCGGGGAACTCCACCCAGGCGCGGGAGAAGTCCAGACCCACCTCGTCCGGGACCTCGGTCCCGGGCAGGCCGCCGAGGGCCTCGCCGCCGACCTCGCGGGAGCCCTTCGCGGAGCCCTTCACGGCGTCCTTCGCGGAGCCCTTGGCCAGGTCCTCGCGGGAGTCCTTCACCGAGTCCCGCTGGAGGTCCTTCGTGGACTCCTTCTTGGAGCCCTTCTCGGAGGCTTTGCCCTGCTTCGCCTTTTTGGTCTTTGCCACACCCCAAGCGTATGCGGGCGGGGACGTGTGTCTGACCGCGTGGTGCGCCCAGTAGCGTGCGGGCATGAGACTCGGAGTCCTCGACGTGGGTTCGAACACCGTCCACCTGCTGGTGGTGGACGCGCATCCGGGCGCCCGCCCGCTGCCCGCGCACTCGCACAAGGTGCAGTTGCGGCTGGCGGAGCTGCTGGACGCCGAGGGCTCCATCAGCACGAACGGCATCGACCGGCTGATCGCGGTGATCAAGGAGGCGATGCTCGCGGCCGAGGACAAGGGCGTGGAGGAGGTGCTCCCCTTCGCTACCTCCGCGGTGCGCGAGGCCGCCAACGCCGAGGCGGTACTGGCCCGGGTCGCCGAGGAGACCGGCGTCAACCTCACCGTGCTCAGCGGCGAGGAGGAGGCGCGGCTCACCTTCCTCGCCGCGCGCCGCTGGTACGGCTGGTCGGCGGGCCGGCTGCTGGTCCTGGACATCGGCGGCGGCTCCCTGGAGATCGCCTACGGTCTGGACGAGGTGCCGGACATCGCCGCCTCGCTGCCGCTGGGCGCCGGCCGGCTCACCTCGGCCTGGCTGCCTGGTGACCCGCCCGACCCCGGCGACGTCCGCGCCCTGCGCCGGCACGTACGGGCGCAGATCGCCCGGCTCGTGGGTGACTTCAGTCGCATCGGCACGCCCGACCACGTGGTCGGTACCTCCAAGACCTTCAAGCAGCTGGCCCGGATAGCCGGTGCCGACCGTTCGGCGGACGGCCCGTACACGCACCGCAAGCTGGGCATCCGGGCACTGGAGAACTGGGTGCCGAAGCTGGCCGAGATGCCCGTCGCGCAGCGTGCCGGCCTGCCGGGCGTGTCGGACGGCCGGGCCCAGCAGCTGGCCGCGGGGGCGCTGGTCGCGGAGGGCGCCATGGACCTGTTCGGGGTGGATGAGCTGGAGATCTGCCCCTGGGCACTGCGCGAGGGCCTGATCCTGCGCCGCCTGGACCACCTCCCCGCGTCCTGACCGCGTACCGTCGTCCGTGTGACCACCTGCCGTCGTCTTGACGCACGGCCGTACGCTGTCCCTCGTGACAGAGCCAGTAGTGCGCATCCCGGATGCGAAGGTCGCCCTGTCCACGGCGTCGGTCTATCCCGAGTCGACGGCGACGGCCTTCGAGATCGCCGCCCGCCTCGGATACGACGGGGTCGAGGTCATGGTGTGGACCGATCCGGTCAGCCAGGACATCGAGTCGCTGCGCCGGCTCTCCGACTACCACGGGGTGCCCATCCTGGCCGTTCACGCGCCCTGTCTGCTGATCACGCAGCGGGTGTGGTCCACCGACCCCTGGGTGAAGCTCCAGCGGGCCAAGTCGGCGGCCGAGCGGCTGGGGGCCTCCACCGTGGTGGTGCACCCGCCCTTCCGCTGGCAGCGCGGCTACGCCCGGGAGTTCGTACGCGGCATCTGGCGGATGTGCGGGGAGACGGACGTACGGTTCGCCGTCGAGAACATGTACCCGTGGCGGTACCGGGACCGCGAGATGCTCGCGTACGCCCCGGACTGGGACGTCACCAAGGACGACTACCGTCACTTCACCCTGGACACCTCGCACACCGCCACCGCGCGCACCGACGCCCTCCAGATGGTCGACCGGATGGGTGATCGGCTGGCGCACATCCACCTGGCCGACGGCGGGGGCTCCGCCAAGGACGAGCACCTGGTGCCCGGCCGCGGCACCCAGCCCTGCGCCGAACTCCTGGAGCGGCTGGCGGCCACCGGCTTCAGCGGCCATGTGGTGGTCGAGGTCAACACCCGCCGGGCCATGTCCAGCGCCGAGCGCGAGGCGGACCTGGCGGAGGCATTGGCCTTCACCCGGCTGCACCTCGCCTCCCCGACCCGCGTCCCGGGCTCATGACGGACCCGGATCCCGGTGCGGTGGCGGGCGCGGCACCCGGAGTGGTGCCGGATCCGGGATCCGGTGCGGTGTCGGGCTCGGCGCCTGGAGTGGTAGCGGGCGGGGATCCCGGTGCGCTGTCGGGCTCGGGGCTCGGGAAGAACGCCGTGCCGGAGGCCGTCCTGCCCGGGGTCATCGCGTCGGAGGGCCCGGCGATCGTCCCGCCGGAGGACGTCTTGCCCGTCTCGCGCCGTCGGGGCCGCCCGGCCCGCAACGGGACCGCGGCGGGGCCCGGTGCGCGGGACCGGATCCTGCGGGCGGCCCGGTCCGAGTTCGCCGAGCGCGGCTACGACAAGACCTCGGTGCGCGGGATCGCCAAGGCGGCCGGGGTGGACCCGGCGCTGGTGCACCACTACTTCGGCACCAAGGAGCAGGTGTTCGAGACGGCCATCGAACTGAGCTTCGCGCCTGCGCCGACGGTGCCCGAGGCGGTGGCGGCCGGGGGCCGGGAGCAGGCGGGCGAACGGATGGCGCGCGCCATGTTCGCGATCTGGGAGAGCCCCGAGACCTGCGAGGCGATGCTGGCCGTCCTCCGCTCGGCGCTCACCAACGAGGTCGCGGCCGGGGTGCTGCGGGGGCTGATCGAGCGGCGGATCCTGGCCCGGATGGCCGGCGAACTGGCGGACGTGCCCCAACCCGGGCTCCGGGCGCAGCTGGCGGCCGGGCAATTGATCGGGATCGCGATGCTCCGCTATGTGCTCCGGATGGAGCCGATCGCCTCGGCGGAGACCGAGGAGATCGTGGCGATGGTCGGCCCCATCGTCCAGCGGTACCTGACGGCCCCCGACCCAGGCGCGACATCCCGCACCCGGTGACGGGGCGAGCCAGGCCCGCCCCTCTGCCCCCTGTCTCT
>NZ_SRID01000401.1 GCF_004684805.1 Streptomyces palmae
GAGGGGCCTTTCGGGTGGTGCCGTTCGAGCGCGTGGGGGAGGGCGGTCAGGGCTGCGCCCGGGCCGTCGGCACGTCGCGGGCCAGCAGCGCGTCCACCGCGCGCATCGGCACGTCGAGCAGGGCGCGGGCGGCGGCCTCGGCGGCGGCCGGATCGCCGGACTCGATGGCGTCCACCAAGGCGTGGTGGCCCGCGGGCAGGATGCGCGGCATGTCGCGGTCTCCCAGCGCCGCCACCAGCGCCTCCCGGACCGAGCCGCTGAACCAGGCGTAGGTGGCGCTGAGCGCGGAGTTGTGGGCGGCGTCCACCACGGCGGTGTGGAACTCCACATCGTGCTCGGCGTGGAGTTCGTGGCTGTCGGAGTCCGGCCCGTCGCCGGTCTCCTCGCATGCCGCCTGGGCGGCCAGGGCGGAGCGCATCCGGGCCAGGTCGGCGGGCTCATGCCGCAGGGCGGCCAGCCGGGCGCCCTCCGCCTCCAGGGCGATCCGCAGCTCCAGTACGTCCCGGATGCCGGCCCGGCGCAGGTCCCGGACAACGGCGGCGGGGTCGGCCGTGGAGACCACGAAGGTGCCCTCGCCCTGGCGGGACTGGAGCATCCCCGCGTGCACCAGTACCCGGATCGCCTCGCGGACGGTGTTGCGGCCGACCTGGAGCTGTTCGGCCAGGGCGTGCTCGGTGGGGACACGGTCGCCGACCCGCCACTCACCGGCGGTGAGCTGGGCGCGCAGCTGCTCCACGACGGCGTCCACCAGGGACGTACGTCCCGTTGCCCGGAGCGCCATGCGCGTCCTCCTCGCTATCCGTTTCATCCGGTTACCCGGTCATCCTACAACTTCAGGCTCCGGTTCCGGGTCGGTCAGGCTCGCCGCCACCGTCCGGGCGAACTCGACCGCCACCGGGCTCAGCGCGTCCCACTGGCGCACCGCCCAGCCCGCGGCGAGGGCCGGCAGCCAGGGGATCGGGATCAGGCGGAGATCACGGCGGGCGGATTCGTGCCAGCCGGGGAGGGCCGGCACCACCGCGTGGCCGAGCCCCAGCTCGGCCAGGAGGATCGCGGTGTCCCAGTCGGCCACGCTGGTGGTGGAGTCCGGCTCGGTGCCCTGGCGGGTGAGGAGCTCGTCCAGTCGGTGCCGGGAGACGGAGTTCTCCGGCAGCCGGATGTGGCGGATGGCGGCCAGGTCGTCGGGGCCGATCTCGGTGAGCTCGGCGAGCGGGTCGTCGGCGCGTACCGCCAGCACCCAGGGCAGTTCGATCACCGGCCGCTGCTGCACGCCGCGCACCGGCGGGCCGATGGTGATCCAGGCCAGGTCGGCGGTGTTGGCGGCCAGGGCCTGGAAGCAGCCGCGGCTGGAGTTCTCCGTCTGGAACTCCAGGTTGACGCGCGGGTGCCGCTGCCGGAAGGCCACCACGGCGGCGGACATGAAGTGCCGTACGGTCGTGGCGCCGGTGGTGACGCGGACCGTACCGCCGCCGCCCTGCCGCAGATCGTCCAGGCGCCGCAGTGCGTGGTCCAGCCCGCCGAGCCCGTCCGCCGCGGAACGGTGCAGGATCCGGCCCGCGTGGGTGGGGGCCACCCCGCGCGGCTGGCGCTCCAGCAGGGTGATGCCCAGCTCCCGCTCCAGCCGCTTGATGCGCTGGCTCACCGCGGACTGGGTGCAACCCAGCTCGCGGGCCACGGCGCTGAGACTGCCGGATTCGCAGACGGAGACAAAGGCGCGAAGGTCGTCAAGAGTCACCAACCCAAGCTATAGCTGGGGGGTTTGAAAGAAAACCCGAGGATTGACTTGGGTATCCGTGAAGCGCGACGATCACCACAGGGCCCAGGGCGGCAACCCGTCCCCCGCCGGCCGGGACACGGTCCGGACCGTACGACCGGCGAGGGCGGGTGCCGACCCGACATGGGCCCGCGACCGCCCAACCAGTGGGCGGCCGGGGCGATTTCGGCGGGCGCGGCCGGAGCCTGCCGTGCCAACCGGCATCGGATACCGTCCCGACGGTGAGAGCCGACAGCGGCAGGGGTCCGCGACCGAGCGGCCCGGGGCCCACGGAGTACGACGACCTGGACCGGGCACTGACCCATGCGCTCCAACTGGACGGACGCGCTCCGTTCAGCCGGATCGCCGAGGCGCTCGGGGTCTCCGACCAGACCGTGGCCCGTCGCTACACCCGGCTGCGGTCCTCCGGGGCGGTCCGGGTCATGGGGTTGACCGATCCGGCGCGGCTGGGCGAGACCCTGTGGCTGATACGGGTGCGCTGCACCCCGGACGCGGCCATATCGGTGGCCGAGGCACTGGCCCGCCGACCGGACACCTCCTGTCCGCCGACCCCGGCGGTCCGCCGACCCCGACGGGTCCACCGACCCCGGTGGTCCGGGGCCGGCACATCTTCGCCCCGAGACAGCCGCACCGCCGGGCGGGCGAGGCCCGCCGCAATCGTGCCCTCGTCCCGGCCGAGCCTCCGCGCGCCCTCGGCGCGCCCCCGTGGCTGCCACCCCCGTATCGGTCTGTCGGCCGCATAGCGCGCATAACGCTACGCGCGTAGTAACGATTAACGTCCTGTTCATGCCAAGGAGTGGCCGAACGGTTGACGCTTGTCAGGGACGCGCCGAACCCTGGGGGAGCGCCATCTCGCTCTTGCTCCGTCTCCCCCTGCCAGCACCCCGCTTGACGGGACGTCACTCCATCGGAGGAACCGCATGCGCCGGCTGACCCGAAGCCTCGTCGCCACCGCGATGACCGCTGCCGCTGCCGCCACCATCGCCCTCGCCACGCCCGCCGAGGCAGTCCCCGCCGACAAGGCGCAGGTGCTGTCGAGTTGGACGCAGACCAGCGCCACCAGCTACAACGCCTGGCAGACCGCGCGGAACAACCAGTCCTCCTGGTCGGCGTACCAGTTCGACTGGTCCACCGACTACTGCAGCAGCTCCCCCGACAACCCCTTCGGGTTCCCGTTCCAGATGTCCTGCGCGCGGCATGACTTCGGCTACCGCAACTACAAGGCCATGGGCACCTTCGCGGCCAACAAGTCCCGGTTGGACAGTGCCTTCTACGAGGACCTCAAGCGGGTCTGCAACCGCTACAGCGGCGTCACCAAGTCCTCCTGCGACGCCACCGCCTGGACCTACTACCAGGCGGTCAGCATCTTCGGCTGAGCACCGGCCGAAAGGTTCGGGCGAAGGGTCCGGTAAGCGCGTCGGACCCGCGAGGGCCCGCCTCGGGCGTGCGCGCGCACGCCCGAGGCGGGCCCTCGGTGTTCCAGCGGGTGCCGGGGTTACCGGCTCAGCCCAGGGGGCCGTACAGCCGCTCCAGCACCAGCGCGATGCCGTCCGCGTCCTGCGCGGCGGTCACCTCGTCGGCGACGGCCTTGAGCTCGGGGTGGGCGTTGTCCATCGCCACGCCGTGCCCGGCCCAGCCGAACATCGGTATGTCGTTGGGCATGTCGCCGAAGGCTATGGTCTCGGCGGAGCCGACCCCCAGCCGGCGGGCGGCCAGGGACAGACCGGTGGCCTTGGTGAGCCCCAGCGGCAGCAGCTCCACGATGTCCGGGCCGGACAGGGCCACCCCGACCAGTCCGCCGGCCGCCGCCCGCGCGGCCTCGGTCAGCTGCTCGTCGGTCAGCCGGGGGTGCTGGATGTAGAGCTTGTTGACCGGTTCGGCCCACAGCTCGGCCCGGTCGGTGAACTCCAGGTACGGCAGCCCGCTGCCCGCCGAGCGGTAGCCGGGGCCCACCAGCACCTCGCCCTCCAGGCCGTCCCGGCTGGCGGCGAGCATCAGCGGACCGACCTCCGCCTCGATCTTGGCGAGGGCCAGCGCGGCCAGCTGCCGGTCCAGCGTCACCGAGGTCAGCAAGCGGTCCTCGCCGGCGTGGTAGAGCTGGGCGCCCTGCCCGCACACGGCGAGCCCCTGGTAGCCGAGGGCCTCCAGTATCGGCCGGGTCCAGGGGACCGCGCGGCCGGTCACCACCAGGTGCGCGGCGCCCGCCGCGGTGGCCGCGGCGAGCGCCTCCTGGGTGCGCGGGGAGACGGTGTCGTCGGAACGCAGCAGTGTTCCGTCGAGGTCCGTCGCGATCAGCCGATAGGGCAGGGGGCCGGACGGGTCGGGCGCGCTCACCTGGCGGTGGAGGTGGCGAGCGGCTCCAGGACCTCACGCCCGCCCAGGTAGGGCCGCAGGACCTCGGGAACCCGGACCGAGCCGTCGGCCTGCTGGTGGTTCTCGAAGATCGCCACGATGGTGCGCGGCACCGCGCAGAGCGTGCCGTTGAGCGTGGCCAGCGGGCGCACCTGCTGCTTGCCCTCGACGGTCTCGCGCATCCGGACCGACAGGCGGCGGGCCTGGAATTCGTCGCAGTTGGAGGCCGAGGTCAGCTCGCGGTACTTGCCCTGGGTGGGGATCCAGGCCTCGCAGTCGAACTTCCGCGAGGCGGAGGCCCCCAGGTCGCCGGTGGCCACGTCGATCACCTGGAACGGCAGCTCCAGGGCGGTCAGCCACTCCTTCTCCCACTCCAGCAGCCGGCGGTGCTCGGCCTCGGCGTCCTCCGGCGCGACGTAGGAGAACATCTCCACCTTGTCGAACTGGTGCACCCGGAAGATGCCCCGGGTGTCCTTGCCGTAGGTACCGGCCTCGCGGCGGAAGCAGGGGGAGAAGCCCGCGTAGCGCAGCG
The DNA here is from genome assembly GCF_004684805.1 of Streptomyces palmae. Taxonomy (GTDB): domain Bacteria; phylum Actinomycetota; class Actinomycetes; order Streptomycetales; family Streptomycetaceae; genus Streptomyces; species Streptomyces palmae. The sequence goes on from NZ_SRID01000401.1 coordinate 4,659, forward strand.
GCAGCCGGTCGGCGTCGACGATCTCGTCCATGTGGTACGCGGCGAGCGGGACCTCGGAGGTGCCGACCAGGTAGTAGTCGTCCTTCTCCAGGTGGTAGACGTTCTCCGCGGCCTGGCCGAGGAAGCCGGTGCCCTCCATGGCGTGCGGCCGCACCAGCGCCGGGGTCAGCATCGGTACGAACCCGGCCTCGGTGGCGCGCGCGATGGCGGCGTTGACCAGGGCGAGCTCCAGCAGCGCGCCGATCCCGGTCAGGTAGTAGAAGCGCGAGCCGGAGACCTTGGCGGCCCGCTCCACGTCGATGGCGCCCAGCGCCTGGCCGATCTCCAGGTGGTCCCTGGGCTCGAAGCCCTCGGCCGCGAAGTCGCGCGGGGTGCCGATGGTCTCCAGGACGGCGAAGTCGTCCTCGCCGCCCACCGGTACGTCCTGGTGCACCAGGTTGCCCAGGCGCAGCAGGAGCGAGTGGGCCTCGTCCTTGGCGGCGTCCTGCTCGGCGTCGGCGGCCTTGACCGCGGCGGAGAGCTCGCCGGCCTTCTTCAGCAGCGCGGCCTTCTCGTCGCCGGCGGCCTTGGGGATGAGCTTGCCGAGCGCCTTCTGCTCGGCACGCAGCTCGTCGAAGCGGACGCTGGACGACCTGCGCCGCTCGTCGGCGGAGAGAAGCGCGTCGACAAGGCCGACGTCCTCTCCACGGGCACGCTGGGAGGCGCGCACACGGTCGGGGTCCTCACGGAGCAGGCGAAGGTCAATCACTCCCCCAGGTTACCGGTGTCGGACCTCGGGCCACGACCCGATATTCCCTTGCATTGCGTTTTGTCCGATTTGGGCAATGTGGTGTACGGGAAAGGTGGGGTTGCCGGTGTGTCGTCGAGTAGCGGAATTCGATCTTCCGAATGTCGTCAACGGAATTCCCGTGCATTCGCTGAAATGGGGCATACAGGGTTCGCGCCGCTGACCGGACGTACGGTACTTCTGTGTACTTCCTTGCGTCGTGGCCGAGTTGGACGGAGGGCGGGCGAGGGGATGGTGCTCGCGCTTGTCCACAGGGGTGTGAGTGTTGTGCATAGTTATCCACAGCCTGTGTGTGGGAACTGTGGATGCCGGAATCGATCATTCCGGCTCGCTGGTGATGTCCGGCGGATTCCGGCATCAAACCTCAACGGGACACTCTTTCGGATGGGAATGCTTCACTTTTCCTCCTTCGAAGGGGTTGATCGGCGAATTCTGGATGACGGATGGCCGGGTGGGGGCTGTGGATACCAGCAGGGTGGATACAGAGATTTGTCGACTCCCCAGGGGGGCGGGCATCGACTTATCCCCAGATGATGAGGGCAACCTGTGGATAACCCAGTCAAAGCTGGGGACAACCGCGATCGGCGCTGGGGACGGACCGGAGCCCGCGGCCGGTCGGGCGCGGGGATGCGGGGCTGAGCCCGAGTGATCGGGCGCCGGGGGTGTGGGGCTGAGCCCAGGTGGTCGGGCGCCGGGGG
>NZ_SRID01000402.1 GCF_004684805.1 Streptomyces palmae
GGTCGGGGGTGGCCGGGGCGGGCGTCCGCACCACCCACACGCTGCGGAAATCCTCAGTGTCCCGCCCAGCGCGCCCGGCTAGCGTGATCCCCATGCGGCGAAGGAGCGTACACGTCGAAGACGGCGGCCGGAACGGCTGGGCACGGGCCGGGGGGCGATTGGTCACCGGTCTGGCCGCCGGGCTGTGCACCGCCGCCGTGGAACTGCTCTACGTGGCCGTGTCCGGGCTGGCCCTGCTGTGCGTGACCGCCTGGCCGGCCACCCGGCAGCGGGTGCTGGGCCCGGTGACCGCGGGGGTACGGCGGCTTGTGGCGGTGGAGCGGCGGCGGCTGGCCGGACTGCTGCGCCACCAGGTGTCCGCCGAGCACACCGACCGCCGCGCCTTCCAGTACCTGGCGGCGCGCTGGGCGCTGGGCCTGCTCGGCGGGCTGGTGCTGCTCTCCGCGCTCTGCGGGCTGGCGTACGCCAGCTTCCTGTGCTGGGGCTGGTTCATCATGACCCACAACACCGCTTTGGTGGTGATCTCCTCCGGGGTGGGCGGAATGCTGCTGCTCTTCCTCGGCGTGCAGGGCATGATCGGCGTCGCCGCGCTGGAAGGCCGGCTGGCCCGCCACTTCCTCGGCCCCAGCCACCAGGAGGAGCTGGAACGCCGTATCGAGGAGCTGGCCAGCAGCCGGGCCGGGGTGGTGGAGGCCGTGCACGACGAGCGCCGCCGTATCGAGCGCGATCTGCACGACGGGGTCCAGCAGCGGTTGGTGGCCCTGGGCATGCTGCTCGGCCGGGCGCGCCGCAGCCAGGATCCGGCGCGGGCCGCGGCGCTGCTCGCCCAGGCCCACGCGGAAAGCCGCCAGGCGCTCACCGAACTGCGCGAGGTGGCATGGCGGGTCTATCCCACGGTGCTGGAGGAGGCCGGGTTGCGGGCCGCCCTGGAGACCGTCGCGGAACGCTCCGCGGTACCGGTCGAGTTGGACCACCGGCTTCCCGACGAGCCCGGCACCGCGGTCCGTACCGCCGCCTACTTCGTGGTCTGCGAGGCCGTCACCAACGCGGTCAAGCACTCCGGGGCCGACCGGATCCGGGTCAGCCTCGGCTACCGGGACCCGGCCGGGGCACCCCACGTCGCCGCCCGGCACCCGGCCACCCTGCTGGTACGGATCACCGACAACGGCACCGGCGGCGCCGACCCGGCGGGCAGCGGGCTGCTCGGCCTCGCCCGACGGGTGGCCGCGCTCGACGGCCGGCTGCGGGTGGACAGCCCACCCGGCGGGCCCACCTCCGTCACCGCCGAACTGCCCTGCGGCGAACCCGCGGCCCACGGCCCCGGCCCCTCCCGCGGGCACGGCGATCCCGCCGAGGCGTCCGTCGCCGCAGCCCGTACCGTCCACTCCCGCGGGCTCGGTGACCTTGCCGAGGCGTCCGTCGCCGCAGCCCGTACCGCCCGCGACCCTGGTCACTCCCGTCGGTTCGGCGATCCCGCCGAACCACCCGCCACCGCACCCCGTACCGTCCACGCCGCGCCCGCCGCCGGCGAGGACGGCGTCCCCGACCCCCGACCCACCACCGGAGAGGCAGCCACCCCCGTATGAGGATCATCCTGGCCGACGACTCCACCCTGCTCCGCGAGGGGCTGGTGCGGCTGCTCGCGGAGGAGGGCCACGAGGTGGTGGCCGCGGTCGGCGACGCGACCGCCCTGCTCGCCGAGGTCGAGCGCCACCCGGACGTCGACGCCGTGGTGGTCGACGTCCGCATGCCGCCCACCCACACCGACGAGGGGCTGCGCGCCGCCCTGCGGATCCGCGCCCAGCACACCGGGATCGGCGTGCTGGTGCTCTCCCAGTACGTGGAGAAGCGCTATGCCACCGAACTCCTGACCGGCGCCGGCGAGGGCATCGGCTACCTGCTCAAGGACCGGGTGGTCGAGGTCGACGAGTTCCTCGACGCGCTGGAGCGGGTGGCCGCGAACCGTACCGCCTTCGACCCCGAGGTCGTCCGCCAACTCCTCGTCCGCAGCACCCACACCGACCCGCTCGGCAAGCTCACCCCGCGCGAACGGGATGTGCTGGACGCCATGGCCCAGGGACACGCCAACACCGCCATCGCCGAGCGCCTGCACGTCTCCCGCAGCGCCGTCGAGAAGCACATCAACGCCATCTTCGACAAGCTCGAACTGCCCGGCAGCTCGGGCTACAGTCGGCGAGTGCTGGCGGTACTCCGCTACCTGGGGAGCTGAGCACTCCCCAGGACCCGGGGCCGCACGCCTCCCGACCCATCCAGGAGGCGGAACGCCCCCAGGAACCGGGGCCGTACGCTCCCCGACCCCTGGGGAGCCGAACGCCCCCCGACCCCTCGCCCCCGGGCAGTTGGGAGCCGAACGCAGTGGCCGAGAACAAGAGCGCACCCCTCACCGACGAGCTGTACGCGTACGTCCTGGCGAACAATCCGCCGCTCGACCCCGTACAGCGCGAACTGGTCGACACCACCCACGCCCAGCTGCCCGACGCCGCCGGGATGCAGTCCGCGCAGGAGCAGGGCCCGCTGCTCGCCTTCCTGGTCCGTCTCATCGGCGCCCGGACGGTCCTCGAGGTGGGCACCTTCACCGGCTTCTCCGCCCTCTCCATGGCCCAGGCCCTGCCCGCCGACGGCACGTTGATCGCCTGCGACATCTCCGAGGAGTGGACCGCCTACGGGCGCGAGGCCTGGGCGAAGGCGGGCGTCGCGGACCGTATCGACCTGCGCATCGCCCCCGCCCTGGACACGTTGCGCGCGCTCCCCGCCGAGCCGCACCTCGACCTGGTCTACCTGGACGCGGACAAGCAGAACTACATCGCCTACTGGGACGAGCTGGTGCCCCGGCTGCGCCCCGGCGGACTGCTGGTCGCGGACAACGTGCTCTTCAGCGGGCAGGTCGTGAACCCCGAGGCGACCGGCGCCGCCGCCGCGATCAAGGAGTTCAACCGGCATGTGGCCGCCGACCCGCGCACCGAGGCGGTCATGCTGACCGTCGCCGACGGCCTCACCCTGGCCCGCCGCCGCCCGTAACCGGAGCCTGCCGCGACCTCATACGCCGCGACCTGACCCGGCGCCGCTCCCTCTTGGAGCCGCGCCGGTGCCCGTGCCCGTGCTCCCGCCCATACCCCTGCTCCCGTCCGTACTCCTGCCCGGGGTGCCCGGTGCCGACGGCCCCGGGCACCGGCTCCGGGATCGCCGTACCGGGTTCGGCGGCCTTGTCCGCTGGGGGACCGGACGGGCTGTAGCACAGCCGGGCGATCTCCTGTGGCGAGGCGCCCTCGTTCAGCGACCTCCGCAAGGCCCTGGCCCGCGCCCGAGCCTGGGTGCGGCTCTCCCGCGCGGCCTCCTCCGGGTGCCGGGCACGCCAGTACGGGTTGTCGTGCCGGAGCGTGGCACTCACCCGCCCCCACATCCCGAAGATCATCAGGAGCACCCCGACGACAAAGCTGAACAACACGTTCTGGATGTGGAACGCCAGGAAGTTGAAGTCGGTCCGCAGCAGCGCCAGATTCACGAAGCCGCTGAGCAGGAACCCGATCGCCAGCACCGAGTTGAGCGTGGAGGCGAAGTTGCCGCCGATCACCATGCCGGCGAAGAGCAGCAGGCCCACCACGATGGAGAGCACGCTCAGCGAGCCGTTGGTGTTCAGCCCGGCGATCCGGTCGCCATGGGTGTCGAAGAAGCCGACCCTGTCGATCAGCCCGAAGACACCGAAGACGATCAGCACCAGGCCCATCAGCCCGGCCCCGGCCCGGTAGACCTGGTTCAGCCGGTGATCGAGCGGCAACTGGTCATCGAACGCGATCCGCCGCGCCTGGGCCCGCCGTGGACGGGGACCGCGCCGCAGACTGTGGCTGGTACTGGCCGTATGGACCATCGCCGGCCTCCCTCGCGCCAGCGCCCCGGGCCCGTACGCCGTCCGTTCACCGCGCGCCATCCACCCGGGACCGCACACACGAACCCAGCATCCGCCCCCCACGCCCAACCCTCAACACGAGCGCCCCGACGACGGCCCCCACCAGGCGCCCGTCACGACGGGCGGGGGTAGGCGGCCCACCCCGCGACCGGTGGGCAGACCCCGAGCGCGACGGCGGCCGTCAGGAGCATGACCGCGACCCGCCCACGCGCACCCGAAGCAGCAGGTCACCCGCGCCCACCGACCGAGCGCCCTTACTCGCCCCGCCACGCGACCACGGGGAACGCGGCAGCACCGCGAGTACCCCGCTCGGCGGCGGCACCGGGCCCGGCTCACCGCAGCGACGAAGAGGCGGCCTCCGTCGGCGCTCCGGACCCTCAGCCGCAGCAGCCCCCACCGCAGCAACCGCCACCGCCGCCCCCGGCGGCCCGGGGAGTCGCGGCCGTACCGCCGACCGCCACCGCGGACAGCAGCTTGACCGTGTCGTCATGGCCCTCAGGGCAGGAAGCCGGGTCCGACGACTGGGCCATCGGCCGATTCAGCTCGAACGTCGTCCCGCAGGCGCGGCACCGGTACTCATAGCGAGGCATGTGCCGCAGCATAACCAGTGGCCCCCGCCATGCCCCACCCCACGCGAACCGTCCCGTACCGGGCGTCGTGGCTCAGCGCGCTCCCGCGCCGCGCTCCTCGCGGATCTCCTGGACCACGCGAGCCACCGACTGGCGGACGGCCTCCATCTCGGTCAGGAAGTGCCACCAGTCCGGGTGGCGTCCCTCCAGGCCCGCGACCGCCCGGTCCACCCGCTCCACGGCGGCGTCCAGGGGGCGTGCGTGCCGGGGGTCGGGGGTGCTGCGGCCGGCCATCGCCAGCCGCTGCGCGTCCCGGAGGGCGAACCGGGTGCGCTCGATCTCCTGCTGCGGGCTGAAGGACACCTGGTCAAGCCGTCGCAGCCGCTCGCCGGCCGCCGAAACCGCCTCGTCGGTGGTGTTCAGCAGCGCCCGTACGGTCGCCAGCAGGGCAGTCGCGTCCGGCCAGCGCTGCTCGTCCCGCGCGGCCTGGGCCTCCTTGAGCTTCCCCTCCGCGAGCGCGACATCCCGCTCCGCCTGCTCGGGCACCGTCTGCAGATCCTGCCAGCAGGCCGCGCTGTACCGGCGCCGCAGCTCACTGAGGACCGGCTGCACCCCGGCCGCCCGGGTGGTGATCGCCTCCGCCCGGGTCCGCAGCGACACCAGCCGGCGGTCCGTCTCCGCGGCCCGCTCCGGCAGCCGCTCGGCGTCCAGACGCACCGACTCCGCCTTGCGCAGCACCTCGTCCGCCCTGCGGATGGTCTCCTGCACGCCGTGCCGGGCCGCACCCTGGTTGAGCTTGGTCAGCTCCGGGGCGAGCGCCGCCAGCCGGACGGCCAGATCGTCCGCCCGCAGCCCGGAGGCCCGTACCGCGTCCAGGGCGTCACTCGCCGCCCGCAGTGCCTGCCGGGCCCGCTCCACCGCGGGAGCGAGCCGCGCCAGCTGGCTCTCGGCCCGTTGCAGCAGCGGACCCAGCCCCTGCTCGAAGCGTCCCAGCTCGGCCCTGGCGCCGTCCAGCCGCTCCTTGGCCCGCAGCAGCTCCGCCCGGGCCCGACCCGCCGTGCCGGCGTCCAGACCGTCCCGGTCCAGGTCATAGGTGTCGACGGCGGTGATGTAGGCGTGGCTCACCTCGTCGATCCGCCGGCCCAGCGCCTCGAAGTCCGCCGCCGCCTTCCGGCCGGCGGGGGAGTCGTCCACCGCGGTGATCGTCTCGATCGAGATCCGCAGATCCCGCTGCGCCGTGTCCAGCTCGTAGAACGCCGCGGCGGCAGCGTCCTTCGCCGCCTGCGCCTCCGCCCGCTGGCTCTCCCCGCGACCGAACCACCGCCGCCCCCCGCCCCCGGACAGCGAAGCCGGCACCGCCGCGACCGCGACCGCGATCAACGGCAACGGCAGCAACACCAGCCCCACCGCATTCCGTACCCCGCGCAACCCGGCACCGCCCCCCACTCGGCCCAGCCGGACCACCTCCCGGCCCGAACGCACAGCGGCGACGATACGGCGACCCGGGCGTGATCGACCCCGCCGGTACCGCACGCGTCTCCCCGTCACGTCCCTCTCCCGATCGATCGCCCAGGTCCGACTGTCATTCTCCCACCGAACGAGACGCCCGCACCTGTCGCTTATACACATCTCCGCGCCCACG
>NZ_SRID01000403.1 GCF_004684805.1 Streptomyces palmae
GCCCAGGGCCGCCCCTTCACCCCAGGGCCACCGCCCCGCACACCGCGAGTGCCACCGCGCAGCCGGCCGCCAGCACCGCCAGCCGGGTGGACAGCACCGGTGGGCGTCCCGCGGACAGGGCGGTGATCCGCAGCTGCGCCCCGGCCAGGAACGCCAGCCACGCCAGCGCCACCAGAGAGGCCATCAGCAGCGGCACCGGATGGGCCCCGCCCCGCAGCACCTGCCGCAGCGCGAACACCGCGGCCACCGTGCAGGCGAGCGTGGCGCGCCGCCAGGCCAGCCGGGTCCGCTCCGGCTGGAGGCCCGGGTCCCGTCCGGCCGAGGCCATCAGCGGGTCCAGCCGAACGCCACGACCAGCACCATCGCCACCGCCAGCAGCCCCACCCCGACCCCCAGCAGGGCCGGGAACCGGGAGGGCGGCAGATCCTCGCCGCGCCGCATCGCCAGCTCGCAGCGCACCCAGCGGTCGACCGCCCGGACCGCGCACACCGCACCGCCGGCCAGCAGCACCACGGCCAGCACCACCCGCGGCACGCGCTCCGAGTCCGGCAGGAACTGGTTCACCGCGAAGCCGCCGCCCACCAGCGCCAGTCCGGTCCGCAGCCAGGCCAGGAAGGTGCGCTCGTTGGCGAGCGAGAAGCGGTAGTCCGGGGTCGTCCCCTCCGCCCGCACCCGCTCCGGCTCGAACCACAGCCGCAGCCGCGCGACGGCGCCGCGCGGCTCAGGACGGGGCATGCGGCCGCGCCTCCCCGGCGCGCCAGGAGAGCAGCCGCCGGTACGCCTCCAGGCCGTCCGGCACCCAGTCCCAGGTGTCCAGGCGCTCGGCCACCTCCTGCTCGGTGAGGAACGTGTGCCAGGCGACCTCCGACTCCTGCGGTGCCACCGGCAGCTCGCAGCGCACCTGGTAGACCCGGCTCCACCAGGTGTGCTCCGGGGACTCGTAGAGGAAGCCGAACAGCGGCTCCGGCACGGGCAGCCCGGAGACGCCCAGTTCCTCCTCGGCCTCGCGCAGCGCCGCCTGGTCGTAGGACTCGCCCGCGCCCACCACACCGCCGACGAACAGGTCGTACTTCGAGGGGAACACCAGCTTCCGGGCGGTCCGCCGGTGTACGAAGATCCGGTCCGCGCCATCCCGTACCAGGACGAAGGCGCATCGGTGGCGCAGTCTGCGGGCGGTGGCCTCGGCGCGCCGGGCCTGGCCCACCACGCGGTCCCGCTCGTCCACGATGTCCAGCAGTTCATCGACCGAAAGAGGCTCTTGATCGGGCATACCGCCATACAAGCAGATCGGACGGGCCCAGCGGCTGGGGCGGGGCGACGAGTGGTGTCGGAGTGGTTGACGCCTTACCGGCGGGTAGGCAGGATCGCCCCACAAGCCGGCCGCACACCCGGTGCGCTTCCGGGCGAGCCCTGGCAGGGATGGCACATGGCGTACGACGCGGACGTGATCGTGATCGGAGCGGGACTCGCGGGACTCGCCGCCACCGCCGAACTCGCCGAGGCGGGACGCTCGGTGATCCTGCTCGACCAGGAACCCGAGCAGTCCCTCGGCGGGCAGGCCCACTGGTCCTTCGGTGGACTCTTCCTGGTCGACTCACCCGAGCAGCGCAGGCTGCGCATCCGCGACAGCCAGGCGCTGGCCTGGCAGGACTGGCTGGGCACGGCCGGCTTCGACCGCCCCGAGGACCACTGGCCGCGCCGCTGGGCCGAGGCGTACGTGGACTTCGCGTCCGGGGAGAAGCGCTCCTGGCTGCGCGCCCAGGGCCTGCGGCTGTTCCCGGTCGTCGGCTGGGCCGAGCGCGGTGGGTACGCCGCCACCGGGCACGGCAACTCGGTGCCCCGCTTCCACATCACCTGGGGCACCGGGCCCGGCGTGGTGGCCCCCTTCGAACGCCGGGTCCGGGCGGGCGTGGCCCGCGGCCGGGTGCACCTGCGCTTCCGGCACCGCGTCACCGGGCTCTCCCGCAGCGCCGGCGCGCTGGACACCGTCAGCGGCGAGATCCTGGCGCCCAGCGACGCCGAGCGCGGCACACCCAGCAGTCGCGAGGTCACCGGCGCCTTCGAACTGCGCGCGCAGGCCGTGATCGTCACCTCCGGCGGTATCGGCGGCAACCACGACCTGGTCCGCCGCAACTGGCCGAAGCGGCTGGGCAGCCCGCCCAAGACCATGATCTCCGGGGTGCCCGCGCATGTGGACGGGGCGATGATCGGCGTCGCCGAGGACGCCGGCGCCCGACTGATCAACCGGGACCGGATGTGGCACTACACCGAGGGCATCCGCAACTGGGACCCGATCTGGCCCCAGCACGGCATCCGCATCCTCAGCGGGCCGTCCCCGCTGTGGCTGGACGCCCACGGCAGCCGGCTGCCGGTGCCGCTCTTCCCCGGCTTCGACACCCTCGGCACCCTCGAGCACATCATGGGCACCGGGTACGACCACACCTGGTTCGTGCTCACCCGGAAGATGGCGGAGAAGGAGTTCACCCTCTCCGGTTCCGAGCAGAACCCCGACCTGACCGGCAAGCGGCTCCGCGACGTACTGGGCCGGGCCCGGGGCGGGGTGCCGGCACCGGTCCGGGCCTTCTTGGACCACGGAGCCGACTTCCTCGTCGAGCCGACCCTGGACCGGCTGGCCGGACGGATGAACGACCTGATCGGGGAGCCGCTGATCGACGCGGCGGCACTCCACCGCGAGGTCGCCGCCCGGGACCGTGCCATCGCCAACCCCTACACCAAGGACCTCCAGGTCACGGCCCTCCGTGGGGCCCGCAGATACCTGGGCGACCGGCTCATACGCACCGCCGCGCCGCACCGGATCCTGGACCGCTCGGCCGGGCCGCTGATCGCCGTTCGGCTGCACATCCTCACCCGCAAGACCCTGGGCGGGCTGGAGACCGACCTCCACTCCCGGGTGCTCACCGAGGGCGGCGAGCCGCTGCCCGGACTCTACGCGGCCGGCGAGGCGGCGGGCTTCGGCGGAGGCGGCGTGCACGGCTACCGCGCCCTGGAGGGCACCTTCCTGGGCGGCTGCATCTTCTCCGGTCGCACCGCCGGCCGCGCGGCGGCCCGGGCCGTGGGGTAGGTCGCGTCCCGCGCCTCCGACACAACGGGCCGGGCCGCCGGAGGAGCGCTCCGACGGCCCGGCCCGATGCGAAGCCGGCTCAGCCGATGACGCACACGTTGTGGACCGCCGAGTTGAGGACCCCGATGATGTTGATGGTGTCTCCGCAGATCTCCACCGGGATGTCGATCGGCACCTGCACCACGTCGCCGCTGAGGACTCCCGGCGAGCCGACGGCCACGCCCTCGGCCTCCGCGCCATGGTGGTGGTGATGGTGACGCCTGTCGTCGACACGCTCGCTCTTGGTGCCCTTGGTGCCGGCCCTGGTCTGCTGGCCCTTGCCGCACGCGTCGGCGGCGCCGGCACTGCCGACAAGGAGTACACAGCCGGCGGCGGCGATACCCGCAGCCCTGACGATTCGGTTCACCGTCAGAATCCTTTCCGTGTTGCGAATGGGGCAATTTCTACAACGAAGCGAAACAAGTCAAGGTGCGCATGATCACCCGATGGCATCATTCGTGCACTTGTCGGTCTGAACTGAACCTTCCGACCTCCCCACCCCTGGCGAGCGGCGGAGCATCCGCACCAGGGCGGCCGCGGACTCGACCCGGGTTTCGGCGGCCGGCGGAGCCCCGGGCGCGAGCGACCACCCCGACGGCCCATTCCGCGCGCGTCCGAGGTGATGGACATCTTGTCTTCTGCCATGGTCGGCAGTGGCGCGTCGTCTTCCGCGCGGTCGGTTGTGGCGCGGTCATCGGCCTGCCGCGGCCGGCAGTGGCGCGGTCATCGGCCTCCGCCGCGGTCGCGGGCGGCGTGGACATCGGCCTCCGCGGGCGTGCGGGGCCGGCCGCCCACCGCTTCGACCGGGGCGACGGCCCACCACCGGGGCCGCGCACGGTGGCGGGGTGGGCCGTACCCGACACCACCGAAGGGTCGTGATGCGAGTCCTGCACATCATCACCGGTCTCGACGCGGGCGGCGCCGAACAGCAACTGCGCCTGCTGCTGCGCCGGCTGCCGGTGCGCTGCGACGTCGTCAGCCTCACCGGAGTCGGCACCGTCGGGCCCGGCATCCGGGCCGACGGCACCCCGGTCACCGCCCTCGGCCCGGCCGGCCCCCGCGACCTTCCGGCACTGCCCAGGCTGGTGCGGCTGATCCGCGCCGGAGGCTACGACCTGGTGCACACCCATCTCTTCCGGGCCTGCGTCCTGGGCCGGACCGCCGCCCGGCTTGCCGGAGTGCGCGCGGTCGTCGCCACCGAGCACTCGCTCGGCGGCACCCGGCCCGAGGGCCACCCGCACACCCTGCGGGCCCGCGCCGCCTACCTCGCCTCCGAACGCCTCGGCTCTGCCACCGTCGCGGTCTCCGCCACCGTCGCCGACCGGCTCCGCGCCTGGGGCGTGCCCAGCGGCCGGGTGCACCTGATCCCGTACGGCATCGACGCCGACCACTTCCGCTTCGACCCCGGACTGCGCGCCGCCGCGCGCAAGCGGCTCGGACTGGCCGAGCGGGAGTTCGTCATCGGCGCGGTGGGCCGGCTGGCCCCGGGCAAACGCTACGACCTGCTGCTGCGCGCCGTCGCCGAGGTGCCGGGGGCCAGGCTGCTGCTGGTCGGTGACGGCCCGGAGCGGCACCGGCTGCACACCCTGGCGTACGGGCTCCAGGTGGCCGAGCGGGTACGGCTGCTGGGCGAGCGGGACGGCGTGGTGGAGACCGCGGGGGACAGGCCGGCCGACATCCCCGGGCTGCTCGCCGCCATGGACCTCTTCGTCTCCCCGTCCCCGGAGGAGGTGTTCGGGCTCGCCGTACTGGAGGCCCTCGCCGCCGGACTGCCGGTGCTGCACGCCCACTGCCCGGCGCTCGACGAACTGCCTGCCGAGGCGGCCCCCGGCGCCCGGCGGATCGCCCCGGACGCCGCCCGGCTGGCCGCCGCGCTGCGCGAACACGCCGCCGCGGGCGGCGGGCGGCGGCTGCCGGTGCCCGCAGCGGTCGAACGGTACGCCGTCAGCCGCGCCGCCCGCCGGCTGATGGCGCTCTACGACCACACCGCCCGGCACGGCACCGACGGCTGCGCCCGCGGGCCGGCCCCGGCCCCGGGGCAACGCCCGTTCCCGGCTCTCCTGGATCCCAGGCGTTAGCCCCTCGCGCCCGCCGGACCGCACACCGCTCCCCGGCGCCCAGGGAGCCCCGAAGCGCTGGTCAGCGTCCGAAATGAGCAACCACCGTCCGCATCGTGGAGCGGCTGGCAGCTTCCTGAATCCGGCATTGCGACCCTCTGGAGGGCGCGGATAGACATGATCCAGATTCGGATTCCGACCTCACCCCGGAGTCCGGTCGTGGCGCGCCCCGTCCCCCGGGGAGTGCCGAAAGGGGTCCGGCGCATACCCCAGCCGCGCCGGACCCCTCCGCGTCTCCCCCCGGGACCCTGGCCGGCCCGGTGGGTGACGGGACCTCAGGCGCTCTCCTTGGCGACCGCCTCCCGTACGGCCGGGGCGATCTCCCGGGCCCAGCGACCGAGGGTGGCGAGGTCCGGTGTTCCGTGGTCGGGGGCGAAGAGGGTGAAACCCGAGGCACCGTGCTCCACCACGGCTCCGGTCAACTCCTCGACCCACTGCTCCACCGAGCCGCCGATCCACCGGCCCTCGTGGTCGCGGGTGGCGGGCAGCGGCCGGTCGGTGATGCGCCCGGGGAGGTTGAAGACGGTGCGGACCGCGCCCGGGGCACGGCCCGCGGCGGCCGCCGCCTCGTCGACGATCGGCCGGGACGTGCGGTAGCGCTCGCTGAGCCAGTCCGCGGCGTGGCCCGGGATCCAGCCGTCGGCCACCCGGCCGGCGGCGGCCAGGGACTTGGGGCCGACCGACCCGGCCCACACCTCGGGCGCGGCCACCGGGGCCGGCTCGATCCCCTCCACCTGGTAGTGGCGGCCCCGGTAGGTGACCGGCGGGCCACCCCCGGACAGCAGCTTGACCAGGGTGATCGCCTCCTCGAAGGCGTCCACGGCCGCGCCCGGCGTCAGCCGTGGCACCCCCATGTCGGCGATCCGGTCCCACAACCC
>NZ_SRID01000404.1 GCF_004684805.1 Streptomyces palmae
CCGCGGCCCCCTGGACGACCTCCGCCGGCTGCTGGTGCGCGAACCACGCGGGCACTCCGGCATGTACGGCGGCTTCGTCGTCCCACCCGACGACGACGGCGCCCACCTCGGCGTCCTGTTCTGGCACAAGGACGGCTACTCCACCGCGTGCGGCCACGGCACCATGGCCCTCGGCGTCTGGGCCGTCGAGGAGGGTCTCGTCACCGCCCCGACCGACGGCACCGCCCGGGTCCGCATCGATGTGCCCTCCGGGCGCGTCACCGCCACCGTGCACCGCGAGCAGGGCGGCGTCACCGGCGTCACCTTCCGCAACGTGCCGACACGGGTGACCGCCCGTGCCGTTCCCGTCGCCACCAGCGCCGGCACCGTCGAGGTCGACCTCGCCCACGCCGGGGCCTGCTACGCCTCCGTGCCCGCGGCCCGGCTCGGGCTCACCGTGGACCGCGCCACGCTGCCCCGACTCGTCGCCGCGGGGCGGGAGATCCGAAGCGCCCTCGCCGACCACCCGGGGAGCCGGCACCCCGACAACCCCCTGCTGTCCGGCGTCTACGGCGTCATCCTCCACGAGGATCTGCCCGACACCCCCGAAGGCCCCTCCCAGCGCAACGTCACCGTCTTCGCCGACGGCCAGTTCGACCGGTCCCCGTGCGGATCGGGCACCTCGGCCCGGCTCGCCCTGCTCGCCGAGGACGGTGCCCTCACCCCCGGCCGGTCCCTGCGCCACGAGTCGATCGCGGGCACGGTCTTCACCGGCCGGGTGGTGTCCCGTACCGGAGAGGGCACCATCACCGAGATCAGCGGCACCGCCCACCGCACCGGGGAGCACCGGTTCGTGCTCCACCCGCAGGACGACCTGCCGGAGGGCTTTCTGCCGTGAACGGGATACCGGTCCTCGACCACGACACCGTGACCGGGCTCCTCGGGCACCCCGGAGCCGCGGACGCGCTGGCCGGTGCGCTGCGCGACGGGCTCGACCCCGAGCGGTGCCCGGACCGGTCCACCGTCCAGGTACCGGCCGGACAGCTGCTCCTGATGCCGGCCGCCTGGGGCCCGTACACCGGTGTGAAGATCGCCGGGGTGGCGCCCGGCAACCCGGCCGCCGGGCTGCCCCGGATCACCGGCGGCTACCTCCTGCTGGACGGCCCGACGCTCCAGCCGCTCGCCCTGCTGGACGGCGCCGCGCTCACCACCCTGCGCACTCCCGCGGTGTCCGCCCTCGCCGTGCGCCTGCTCGCCACGCCCGGCAGCCACCGGCTGGTCCTCTTCGGCGCCGGGCCGCAGGCCCGCGGACACCTGCGGGCGCTGCGCTCCGAACGGCCCCTGGACCGGGTCACCGTGGTCACCCGCGCCCCGGAACCGGCCGAGTCCCTGGCCGCGTACGCGCGGACACTCGGCATGGACGCCGGCCCCGGTACACCCGAATCGGTCGCCGGGGCCGACCTCGTCGTCTGCTGCACCACCGCCCGCGAACCGCTCTTCGACGGCAGGCTCATCGGGGACGACACCACCGTGGTGGCCGTCGGCTCCCACGAACCGGACGCCCGCGAGACCGACACCGCGCTCGTACGGAGCTCGGCGGTCTTCGTCGAAGGGCGCACCGCCGCGCTCCACGAGGCCGGCGACCTGATCATCCCGCAGGCCGAGGGGGTCATCGGGCGGGACCATGTCGCCGGCACCCTGGCCGATCTCGTCACCGGCCGCACTCCCGTACCGGCGGACCGCCCCCGGCTGTTCAAGAGCGTGGGCATGGCCTGGGAGGACTTGGTGATCGCGGCGGAGGTGTACCGGCGGTGGGCGGCGGGGCCGCCCGGCGCACCGGCGTGAACCCCACCGTCTCCCGCGGATGCCGGTTCGGCGGTGACTCGGCCGGCGTGGTCAAGGCCCGCAAGCTGCCGCCGGTCAGGTTCTGCGCGAGATGATCATGATGTATTCGCAGGGAGCGTTCGTGGGGTTGGCGAAGCCGTGGTCCGCGTCCGCCTGGAAGAACAGGGAGTCGCCCGTGTTCAGGGTCTCGCTGATTCCGCCGATCGCGACGGTGAGGGTGCCTTCGAGCACCACGAGTTGTTTCTCCGTACCGGGCGGATACGCGGGCAGCAGCCCGGTGGAGACCCGCGCGGGGAGGTAGTGGACGACCATCTCGGCTCGTCCCGCGCCCGGGGCCGCCGACACCATGTGCCGCTCGAAGCCGGTTTCCGGGTCGCGGAAAACGGGGCGATCGTTCTTGCGCATGACAAGGGCCACGCCGGACGCGGCAGCGGCCGGCGCACCGACCAGGTCCGAGAGGGAGGCGTCGAGCGCATGGGCGATCCTGGACGCGACGCCGATCGTGGGGCTCTTCTCGCCGCGTTCGACCTTGGACAGCATCGCTCGGCTGACCGACGACCGTGTGGACAGCTGCTCCAGCGTCAGCCCCGCCTCCTCGCGGCGTCGCCGCACGTTACCGCCGAACGCACCGGCCAGGTCGTCACCGTGCTGTGGTTCGGCCGCGTTTCCGTCTTGCTCGACCACCGTGCTCCTCGATCGATGGGTACCTGGCTGCCCACAGTGTAGTGTTCTTCTAAAGGAGACTTAGTCTTCTATCGGAGACGTGCGATGCGCGCCCGACACGACGGAGGGGTTCCATGCGTTTGATCTCGAGTGGCCGGCACCATGCCACCTTCGAATTCGGCGACCTGCGGGTGGTCTCGTTGCGCGACGGGTACATCGACATGCCGCCGACACGGCTCCGCGACGAGGACGGGCGCACGCTCGATGCGCTGCCGGCCGCCGTCCCGCTGGCCGGCGACAACTTGCGGCTGTCGGTCAACGCCTTCTTCGTCACCGACGGCTCGCGGTCGGTTCTCATCGACACCGGCGCGTCCGACGCCTGGCACGACCCCACCATGGGATTGATCTACGACGCGCTCGACGAAGCGGGAATCGACCGCGCGCATGTCACCGATGTGGCCATCACCCACAACCACGAAGACCACGTGAGCGGTCTGATCGCGCCGGACGGTTCGGAGGCGTTCACCAAGCTCGAGCGCGTGTGGATCGGCGCGGGCGACACCTCGGTGTTCACGGGGCGGCTCGAGCCCGTCCGCGACCGGGTCGTACCGGTGTCGGAGAAGGTCGCGATCAACGACTGGATCACCGCGATCCCGACACCGGGCCACACGCCCGGTCACACCGTCTACGAGGTCAGGAGCGGCACCGGCCACCTTCTCGCGTGGGGCGACACCGTGCACGTTCCCACGCTCCAGTTCGAGCAGCCGAAGGTGTCCTGGGAGCTCGACGGCAACCAGTCCCAGGCCCGCGCCGCGCGGGCGGCTCTGCTCGAACAACTGACCCGACCAGACCACTTCGTAGCCGGCGCCCACCTCGACTCACCCGGCATCGCCCGCGTAACCCCCGCCGGCGACGGATATGCGCTGGAATACCTCGCACCACCGATCGGCTGATCGAGCCGCGCGACGGCTCCCACCCCCGCGCACTCCGTTGGGTCGAGGGCGCCCGCTCGCCGCAGCGGGCCCGCGGGTGCGGAGCGGAAGCCGCCGCCGAACCCGCTGGTGAACCCGCCCGTTTCAACGTGCTCCGGGCAGGGGGATGTCGGCCCGCCCCCCGGCAGCGGGCCGACGCCGTGAGGGCGGGCGCGACGCCCGCCGGGCACACTCAGCGGCTGTTCAGCGGCTTGCCGTACTTCTGAGCCGGGGAGAGGTACGGGAGGCCGAGCGTGCGGGGCGAGAAGGCCGCCGAGCCGTCGGCCGAGCCCTTGGGCAGGAGCCATGCGGCGCCCAGGGAGGCGTTCTCGCCCGGGGATCCGACCGTGACATCCGGTACACCGTCGGCGTCGTAGTCGCCCGCGGCGACCGCCGCGCCGAAGGTGTCGCCCGCCTCGGCGACGCCCGGCACGCCCGCCGTGTCCTGGTTCCACGTGACGGACCGGGCAGCGCCACCCGCGTCGAGCAGGCCCTGGGCGCCGCCGTGGAGCAGCCAGGCGGCGCCCGCCCCCGCCTCGCTTCCGATGGCCTCACCGGGCGCGCCCGCGATCAGGTCGTCGCGGCCGTCGCGGTCGACGTCGGCGACGGCGAGGGCGGCACCGAAGCGGTCGCCGTCCTCGGCCACCCCCGGGACGCCCGCCGTGTCCTGGTTGAGGGTCTGGGCGCGGCTGCCGAACCAGCCGCCCGCGGGGCTTCCGTAGTGGATGTGGACGCCGCCGCCCTTGGCGAGTTCTTCGGGGCCGCACGGGTCGTCGATGTTCTCGTCGGCGATCTCACGGCACTCGCCGAGCGCCAGGTCGTCGTGGCCGTCGCCGTCGAAGTCGCCGGCGGCCAGGGCGGTCACGCCGGCGTTGTCCGTGTTCCAGAAGTTGGCCATCGAGGACTGGTCGGCGTCCCACTTCCACAGGCGTACGTGGGACTGCGTGTTGGGGGTGCCCGCGGTCCAGTACGCCACGGCCAGGTCCGCCATGCCGTCGCTGTCGAAGTCGCCGGTGGCCAGGACGGGGGCGCGGCCGCCCATGGGGGCGGCGACGACGGTGGCGACCATGCTGTCCTCGCCCTGGGCGACATGAGCGACGACCTTGTCCGTGCCGCCGACCACGATCTCCTTGTTGCCGTCGCCGGTCAGGTCGGCCGCCGCGACCGACGCGCCGTACGCGGCCGAGGGCGACGGCCCGGTCAGGACCGTCGAACCCGGTCCCGGCCCGTTCTTCGAGCCGCCCACGGCGATGACCATGCCCGCGTCCGCGCCGCGGTCGGTGACGTCCTCGCCGGGGACACCGACGAGCAGTTCCGCGATGCCGTCGCCGTTGAGGTCCGTCAGGGCCGTGGAGGCGCCGAAGCGGTCGCCGGCCTCCGGGGCGCCGGGAACCTCGGGAGTGGCCTGGGTGACACGGATGCTTCCGTGGGCGCCGACGCCCATCGGGCCGCCCCAGACGATGTTCACGTACCCGGCCTTGGCCTGGCCGTCGACGGTCCCGTCCGGGACGCCGACGGCGAGGTCCGCGTAGCCGTCGCCGTTGAAGTCGCTGGTGGCAGGGCGGGGCGGGGCAGCGGCGGCACCGGACGGCAGAAACCCGGCGGTGGCAGCGGCGGCGGCTGCGATGGCGTACGTCAGGATGCGGCGGCTGTGTGGCACGGAGGCTCCCACTCGGTCGACGGGGTGCGGGTTTGCCTGGTGTGACCGTCGAAGGGCGGACCTGGTTGTACGGAGTACGGACACCTTGTGCGCCCGGCCCAGGTATCGAGGCCGGCCCGTCCGCGGCGGGACCCCTCGCCCGTACGGCTGTCAGGAGCCATGGCAGGCGCGCCTGGGCGAAGAGGGCGATGGGGCCGGCGACGGGCGGCAGACCCGGGCAGGTGATCACCCCGGTGTGCCGAGTCGGCCGGCCCCGAACCGAGCCGGGGCCGCCGGCCGCACACCGCGACCGGCGGCACCCCGTGCGGCTCAGGAGCCGCACTCCATCCGGCTCCGGGCCCCTGGGCCCCGGCACCGCCCCCGGCGCTCGCCCGGCGCCGCGCCCTCATGGCCCCGGCACCGCGCATGGCCGCCAAGCCCTGCCGACGCCGCGCCGTTCTCCGAGCGTGCCGTCGCCGTGCCCGATGCCAGGCCGTGGGAGCCCCGGCGCCGCGCCAGGTCTCCAGGCACCGCCGGCCCCGGCCCTGACGCCGAGTCGGCCGGCACATGACGCACCGGTACCGCGCCCGCGCCACCGGGGCGCGCCCCGGCACGGCGGGATCCGCCGGGATCCCGCGCCCTGGCTAGGCGGGTTCGGTCAGGCCGTGCTCCGAGGCCGCCTCCCACTGGCTCTTGCCGGTCGGCCGCCAGCGGCCCTCGCGCTCCTCGACCATCCCGAACCGGGCCAGGCCCTTGAGGTGCTTGAGGATGGTGGACGGCTGGTAGCCGACCGAGGCGCACAGTTCCTCCACCGTGGCCCCGGCGGCACCGTGCGACTCCAGCTGCCGCCAGGTGCGGGCCGCGCTCTGACCGAGCCCGCCGTTGCGGGAGGCGGTGGCGAACAGCGGCCCGTCCACTCCTCTCTCCCCGGCCGCCTCGCGAACGGGCGCCGGCGCCGGGGGCGGTGGCGCGGTCTCGGCT
>NZ_SRID01000405.1 GCF_004684805.1 Streptomyces palmae
GCGCCACCCCCCGCGCCGAACTCCGCGGCCGCCTGGCCGACGGCCGCCTCATCCGCCCCCTGCGCTGACCGCGTCCCCGAACACCACCCGGCCCGAACGCCATCTCCCTCGCCCCCGCAGGACAGCCACACGCCACCGCCTCCTCCCGCACCCGGTCCAGGAAATCCACGCGGGGCCCTGTCCTGGCGGAGATCACGCCCCTATATTGACACCATGTCTAACAAGGCGAGGGCGCTTCCCGTCCCCCGGGCCTCGGAACACACGCCGCTGCACGCTCGCAACGTCTCCTTCGACTGGGCGGGCACCCCGCTGCACTGGCTTCCCGGCGACCCGTCCACCACCCACACCATCAACGTGCTGCACCTGCTCCTGCCGGCCGGCGAACGCTGGTTCGTGCACGTCTACCGGCAGGCTCTCCCGTACATACGCGACGACGCGCTGCGCGCGGACGTCATCGGGTTCATCGGCCAGGAGGCGATCCACTCCCAGGCGCACGACGCGGTGCTGCCCCGGCTGCGGGAGTTGGGGCTGGACCCGACGCCGTACACCGCGCAGGTGGACTGGATGTTCGAGAAGCTGCTGGGCGACCGCACGCTGCCGCCCGGCCGGGCGCGCCGCTGGTGGCTGCTGGAGCGGGTGGCGCTGATCGCGGCGATAGAGCACTACACCGCGTTCCTCGGGGAGTGGGTGCTGGGCGCCGAGGAGTTGGACCGGCGCGGCGCCGACCCGGTGATGATGGACCTGCTGCGCTGGCACGGGGCGGAGGAGGTCGAGCACCGCTCGGTGGCCTTCGACCTGTTCATGCACCTGGACGGCGGCTACCGGCGCCGGGTGCGCACCTGGGCCGCCGCCTTCGCCGCCCTCTTCTTCACCTGGCAGCGGGGGGTGCGCTTCTTCATGGAGAACGACCCGACGCTGCCGAACGGCAAGGCCACCTTCAAGGAGTACGTGCGCGGCGGCCGGGAGGGCGTGCTGCCCACCTTCGGCGCGATAGCCCGCACCGTCCCGCAGTATCTGGACCGCCGCTACCACCCCTCCCAGTACGGCGACACCCAGCAGGCCCTGGACTACCTCGCCACCTCACCGGCCGCGCTCGCCGCCGAGCAGCGCACCGCCGGCCGCCCCGCCCGCCCCGAGCAGCACGGAGAGTCCTGAGATGCCGGCACCCCTGCCCCGCGCCCGTACCGTGTTCCTCGCGGCGGGCCTCGCGCTGCTGGCCCGGCGTGCCCTGCGGCGCCGGGTGAAGGCGTCCCCGCTGTGGCCGATGCCGGCGCTGGAGCACCCGATCTCCGGGACCGGCCGCTCGCGCGGCGACCTGGAGGTGCGGGTGGCGGAGCGTACCGAGGTGGCGGACGGCGTGGTCCGGCTGCGGCTGGCCGGCGAGCGGCTGCCCGCCTGGGAGCCGGGCGCGCACCTGGATCTGCTGCTGCCCTCGGGCGCGGTGCGGCAGTACTCGCTGTGCGGCGATCCGGCCGACCCCGGCTCGTACACCGTCGCGGTGCGGCTGATCGAGGACGGCCGGGGCGGCTCGCGCGAGGTGCACGAGGAGTTGCGGGAGGGCGCGGTGCTGCGCGTACGCGGCCCGCGCAACCGCTTCCCGCTGCGGGAGAACTCGCC
Source organism: Streptomyces palmae (assembly GCF_004684805.1). Classification (GTDB taxonomy): domain Bacteria; phylum Actinomycetota; class Actinomycetes; order Streptomycetales; family Streptomycetaceae; genus Streptomyces; species Streptomyces palmae. The sequence continues at coordinate 1,618 of NZ_SRID01000405.1, forward strand.
GGTCCCCCTGCTGTTCGTCGCGGGCGGCATCGGCATCACCCCGATCCTGCCGATGCTGCGGCAGGTGGAGCGGGAGGGAGTGCCGTGGAGGCTGCTGTACTGCGGGCGGAGCCGGGCCTCGATGCCGTTCCTCGCGGAGGTCGAGGCGCTGGCCGCGGGTTCGGACCGGGTGCTGGTGGTGGCCGAGGACGAGGCCGGGCGGCCGGATCTGGCCGCGGTGCTCGGCGGCGCCCCGCCGCACTCCGCGGTCTACTGCTGCGGCCCGGCCGGGCTGATGGCGGCGGTGGCCGAGCTGCTGCCGGAAGGGCTGGAGCTGTACACCGAGCGGTTCGCCCCGGCGGCGCCCGGCGGCTCCGGTGCGGACACCGCGTTCGAGGTGGAGTTGGCGCGCACCGGGCGGACGGTGTCGGTGGCGGCGGACCAGAGCGTGCTGGAGGCCGTCCACGAGCAGGCGCTGCCCGATCTGGTCTACTCCTGCCGGCAGGGCTTCTGCGGCACCTGCCAGCAGCGGGTGGTCTCCGGCGAGGTGGACCACCGGGACGAGCTGCTGACCGACGGGGAGCGCGAGGACTCGATGCTGATCTGCGTCTCCCGTGCCCGCGGCGATCGACTGGTCCTGGACCTCTGACCACTTCCACCGGGCCGTTGTGATCGTTTCCGCCCGCGTACTCGCCTGTCCTTGGTCCACTTCGGGTTACTAGAGTGTGGGCATGACCGGCGGAATACGTCGCAGAATGGGCGTTGAGGAGCGGCGCGAGCAGTTGATCGCGGTGGCGCTGGAGCTGTTCGGCCACCGCTCCCCCCAGGATGTGTCGATCGACGAGATAGCCGAGGCGGCCGGTATCTCCCGGCCGCTCGTCTACCACTACTTCCCGGGGAAGCAGAGCCTGTACGAGGCGGCGGTGCGGCGTGCCGCGCAGGAGTTGGCCGCCCGTTTCAAGGAGCCGCACGAAGGTCCGCTTGGCGCGCGGCTGCTGCGGGTGATGGAGCGGTTCTTCGACTTCGTGGACGACCACGGTCCGGGCTTCTCGGCGCTGATGCGCGGCGGCCCGGCGGTCAACTCCGGCAGCACCGGCGCGATCATCGAGGAGGTGCGGCAGGCGGCGTACGAGGAGATCCTGCGGCACCTGGAGATCACCCGTGCCACGCCGCGGGTGGAGCTGCTGGTCCGCTCCTGGGTCTCGCACGCCGAGACCACCGCGCTGCTGTGGCTGGACGGGCGCCGGGTGCCGCGGGCCGAGCTGGAGCGGCAGTTGGTGCACGAGTTCGCGGCGATGGCCGCGGTGGCCGCCGCCTACGACGAGCAGGTGGCGGAGCTGCTGCGGAACATCTTCGCCACCGAGCCGGTGGACAGCCCCTTCGCGGAGCTGGTCACCCGGCTCGCCACCCTGTTGCCGCTGCCCGCCCCCTGAGCCCGGCCGCGTCCGGTGCGCCGGACCTGCCGGGGCTGCTGGGCGGCGCGCTGATCGCCCGGGAGGCGGGGGCGGTGGTGACCGACACCGAGGGCCGCCCCTGGGCCGCCGACAGTCCTGGCTTCCCGGCCGCCGACCCGCGGTTGAGCGGTCTGGATCACCCCTTTGGTGAGGGGCCGGCGGCTGGGCGTGGGGGTGTGGCCTTCCCCGCCTGGTGCGCGTCAGCGGACTTCAGGGCGCCGGCGCGGTAGTCGTTGGGGGTGATGTCGTAGGCGGCGCGGAAGGCACGGCTGAAGGCCGTCGCGCCGGTGAAACCCCAGCGGGCGGCGATGGTGTGAATGGATTGCCGGCGCAGGTCCGGGCTGGCCAGGTCGGCGCGGCAGTGTTCGAGTCGACGCCGGCGAATCGATGCCGCGACGCCCTCGTGTTGGTCTTGGAACAGCACGTACAGGCTCCGCAGCGAGATGTGGTGGCGGTCCGCGATCACACGGGGAGTCAGGTCGGGGTCTCCCAGGTTGTGCTCGATGAAGGCATCGATGCGACGGAGCAACGCATGGGCCCGGACCCGGGCAGGCACTTCCCTCGGGGCGCCGAACTGCTGCGTCAGGCACGAGGTGGCGATTTCCAGGGCCATGTTCCCGAGCCCACCCAGATCCTGAGGCCGGCAGTCGGGGCCTTTGTCGGCAAGCGCGAACAGGAATTGGGCCAGGATCGCCCCCATGCCCGCCTCTGCCGGCAAGCGCTGCGCCAGGAGCCGGTCAACCTGCTGGGAGGGCAACAGCATGTGCGCCTTGGGGATCTGGAGGACGAACACCTCGACGTTCTGGCCGTCTGTTCCCGAGCCGGACTCGTACGGGCGGGAGGTGTCCCACAGCACCATGTCGCCGACGTGCAGCTCAGACTCGTGACCGTGCTGCGCGAACCATGCGGAGCCCTTGGTCACCAGGCCCAATTGGTACTGCTCCGGGTCTCCCCTCCGGATCAGCGCGGGTGTGCGTCGCGAAAGGAGGGGGAAGTAGGCGAACTTCGATACCTGGACCGTCGTGAGGTCCAGCACGGAGCCCTCGGCGTAGAACCCTGTGGCGTCCCGCGGGCTGAACGCAGTCGGCATCAACGCACTGGACACCATGTCGGCGAACCAGTCGAAGCTGTTCGCCGCCGGCACGGATGCCGTCGAACCACCTTGCCACATCGTCAAGCCCCCCGCGTATCGCTTCTCACCGCTGTCCCCGCCAGTACCACGCCACAACGGCGCGCCCCTGATCATGACTGACCATCCGGCCCACCGCCTGTCGACACAAGGCCCGCGGATACGGCGTGTCCCGGGACACGCCCAGCCGGTGCGCGGCGTGGCCATCAAGAGGTGGCGCCACCGCGCTGCACGCATCGCGCAGGAAGACTGCACGGCATGCACACAAGCAATCGCCCGATCATGACAGGCTCACGACATGCGAAGAATCAACAAGGCAATCCTCACCGCCGTATCCGCCCTGGCCCTGACTCTCGGCGCCTCCACCGCCGCTCACGCGGACGGCTCTGTGACGTGGCGGAATGTCGACCCGGACATCCAAATCTGCCTCGGCCACGTGAATGACTTCTGGGGAACCCCCAACGACGTCGCCATGAGCGGATGCAACAGTGGCGAGGCCGGATGGTACGACCAGAATGTTGGCGGCAACGAATGGCTGCAGCGCGCCAACAACGACCGGAACTACTGCCTGACCGCCTACACCGACAGCGACGTTTACATGGAGCAGTGCAGCGGAAACGACTGGCAGCGCTGGTACGAGGAATACGTCAACGGCCACTGGCACCTGCGCCACAAGGCCACCAACATGTGCTTGCAGGCCGACGACCGAGGCAAGGGCATCGTCGTCCGGACCTGTGACTACTGGGCCGAGAACCAGATGTGGGAATGAGGACTGCCGGGAAGTCGCCGGTCAGGCACTCGTTGAGGACTGCGCCCAGCACGGTCGGACCCCGTGATGTCGGCGCAGTGAACACAACAGCCCGCTGGGCAGTGGTCAGCGACAACGGCGGAATCTTGGGACCCGGACGACTCATGCCGGACCCACGATGAATCTCTGACCCAGGTCACTAGGCTGACGCTATGTCAGAGACCTCCGAGACCTACGACACACCCCAGAGCTCCGCGGGGCTGAGCATCGGCCAGGTCGCCGAACGCACCGGCCTGAGCGTGCACGCCCTGCGCTTCTACGAGAACGAGGGGCTCTTCGTCGGCCCGGTACGGCGCGGCCCCGGCGGGCACCGGGTGTACACCGAGACGGACGTGGCCTGGCTCCAGGTGTGCAACCGCTTCCGCGCCTCCGGGATGCCGCTGACCGTCATCCGCCAGTACGTCGACCTGGTCCGCCAGGGCCCCGGCAACGAGGCGGACCGCTACGCGCTGCTGCGCCGCCACGAGGAGCAGCTGGCGGCGAGGATCGAGGAACTCACCGCCTGCCTGGCGGTGATCAGGGAGAAGGTCGGCGTGTACGAGGAGCACCTGGCCCAGGGCACCGCGGACCGCCTGTGGGCCGGCGACCCCCGTGCTACGGGCGATCCGGCGCCGGCGGGTCGATCTCCTCACTCGGGCTGACCCGCCAGAACATCGTCACCGTCACCCGGTACCCGGTGTGGTGCCGGCCCTGGGCATCCGCCTTGCCGGTGTGCGCCAGCGCCCACTCCTCCGCCTTCGCCCGCCGCTCCCCCGGCACCCGCTCGGGCGCCGGGTCGGAGGCGGCCCCGCAACTGGTGCAGTGCACCTGGATGACGTACGGTTCCGCCTCCGGATCGGCGCCCAACCGCATCGTCACGTACCGCATCCGCATCCGGCTCACCGCCCCGCCCCCAGAGGGTCGGACGCCTGCCCGGGCATGGTGTTCCACGCGATCCGCGCCGCGACGTACAGCAGGTCACCGCAGGTGGTGCCGCGCTCGGCCGGCACCCGCCAGTGCATCCCGGGCCCCCGGGTCCAGTGCACTGGCGGCATCCCGACGAACGCGGACTCCGCCGCCCGCCCCGGCAGCATGACCACCC
>NZ_SRID01000406.1 GCF_004684805.1 Streptomyces palmae
GCCCACCCGCACCCGGCCGCCCCGGCCGACTCCCCTTCAGGTCGCCTCGACCGTCACCGAGAAAGAGAACCGGTCCCCGCGGTAGCGGATCCGCGCCACGTCCACCGCCCGCCCGCTCTCGTCGTAGGTCACCCCGGTGTAGTGGAGGATCGGGCTGAGCAGCGGGACATCCAGCAGCCGGGCCGTCTCCGGATCCGCCAGCCGCGCCTCGACCGTGTCCGTGATGCGGCTGATCCGCACCCCCACCGCGTCCCGCAGCACCTTGGTCATCGGCCAGCGGGACAGGTCGGCCAGGTCGATGCGGTCCGCGAGCTCGGGCCGGACCAGGTTCTCGGCCCAGTTGGTCGGCTCACCGGTGTGTCCGTCGGAGCGCAGCCGGTGGAAGACGGTGGCCTCCTCCAGATCGGGGAAGTACTCGGCCAACTCGCCCGGCACCGGCTCCCTGCCGTGGCCCAGCACCTCGGTGCGCTCCCCGGACTGCTGGGCCACGATCGCGTCGACCGAGCCCAGCAGCCGTACCGGGGAGCCCCGCCGGGCGGTCGGTTCGATGAAGGTGCCGCGCCTCCGGTGCCGGCTGATCAACCCCTCGGACTCCAGCTCCTTGAGCGCCTGGCGCATGGTGAGCACGCTCACGCCGTAGTGCTCGGCGAGCCGCTCCTCGGTGGGCAGGCGCAGCGGCTCGTGCGGGCGGCGCCCCAGTATCGAGGCCCGCAGCGACTGCGAGACCTGGTACCAGAGCGGGAGCTTGCGGTTGAGCGCGAGTGAGTCGGGGGCGAAGGTGGTCACGGCGGCCTCCGGTCGCGGTCAGGGTCGGAAATGGCGCTCCAGACCCTGCCATACGTCGTCGTACCGTGCCTGGAGGTGGTCGGCTTCGGCCGCCTGCCGGGTGAGGCTGATCGGCCAGCGGGTCTCGAACATGAAGGCCAGTCCGTCGTCGATCTTCTGCGGCACCAGCTCGGCCGCGCTGGCCCGGTCGAAGGTCTCCCGGTCCGGGCCGTGTGCCGACATCATGTTGTGCAGCGATCCACCGCCCGGTACGAAGCCGCCCTTGCCGGCGGTCTTGGCGTCGTAGGCGCCCTCGATCAGGCCCATGTACTCGCTCATCACATTGCGGTGGAAGTAGGGCGGCCGGAAGGTGTCCTCGCCGACCAGCCAGCGCGGCGCGAAGACCACGAAGTCCACCCCCGCCAGCCCCGGGGTGTCCGAGGGCGAGGTGAGCACGGTGAAGATCGAGGGGTCCGGGTGGTCGTAGCTGATGCTGCCGATCACATTGAAGCGGTGCAGGTCGTAGACGTACGGAACCAGGTTGCCGTGCCAGGCGACCACGTCGAGCGGGGAGTGGTCATAGGTGGCCGACCAGAGGTTGCCGCAGAACTTGTTGACCACCTCCACCGGGCCCGCCACGTCCTCGTAGGCGGCGACCGGGGCCAGGAAGTCGCGGGCGTTGGCCAGCCCGTTGGCGCCGATCGGGCCGAGGTCGGGGAGGACGAACGGGCGGCCGTAGTTCTCGCAGACGTAGCCGCGGGCGGTGGCGTCCAGCAGCTCGACCCGGAAACGCACGCCGCGCGGGATCAGCACCACCTGTCCGGGGGCCGCGGCGAGCCGGCCGAACTCCGTGTGCAGCAGCAGCCCGCCCTGCTCCGGCACGATCAGCAGCTCGCCGTCCGCGTCGCTGAACACCCGGGTCATCGAGGTGTCGGCGGCGTACAGGTGGATCGCCATGCCGGCGCGCTGGGAGGCGTCGCCGTTGCCGCCCAGCGTCCACAGGCCGGACAGGAAGTCGGTGCCGGCCGCCGGTGCCGGCATCGGGTCCCAGCGCAGCCGGTTGGGGTCGGCGACGGCCGCGTCCTGGCCGATGAACGGCGCGCCGCGCAGGGCGCCGTTGTCGATCCGGGTGAACGGCGGGTGCGCGGCGGACGGGCGGATGCGGTAGAGCCAGGAGCGTCGGTTGTTGCTGCGCGGCTCGGTGAAGGCGCTGCCGCTCAGCTGCTCCGCGTACAGGCCCAGGGGTGCGCGCTGGGGCGCGTTGCGGCCGACCGGCAGGGCGCCGGGAACAGCCTCGCTGCTGTGCTCGTTGCCGAACCCGGAGAGGTATTCCAGCCCCTCGGCCGTCTTCCCGGCCTGTTCGTTCCCGCTGCCCGTGCCGCTCATCGCGTACTCCCGCCGCTCCAACGATTCCTATGGAAGACCATAGGAATAGTGCGGGCGCACGTCAACGATGCGGCGGAACCCGGCAGGATGGGATCGTGACCCCTTCGCACCTTCGCCGCGTGCCGGTCCAACGGCGCAGCGCGGAACGCCTCGGCCGGATCCTCGACGCCTGCGCGGAACTCCTCGACGAGATCGGGTACGAGGAGTTGAGCACCCGGGCCGTCGCCGAGCGGGCCGGTGTGCCCATCGGCTCGGTCTACCGCTTCTTCGACAACAAGCGGGCCATGGCCGAGGCGCTCGCCCGCCGCAATCTGGACGAGTACGCGGGCCGCATCGAGGCCCGGCTCGGCGCGGAGGAGTCGGCGGACTGGCGCACCGTCATGGACGTGGTGGTGGACGAGTACCTGGCGATGAAGCGCGGGGCGCCCGGCTTCGGACTGGTGGAGTTCGGTGTGCCGGTGCCCGCCACCGCGCCCCCCGACCGGCCCAACCACCTGGTGGCCGACCGGCTGCGCGAGCTGCTGGCGGCGCGGCTGGGGGTCGCGGAGTCGGGTGAGGACGGGGAGCGGATGCGGATGGCCATGCTGATCGCGGTGGAGACCGCGGACGCGCTGCTGCGGCTCGCCTTCCGGGTGGATCCCGCGGGTGATCCGGCGGTGGTGGCCGAGACCAAGGAGCTGCTGCGCGGCTATCTGGCCCGGGTGCTGGACTGAGCCCGCCGGCCCGCCGGCCTCGGCTGGGACGCGCCAGGCGCCGACGGCGCCGAGGTGGGGCGGCCCGGGGCCCGATCGGATTGTGTCCCACCGCTGCCGGCCTGCGAGGCTCTGCTCATCGCCCACCGCGAGCGCGGACCGCCCCCGCGGCGCCCGCGCGGGGGCCTGGTACCGGCGCGGGCGCCGCGAGAGAACCGACGACCCAGCTGATCACCCCCGTTCGGGAGGCACGGTATGAGCACGGTGACAGGCATCGACGCCCGCGGTGCGCGGCACTGCGAGACGACGGCTCTGGGGGTGCTGCTGCGGCACCAGGGAATCGATCTGTCCGAGCCCATGCTCTTCGGCCTCGGCTCCGGACTGTCCTTCATCTACTGGGACAGCAAGAACATGGGCTTCCCCTTCCTCGGGGGACGGGTCAAGCCCTTCGAGCTCACCAGGAACCTGGCCGCCGGACTCGGGCTGGAACTCCTGGTCCAGGAGACCACCTCCCCCCGCAGGGCATGGCAGAACGTGGCCACCGCCCTTGCCGCCGGCCACCCCGTCGGGCTCCAGCTGGACAGCTACCACCTCGACTACTTCGGGTCGAAGGTGCACTTCGGCGGCCATGTCGTCGCCCTGTACGGCTACGACGACCAGCACGCCTACCTGGTGGACACCGAGCAGCAGGGCGGGGCGGTCACCACCAGCCTGACCAGCCTCGCCCAGGCCAGGGCCGCGCGCGGCCCGATGGCCGCCAAGCACCGGTCGTTCACCCTCACCGCTCCCCAGGACCTGCCCTCCCCGCGGGAGTGGATCGCTCCCGCCATCACCGCCTGCGCCGCCGCCTTCCTCGACCCGCCCATCGCCAACCTCGGCCACCGGGGCATCGAGAAGGCCGGCAAGCGGGTACGCACCTGGCTCCAGCGCACGGACGACCCGGGCCGGGACCTGCCGCAGGCCGCCCTCCTGATGGAGAAGGCCGGCACCGGAGGCGCCCTGTTCCGCAACCTCTACCGCGACTTCCTCGCCGAGTGCACCGACCTGCTCGACAGCGGCCATCTGCGCACCGGCCACCGGTTGTACGCCGAAGCGGCCACCTTGTGGACCGAGGTCGCGGAACTGATCGCGCGGGCCGGTGCGTCGGCCGACGCACGGTGCCTCGCCCAGGCCGGAGACATCCTCGGTGATCTCGCGCGCATGGAGCGGGAGGCCATGGAGGCGCTGAGCCGTGTGGAGAGTGGGTCCCCGCGGAGGAGCGGGCCCTGACCGCTCGCCGTCAGGGGGTCGGGGCGCCGCGGTGTGGAGGACCGGCGCCTCGACCCCTCGCCCATGAATCCGACGGGCGTTCATACGCCTATTGAGGGATAATCGGGTATTTATTGCGGCGTTTCGTTTTCGCTCCACAGGTGGGTGACAGGTAGTCAGGCAGCAGCACCGCACGCACCACCACCCCCACGGGCTTGAAGGAGCACCCGCGTGTCCACTTCGGTACCCCCCACCCTCTTCGGTGCCCGTCCGGGCGCGGCCGTCCTGGCCGCACTGGCCTGCTCGGGTGCCGCCCTGCTGGCCGCCCCGACCACCGCCGCGGCGGCGGACGACCAGGGCGATGTCACGGTACGCAGCGTCGGCACCCCCATCTCCACCGCGCGCGACGAATCCCGGGTCTGCCGGTTCTACCTGGCCGGCGCCGAGTTCACCTCGGTGCGGGAGATCACCTGGGCGATCGTCCCCAAGGGCCGCAGTGCCCAGGAGAGCGGCCTGTCCGGCGGCATCAACCTCACCAAGGGCCTGGGCCGCACCGAGGACCTGGCCCTGCCCGACGGGGTCTACAAACTGACCTGGAACGTCGAGGGCGGCGGCAGCGCCGGCAAGCACAAGGTCTTCACCGTCGACTGCGCCGGCGGCGCGAAGAGCACCCCGATCGCCGGCCGGCCCCTGGCGGGGACCCACCAGGTGGAGCGGACGGAGAAGGACCAGGCAGGGCGCCAGGCGGAGGAGGACCAGGGCGCGGTCGAGCACCCGGCGGCGCGCCGCGACCGGACCCAGACCGCGGACGACCGGCCCGAAGAGTCCGCCGACGGTGGGATGGAGGCCCAGGTCATCCCGGGCGCGGACGGTCCGGAGACCGCCGGCACCGACCGCTCCGCGGGGGCCCGCGCCGACGCCGGTACCGAGACCCGGACCCGCCCCGGTGACCAGGCGCGGGAGCCCGGTGGCCAGGAGCGGGCGGTGGCCCGGGCCGAGGCCCCGCCGCGCGGCCCGGTGGGCGCGGGCGGCGGCGGAGTCGCGGCCGGCGAGGGCGGCGCCCAGGGGCCGTCCGCGGCGGTGGTCGCCGGCACGCTGGCCGCCGGCGCGGCCGGTGCGACGGGGCTGTTCCTGGTGCGGCGGGCCCGCCGCCGCCCCCATGGCACGCTCTGACACGGGCCCTGTGCCGCGTATCCCGGGTCGCGTCCTCCGCCCGCTGCTGGCGGCGGGCGCGGCCCTGGCGCTGGCGGCCGGCGGCTGGACGCTCTACCACGCCTCGGAACCGGCCCCCCGGGTCGACGCGCGCCCCGTCGCCACCGCCCATCCGCCGCTGTCGGCCTCGCCCGCGACCGCGCTGTCCATCCCCGCCCTGGAGTTGGAGGCACCGGTCACCGAGGTGGGCCTCGACCCGCGGGGCCACCTCGCGACACCGCCGGTGGACGACGCCCGGCTGGCCGGCTGGTACCGGGGCGGTCCCGCGCCCGGCGAACAGGGCACCTCGGTCATCGTGGGCCACCGGGACACCCGGAACGGGCCGGCGGTCTTCCTGAACCTCGACGACCTGGATCCCGGCGACACGGTCAAGGTGGCCCGCGCGGACCACCGCACGGCCGTCTTCACCGTGGACAAGGTGCGCACCTACACCAAGGCGCACTTCCCCGACCGCCGGGTGTACGGGTCCACCGGGCGGCCCGAACTGCGGCTGCTCACCTGCGGCGGCACCTTCGACCGCCGGCGCGGCTACGCCGCCAACATCGTGGTCTTCGCGCACCTGGTACGGGCCGAGCCCACGGTCGGCGTGGTCTGAGGGCTGTCTCTTATACACCTCTGAAGCTGCCGACGATCGCATAA
>NZ_SRID01000407.1 GCF_004684805.1 Streptomyces palmae
GCGGCGTGGGGACGAGGTGTTCGCCGAGGTGGCGTTGCCGGAGTCGGAGCGTGCCGAGGCGGGTCGGTTCGGGGTGCATCCGGCGCTGTTGGACGCCGCCCTCCACGCCGGCCTGGGCACCGTCTTCCCGGACGAGGCGGCCGACGGGGCCCGGGTGCGGCTGCCCTTCGCCTGGACCGGGGTCACCCTGCACGCCACCGGCGCCACCGCGCTGCGCGTCAGGCTCGCCCCGGTCGGCACCGACGGCATGTCCGTCGAGGTGGCGGACGGCACCGGCCAACCGGTGGCCAGCGCGGAATCCCTGCTGACCCGTACGGTCTCCGCCGACCAGCTCGGATCCGGCACCGCCGGCGCGGCGGACTCGCTGTTCCGACTCGCCTGGACGGACCGCCCGACCGAGGAGGGCGAGGAGCGGGCCGCGGTCCGCTGGGCGCTCCTCGGCGCCTCCCCCCAGGAGGCCCGGGAGCTGGGGTTGGACGGCCTCGCCGGGCGACTCGGCAGCCACCCGGACCCGCACGCGCTGGCCAAGGCCGTCGGAGCCGGTGAGATCGCCGCACCCCAGCTGGCGCTGGCCCCGCTCACCGCCCACGCCGCCGCCGACGACCTCGCCGGCGCCACCCGTGCCGCCACCCACCGCACCCTCCGTCTGGTGCAGGACTGGCTGGCCGAGGAGGCCCTCGCCGACACCCGCCTGGTCCTGGTCACCCGCGGCGCGGTGGCCGCCGGAGCGGGGGACAGGGTGCGGGACCCGGCAGCCGCCGCGGCCCGTGGCCTGGTGCGCTCCGCCCAGACGGAGCACCCGGGGCGCTTCGTCCTGCTGGACACCGACGGCCAACCGCTGCCGGAAGCCTGCCTGGCCACCCTGCTGACCTCGGAGGAGACCCAGATCGCGGTACGCGCCGGGGTCGCCCACACGGCACGCCTCGCCCGCCGCGACACCAGCGTGCTGGCGGTGCCGGCCGACTCCCGCGCTTGGCGGCTGGAGCCCGGCGCCGACGGCACCCTGGAGGGCCTGCGGCTGGTCGACGCCTCGGACGCACACGCTGAACTGGACGAGTACCAGGTGCGGTTGGCGGTGCGGGCCACCGGGGTGAACTTCCGGGACGTGCTGATCTCGCTGGGGATGTACCCGGACCCGGCCCAACTGGGAACCGAAGGCGCCGGTGTGGTGGTCGAGGTCGGGCCCGGGGTGTCCGGGCTGGCCGTGGGCGACCGGGTGATGGGCCTGCTGACCGGCGGCTTCACCCCGCTGGCGATCGCCGACGCGCGCACCCTGGTGCGGATGCCGGAGGGCTGGACCTTCGCCCAGGCGGCCTCCGTACCCGCCGTGTTCACCACCGCGATGTATGCCTTGCGTGATCTGGCCGGGGTGCGGGCTGGAGAGTCGTTGTTGGTGCACGCGGCTGCTGGTGGTGTGGGGATGGCGGCGGTGCAGTTGGCGCGGGCGTGGGGTGTGGAGGTGTTCGCGACGGCGAGTCCGTCGAAGTGGGGTGTGGTGCGGGCGTTGGGTGTGGATGAGGGGCGGGTGGCGTCGTCGCGGTCGGTGGAGTTCGAGGGGTTCTTCGCTGGGGTGACGGGTGGTCGTGGGGTGGATGTGGTGCTGGATTCGTTGGCGGGTGAGTTTGTGGATGCGTCGTTGCGGTTGTTGCCGCGGGGTGGTCGGTTCGTGGAGATGGGGAAGACGGATGTGCGGGTGCCGTCGGAGGTGGCGGCGGCGTATCCGGGGGTGGAGTATCGGGCGTTCGATTTGGCGGAGGCGGGTCCCGAGCGGATCGGGGAGATGCTGGCCGAGGTTGTGGGGCTGTTCGAGCGTGGGGTGTTGGAGCCGTTGCCGGTGGCGGTTTGGGATGTGCGGCGGGCGCCGGAGGCGTTCCGTTTCATGTCGCAGGCGCGTCATGTGGGCAAGGTGGTGCTGAGTGTCCCGGCGGGTCTGGATGCCCAGGGCACGGTGTTGGTCACGGGTGCGGGTGGGGTGCTGGGTGGTCTGGTCGCCCGGCATCTGGTGACCGAACACGGCGTACGGCATCTGCTGCTGGTCGGTCGCCGGGGCCGCCAGGCCGAGAGCATCGCCGAGTTGGAGCGCGAGCTTGCCGCACTCGGCGCCGGCGTGACCGTGGCCGCGTGTGATGTGGCTGATCGGGAGGCGTTGGCTGGTCTGCTGGACTCGGTTCCGGTGGAGCGTCCGTTGACGGGTGTGGTGCATGCGGCGGGTGTGTTGGATGACGGGGTCATCGAGTCGCTGACGCCGGAGCGTCTGGACGCGGTGTTGCGGGCCAAGGTGGACGCGGCGGTCAATCTGGACGAGTTGACGCGGGGTGCGGATCTGGGGTTGTTCGCGTTGTTCTCCTCGGCTGCTGGTGTGCTGGGTGCGGCGGGGCAGGGGAACTACGCGGCGGCGAACGCGTTCGTGGACGCGTTGGCGGCGCGGCGTCGGGCGCAGGGGTTGCCGGCGGTGTCGTACGCGTGGGGTCTGTGGGCCCAGCGCAGTGCGATGACCGGGCATCTGGACGCCACCGACCTGGCCCGGATGGCCCGCGGCGGACTCCTCCCGCTGCCCACCGAGGAAGGGCTCGCCCTCTTCGACGCGGCCCTCGGCACCGCCGAATCGCTGGTCGTCCCCGCCAAGCTGGACTACCCGGGCCTGGGCGCCCTGGCCCGTACCGGTACCGTCCCGGCCCTGCTCAGCGGGCTGGTGCGGCGCCCTGCGGCGCTCCCCGCCACCCGGCGGACCGTGGACACGCCCGAGGCTGGTGAGGAGAGCCCGCTGCGGCGGCAACTGGCCGGGCTCGGTGCACGGGAGCGCGAGCGGCTGCTGCTGGACCTGGTACGGCTCAACGCGGCGACCGTCCTCGGTCACGCGGACGCCGACGCGGTGGAGGCCGAGCGCCCGTTCAAGGAGCACGGCTTCGACTCGCTCACCGCCGTGGAACTGCGCAACCGCCTCAATGCCGCCACCGGACTGCGGCTCTCCGCCACCCTGGTCTTCGACTACCCCACCCCGGCCGCCCTCGCCCGCCGACTCCGCACCGAACTGCTCGGCGACATGGAGGAGAGCGCGGAGGCATCGGAGACCGAGGCCGCGACGGCATCCGGCGGCCCCCGGGCCGAGGCAGACCCGATCGCCATCGTCGCGATGAGCTGCCGGTTCCCCGGCGGCGTACGGACCCCCGAGGAGCTGTGGCAGCTGCTGGCCGAGGGCCGTGACGCGATCACCGGCCTTCCGGAGGACCGCGGCTGGGACCTGGACGGGCTGTACGACCCGGACCCGGACACTCCCGGCACCAGCTACACCCGGCAGGGCGGATTCCTGCACGACGCGGCCGGGTTCGACTCCGACTTCTTCGGGATCAACCCGCGTGAGGCGCTGGCCATGGACCCCCAGCAGCGGCTGCTGCTGGAGACCGGCTGGGAGGCGTTCGAGCGGCTGGGCCTCGACCCGGCGGCGCTGCGCGGCAGCCGTACCGGGGTGTTCGTGGGCGCCGCCCCGCAGGGCTACGGCACCGGCCCGCACCAGGGCGCGGACGAGGGCTATCTGCTGACCGGCGACGCGCTCAGCGTCACCTCCGGCCGACTTGCCTATGTCTTCGGCCTGGAGGGTCCGGCCGTCGCCGTGGACACCGCCTGTTCCTCGTCGTTGGTGGCCCTGCACCTGGCGGTGCAGGCGCTGCGGCAGGGCGAGTGCTCGCTGGCCCTGGCCGGCGGTGCGACCGTGATGTCCACACCCAGCACCTTCATCGGGTTCAGCCGGCAGCGCGGGCTGGCCGCCGACGGCCGCTGCAAGCCGTTCTCCGCGGCGGCCGACGGCTTCGGCCCGGCCGAGGGCGTGGGCGTACTGCTCCTGGAGAGGCTGTCCGACGCCCACCGCAACGGCCACCCGGTCCTCGCCGTGGTCCGTGGCACCGCCATCAACCAGGACGGCGCCAGCAACGGTCTGACCGCGCCCAACGGCCCCTCCCAGCAGCGGGTGATCCGCCAGGCGCTGGCCGCGGCGGGCCTGTCGGCGGCCGAGGTGGACGCGGTCGAGGCGCACGGCACCGGCACCAAGCTGGGCGACCCCATCGAGGCGCAGGCGCTGCTGGCCACCTACGGCCAGGACCGCCCCGAGGACCAGCCGCTGCTGCTGGGCTCGGTGAAGTCCAACATCGGGCACACCCAGGCCGCCGCCGGTGTGGCGGGTGTGATCAAGATGGTGCTGGCCATGCGGCACGGCGTCCTCCCGGGAACCCTCCACCTGGACGAGCCCTCCCCGCACGTGGACTGGTCGGCGGGCGCGGTGCGGCTGCTGACCGAGGCCACCCCCTGGCCGGAGGGCGAACAGCCGCGCCGGGCCGGTGTGTCCTCCTTCGGCATGAGCGGCACCAACGCCCATGTGGTGCTGGAGCAGGCCCCGGCGGCGGAACCCCGGCGCATCGACACGGACCGGCCGCAGCTGCCGGTGGTGCCCTGGACGGTGTCGGCCAAGTCGGCCCCGGCACTGCGGGCGCAGGCGCAGCGGTTGCTGTCGTACCTGGGCGAGCGACCGGAGCTGTCGGCCACCGACATCGGACACTCCCTGGTGGCGACCCGCGCCGCCTTCGAGCACCGTGCCGTGGTGCTGGGCACGGACCGCGCCGCGCTGGTGGACGGTCTGCGTGCCCTGGCCGCGGAGGACACCGCCCCCGGGCTGGTCCAGGGCGTGGTCCAGCCGGGCGGCACGGACCGCACCGTCTTCGTCTTCCCCGGTCAGGGTTCGCAGTGGCGGGGGATGGGGGCCGCGCTGCTGGACTCCTCGCCGGTGTTCGCCGAGCGGGTGCACGAGTGCGCGGCGGCCTTGAGCGCCTTCGTGGACTGGTCGTTGGTGGATGTGCTGCGGGGTGTGGAGGGTGCCGCCTCGTTGGAGCGGGTGGATGTGGTGCAGCCCGCGCTGTGGGCGGTGATGGTGTCGCTCGCGGAGGTCTGGCGCTCGTACGGGGTCGAACCGGCGGCGGTCATCGGGCACTCGCAGGGCGAGATCGCGGCGGCGGCGGTCGCCGGAGCGCTCTCGCTGGAGGACGCGGCCCAGGTCGTGGCGCTGCGGTCCAGGGCACTGCTGGCCCTGTCGGGCGAGGGCGGCATGGTGTCGGTTTCGCTGCCGCGGGCGGAGCTGGCCAAGCGGCTGGAGCTCTGGGGCGAGCGGCTGTCGGTGGCCGCGGTCAACGGACCGTCCTCCGTGGTGGTCGCCGGCGACGTGGCCGCGCTGGAGGAGCTGCTGGCGGAGTGCGAGCGGGAGGAGATCCGGGCGCGCCGCATCCCCGTCGACTACGCCTCGCACTCGGCGCATGTGGAGCGGATCGAGGGCGAGCTGCGGGAGGTGCTGGCCGGGATCACCCCGCGCACCTCCACCGTGCCCTTCTACTCGACGGTGACCGCCGAGCCGATCGACACGGCCGTCCTGGACGCCGACTACTGGTACCGCAACCTGCGGCAGACCGTCCGCTTCGACGAGACCGTACGGGCACTGCTGGCCACCGGACACCAGATCTTCATCGAGGCCAGCGCCCACCCGGTGCTCACCCTGGGCGTCGAGGAGACCGCCGAGGACATCGGCGCCCCGGCCGCGCCCATCGGCTCGCTGCGCCGTGAGGAGGGCGGGCTGGAGCGCCTCTACACCTCGCTGGCCGAGGCGTACGGGCTCGGCGCCCCGGTGGACTGGGGCACCGTGTTCGAGGGCAGCGGTGCCCAGGCGGTCGAGCTGCCCACCTACGCCTTCCAGCACGAGCGCTACTGGCTGGAGCCCTCCGCCCCGGCGGGCGGCGATGTCGCCTCGGCCGGACTCGGGTCGGCGGATCATCCGCTGCTGGGCGGTGCGGTGGCGTTGCCGGAGTCGGATGGCTATCTGTTCACGGGGCGGTTGTCCCTGCGTTCGCACGGTTGGTTGGCCGATCACGCGGTGCTCGGGCGGGTGTTGCTGCCGGGGACGGCGTTCGTGGAGCTGGCGTTGCGGGCGGGGGACGCGGTCGGCTGCGACCGGGTGGCCGAGCTGA
>NZ_SRID01000408.1 GCF_004684805.1 Streptomyces palmae
TCCCAGGACGGCCCCTCCCAGGACGGCCCCTCCTAGGACGGCCCCGACAGGGAGAGCTCGAACCAGACCACCTTGCCCGCGCTCAACCGGGTCGCCCCCCAGCGGCGGGCCATCCGGTTGACCAGGTACAGGCCCCGCCCGCCCTCGTCCGAGGGGCGCGCCTGGCGCAGCCGGGGCAGCTGCGGGACATCGTCGCCGACCTCGCAGCGCAGCACGTCGGTTCGGAGCAGGCGCAGCGTGATGGGCCGCTCCGCGTACCGCACCGCATTGGTCACCACCTCGCTGACCAGCAGCTCCGCCGCGTCGCTCAGCTCCTCCAGGCCCCAGCGCTCCAGCGCCCGGCGGGTCAGCCGGCGGGCCTGCCGGGCGGTCTGCGCCCGGGGGTCGAGAAACCAGTACGCCACATCGCTGGAGGCGATCCCCTCGAAGCGGGCGGCCAGCAGCGCCACGTCGTCGTCCCGGTCGCCCGGGCCGAGCATGTCCAGCACCTCGTCGCAGAGCGGCTCCAGCGGCGGCGGGTTGGGGGCGGTCAGCCGGGCGGTGGCGTTCAGCCGCTCGCGCAACTGCTCGATCCCGGTCCACACGTCGCGCATCCGGGACTCGACCAGGCCGTCGGTGTACAGCAGCAGGGTGGCGCCCTCCGGGGCGTCCAGCTCCACCGCCTCGAAGTCCACCCCGCCGACCCCGATCGGCGCGCCGGGCGGCACCCGCAGCACCTCCGCGCGCCCGCCGCGGTGCAGCAGGACCGGCGGCGGATGCCCCGCGTTGGCCACCACGATCCGGTGCGCGACCGGGTCGTACACCGCGTACAGGCAGGTCGCCATGCGGTCGGTGCCCAGCCGCTGGGCCTGCTCGTCGAGGTGGTGCAGGACCTCCTGGGGCGGCAGGTCGAGGCCGGCCAGGGTCTGCGCGGTGGTCCGCAGCTGGCCCATGATCGCGGCGGAGGTCATGGAGTGGCCCATCACATCGCCGACCACCAGCGCCACCCGGTTGCCGGGCAGCGGGATGGCGTCGTACCAGTCGCCGCCGACCCGCGCGGTCTCCGCCGCGGGCAGATAGCGGCTGGCCAGCCGCACCCCGGTGGGCTGGGGCAGCGAGTCGGGCAGCATGGTGCGCTGGAGCTCGTCGGCGATGTAGACCTCGCGGCCGTAGAGCACCGCCTTGTCCACGCCCAGCGCGGTGTGGGTGGCCAGTTGGGCGGCGACCAGCAGGTCGTCCGGCTCGAACGCGGGCCGGTCCAGGCGGCGTACGAACACGGCCGCGCCGATCACCCGGCGCCGCCCGCGCAGCGGGGCCAGCACCGTGCGCTGGCCCGGTGCCACCGAGCGCCCGTCGCCGAGCAGCTCGGGCAGCGCGTCCCGGGCGGCCGGGGAGTCGCCGAACACCGGCCGCACCCCGCGCAGCACCTCGGCCAGCGGGCTGCCCGGCTCCACCTCGCACAGCTCGTTGGCCGGGCCGCCGACCATCAGCGGGGCCAGGTCCGGCTGAGCGGGCATCAGCCGCACCCCGTCGGTGTCCGGCTCCTCCGGGATCCGGTCGGTACGCCGCAGCCGCAGCACCACCGGCCCCACCGGGCGCTCGTCACCCACCGGCAGCGGGTCCCGCAGATAGACCAGGATGGCGTCGGCGAAGGTGGGCACGGTGGCCCGGCACAGGCCGAGCACGATCTCGTCCAGGTCGATACCGCGGGCGATCCGCCGCGTCGCCGCGCCCACGAACCGCAGCCGGTCGCCGCCCCGGTCCCGGCCCGCCATCTGCTTCGGCGCCCCGTCGGCTCCGGCGGGCGGCAGGGCCCCCAGTCCGTCCTCGGGCAGTGCGGGGGAGCCCATGGGGTCGGCCGGGTGCGGGATCCGGGCGGCCCGGCCGTCGAGCGCGCCGTCGCCGCGGCCCTCCGCGTGGCTGTCCATACGGGCCGCCTCGTCCGCGGTGTCCGCTGGTCGGATGTCGTCGGTCATCTCGCCGTGCCCCTGTCCGGCCGCCCGTGCGGCGGTCTCGCGGTCGGTGCCGCCGGGACGGGGCACACCTGTGTCCCGGCCGTCGAGGCCGCGTACGGCGGTCTCGCGGTCGGTGGCCCCGGAGTGGTCCGGGTGCTCGCTGGCGGTGGCGCCGGCGCGGGCCAGGCCCGCCGGGTCCGGCTCACCGGGATGGTCCGTGCGCTCGCCGTGCGCCGCGGGCCCGTGTACGGCGTCCGCGGCCTCGCGCTCCGAGTCCCACACCTGCTCGCCCTCCGGGGTGCTGTGCTCTGAATGCGGGGTCCGGCTCTCCGCCGCGGGCAGCCCCGCCCCGTCGGGTGCGGGCGGCTCCTCGGCCGAAGGGGGCCGCGGGCCACCGCACGGGTCCGGTATCGCGCCCTGCGGATCTCCGGGGTGCCCGGCATCCGGGCGGTTTCGGGTGCGCGAGTCCGCGGCAGGCGGGCTGGCCTGCCGTTCTTCGGGGGAGGTCGGGTGCTCCGTCACGCGTGGTTTTCCGTCCGTCTGGGGCTGTGCGCCGTTTTCCATCGGGCGCACCGTGTGTCAGGCACGTCGGCAGTGCAGGAAGAGCTGTATCTCGGGCGGTACATCGGTGCTGGCCGGGGCGTACGCGTGGGTCTCCTCCCCGGTGATCTCGAAACCCGCGTCGCTGACGACCTGCCGCAGTTCCTCCCGCAGGTAACCGGATACCCGGATCGTGTGCCCCAGGAACGGGATCGCGAAGTCGTCCACGTCCGCCTCGACCATGGACAGTCCCAGCAGCCCCCCTGGTCTCAGGAGATTGCGCAGCGCCCGCAGCGCGTAGGGGATCTCCGCGCGCGGCAGCATGACCAGCGAGAAGAACGCGACGATGCCGTCGAACTCGCCCAGCTCCCGGTCGCCGCCCGGCCCGAACCGCCCCCCGGCCCGCAGATCGGCCAGATCCGCGCGGTGGAACTCGGCGTCCGGCACCTGCCTGCGGGCGACCTCCACCATGCCCGGGGACAGGTCGACGCCCACCACCCGGTGCCCGGCCTCGCTCAGCTGACGGGCCGTGGGCACCCCGGTGCCGCAGCCGACATCGAGCACCCGGGAGCCGGGCGGCAGCGACTCGGCCATCCACAGCCCGCTGGCGAGCTGCCCCTCCTTGTGCGGAAAGGCCTCGTCGTAGCGGTCCCCGATGGCGTCGAACGCCTCGGCCTGTCCGGTCCGGTCCAGCACCAGCCGGTCGAAACCCTCGTACTCCTCGTAGCCGTCGCCGCTCACGACACCCGCCTCCTATGACCGTGCGTCACTTCTTCCGCGACGCCCGTGAGTTGCGCGCTGTCCGTCACCCGCTCTGCGCAGTCTTCTGGACGACGATCCTACGTTTGAAACACAGGGGCACAGCAAGAGGTTCATGGTCCCGACTGCGCCGGCATGCGGTCCCAGTCGGCCGGAAGCGCCGGAACGCCCCAGGACGGGTCCGGGCGCCAATCCTCCCAACCCTCCGCGAACGGCGCGCCCCAGGCCTCGACCAGCTCTATCGCGGCCCGCCCGGCGCCGCGCACCCGCGCCGCCTGGCGCGGGGTCATCAGCCCCGCCCGCTGCGCCTGCGCGAACTCGTCCTCGTCCTTCCACTCCCAGCTGCGGTCCGGGTAGACCGCGAGGTCCAGGAAGTGGTCCTCGGAGTCGATGCCGCCGCTCCATCTGCCGCGCGGCTCCTCCAGGTTCACGTACCAGTTCTTGAAGCGCCAGCCGGGCTCCCAGAACAGCCACACCGACCAGGGTTCCTGAGGCCGTGCCAGCTTCAGCACACCGGTGCCCAGCCACTTGCAGCGCGCGATGGTGCGCGGCTTGGTGTAGCGGGTGGCCAGCGGCTCACGGTACACCTCGGTGCCGTCCGCCAGCCTCGGCTTCACGCACTCGGTGCCCGGCGCCAGCCAGACGGCCAGCAGCTCCGGGGTGTCCTGGACCACGGTCACCGGTCGGCAGATGTGGATGCGGTCGGAGGCGTTGCCCCGGTAGCGCCACAGGACGTGCTCCCCGGGCGCCCAGTGCGCCGCACCGCCCTCCACGCCTGCCGTCTCCACCGCGTCCGCTGTCATGAGCAGATCTTAGGGGTGCGGACGGGCACCGCGCGGTGACATATGCCGTGTTCATTTGTGGCCGGGGTCACGTGGAACCAGCCCGTCCTGGGGCACCTCCTGGGGTCCCTCCCGGACGGAGCCTGGGGGAGCCGACTGGGGGAGCTCGCGGACCGGGGATACCCCCGGACGGAGTCCGGGGGGAGGGTCTGGGGCAGAGCCCCGGGCGGGAGCGGGCCGGCCCGGACTCGCACCACCGGCGACGCGGCGCCCTGCGGCCGCACCCCAGGGCGGGAGCCGGGCCGGCCCGAACCCACGCCACCGGCGAGGCCGCGCCCTACGGCCGGGTCATCCGCAGGACGTCCAGCGCCTCGTCCAGCTGCTCCACCGTGAGCACCCCGCGATCCACGTACCCCGCCTCCAGCACCACCTGACGGATCGTCTTCCGCTCCGCCAGCGAGCGCTTGGCGACCTTCGCCGCCTCCTCGTACCCCAGGTAGCGGTTGAGCGGGGTGACCACCGAGGGGGAGGACTCCGCGTACTCCCGGGCCCGCTCCACGTTCGCGGTGATGCCGTCGATCGTGCGGTCGGCCAGCAGCCGGGAGGCGTTGGCCAGCAGCCGGATGGACTGGAGCAGGTTCCGGGCCATCACCGGCAGCATCACATTGAGCTCGAAGTTGCCCGCGGCGCCGGCCCAGGCGACCGTGGCGTCGTTCCCGGTGACCTGGGCGGCGACCATCAGCACCGCCTCCGGGATCACCGGGTTGACCTTGCCCGGCATGATCGAGGAGCCCGGCTGGAGGTCGGGCAGCACGATCTCGGCCAGCCCGGCGCGCGGGCCGGAGGCCATCCAGCGCAGATCGTTGGAGATCTTGGTGAGGCCGACCGCGATGGTGCGCAGCTGCCCGGAGGCCTCCACCAGCCCGTCCCGGGCGCCCTGCGCCTCGAAGTGGTCGCGGGCCTCGGTCAGCGGCAGCCCGGTGGCACGGGCCACCTCGGCGATCACCGCGGCCGAGAAGCCGGGCGGGGTGTTGATCCCGGTGCCCACCGCAGTACCGCCCAGCGGCAGCTCGGCCAGCCGGGGCAGCGCGGCGCGCAGCCGCTCCACGCCGTACCGCACCTGTGCCGCGTAGCCGCCGAACTCCTGGCCCAGGGTCACCGGGGTGGCGTCCATCAGGTGCGTCCGCCCGGACTTCACCACCTCGGCGAACTCCTCGGCCTTGCGCTTCAGCGCCTCGGCCAGGTGCTCCAGCGCCGGGATCAGGTCCCCGGTGACGGCGTCGGTGGCCGCGATGTGGATGGAGGAGGGGAAGACGTCGTTGGACGACTGGCTGGCGTTGACCTGGTCATTGGGGTGCACCGGGCGGCCCAGCCGCTCACTGGCCAGGGTGGCGATGACCTCGTTGGTGTTCATGTTGGAGGAGGTGCCGGAGCCGGTCTGGAAGACGTCCACCGGGAAGTGGTCGTCCCAGCGGCCCTCCGCGACCTCGGCCGCGGCCTCGGCGATGGCCTCGGCGGTCTCCGCGTCCAACACGCCCAGCGCGGCGTTGACCCGGGCCGCGGCACCCTTGATCCGGGCCAGCGCGGCGATGTGGGCCCGCTCCAGCCGCTCGCCGCTGATCGGGAAGTTCTCCACCGCCCGCTGGGTCTGCGCTCGCCATTTGGCATGCGCCGGCACCCGAACCTCACCCATCGAGTCATGCTCGATCCGATACGAACCAACCTCGGTCATTGTCACAACCTCCCGAAAAAGCTGAGCAATTGTCTTGTCCGATGTATTCCCAGCAGGCCCTACCTGCCAGTAAATACCTGGGCTGACACCAACCACGGGAAGGCACCATGCATCGGAGAAGAAACACCGTGCGCTCCACCCTGGTGGCCGTCGCGGCCTGCGCGGCCGCCCTCGGCGGCATGGCCGTCACCACCCCCCAGGCGGCGGCGGACAGCGGTTCCGCCGCCACCACCTCCACCTCCTC
>NZ_SRID01000409.1 GCF_004684805.1 Streptomyces palmae
ACCTCCCCCAGGCACCCGGCCGGCGCCGCCCCCTCGTCAGTGCCGGCTGCGGGAGACCACGCGGATGGCGGCCTCGCTGCGGGCCCGGGCGCGGGCGGTCGAGGCGTGTTCGGCGATGGCCGCCGCGATCGCCTCGCCGGCCGCCACGCCCTGCTCGGGCACGGCCGTCACGTGCGGGGCGAGCCAGCCCTGGGTGGCCAGTTCGCCGTGGGCCGGCCGCCACCCGTGGTCGGCGGCGTACAGCAGGTCGGCGTCGAGCAGTGAGTCCCCGGCGGCCAGGATCTCGCTCGCCCCGGTGCGGCGGGCGATCTCGGCGACCGCGGCGCTCTTGGTGAGCGGCTTGGGGACGGCGTAGACCTTGCGGCCCTGGAGGGAGACCGTCCACTCGCGCGGCTCGGCCCACTCGGTGAGGTCCCGCACGTAGTCCGGCGGCAGCAGGTCGCGTTCCACCACCAGGTAGGCGAACAGGTCCTCCGCCACCCGCTCCTTGCGCAGCCAGGCCGGGTCGGCGGTGCGCTGGATGCGGGCGCGGATCTCGTCCAGCGGGGCGCACCGCTCCTCCAGGGAGGCACGGACCGCCTTGTGCCATTCCGGGTCGGACTCGCCGTCCACCAGCAGATGCCCGCCGTTGGCGCAGACCGCGAAGCGGGGCGGCGGGCCGGGCAGCCGGACCCGGCGGTACTGCTCCCGGGTGCGGGTGGTGGCCGGTACGAACAGCGAGGTACGGGCCACCTCCGCGAGCAGCGTGGCCGCCTGCTCGGTCATGTACGACAGCGGTCTGCGGTCGTAGACCTCCACGCACAGCAGCCGCGGCGCCTCGTCGTCGGGCATGTCCAGGCCCAGGGCCGCCGCCGAGTAGATCAGGGTGCGGTCCAGGTCGCTCGCCACCAGCACGCTCATCGGTTGCCCGCCTCTCCGCCGTTGCCGGCCGTCTCCTCGGTGGTGGTCCCGCTCGCGGGGTCCGCGCCCGGCGGCTGGGCCGCCGTCCGTCCGTCGGCGCCGGTGGCGCCCCTGGTGTAGCGGGGGTGGATCAGGCCCACGCAGCTGTACGGCAGCCCCTCGACCTCCTCCACCGGCACCCCGCGCTGCTGGGCGAGCAGCCGGATGTGGTCGAGGTCGGCGCCGGCGCCCCGGGCGGCGAGGATCTTCCAGGGGACGCGGCGCAGCAGGACCCGGGTGGTCTCGCCGACGCCCGGCTTGACCAGGTTGACGTCGTGGATGCCGTACTCCTCGCTGATCCGCTCCACGGCCGCCCAGCCCTCCCAGGTGGGGGTGCGGTCGGCGGCGTCCGCCTCCTTGAGGTCCTCGGCGACCTCCGCGGCCACCTCGGCGAACCGGGCGCTGACGGTGTCCAGGAAGTGCGCGGAGACATCGGCCCCGGCCAGTTCGCGGTAGAACTTCGCGCCGTGGAACTGCCCCGGCCGCACCAGGTCGGCGCGGAGCACGGTGCGCGATATGAGGCCGGAGACGGTGGAGTTGAGGCAGGCGGAGGGCACCAGGAAGTCGTCCCGGGTGCCGTAGGTGTCCACGCAGCGGCCGGGGTCGGCGAGCACCGCGATCCGGGGGTCGAAGCCGGGGTGCTCGCGGACGGCCTCGGCGAGTTCGCGGGTGATGGCACCCTTGCCGGTCCAGCCGTCCACGAAGACCACGTCGGCCGGGTCGTGGCGGTCCGCCAGCCAGCGCAGCGCGGCGCCGTCGATGCCGCGCCCGCGCACGATGGAGATCGCGTAGTGCGGCAGGTCCAGCCCGTGCGCGTACCGTGCCCAGCGCCGCATCAGCACCCCGACCGGGGTGCCGGCGCGGGCCAGCGACACCAGCACCGGGCGGGGGCTCCGCTCCGCCAGCACGGTCTCGGTGACGGTGCCCACGGCGCGGGCGATACGGGAGGCGGAGGCGTCCAACGCGGCCCGGAACAGCGCCTGGTACTCCTCACTGGGCTGGTACTCCACCGGCAGCGACTCGGCGTAGTGCGCCCCGCCGTGCTGGATGGCCTCTTCGCGTTCCTCGGTGGGGGCCTCCAGGGTGACCGCGGAGAAGTCCTGGAGCAGCCAGCCGACCTCCTCGGGGGCGTAGGAGGAGAACTCGGGTCCGCGCAGCGGTTCTGCCATCGGTGGTGCCTGTCGGTCGGTGACGGGGTGGGTGCCGGACGCGGCGTCGGCGGCGGCCGTGCCCGGGACGTAGGAGGGGATGACGGCCAGCAGCACCCGGTCGGTGTGCGCGGCGAGGCGGGCCAGCAGCCCGTCCGGGGCGTGCAGTTCGGGGGTGTCGGCGGCCGAGTCGACGACCGCGACCACCGCGTCGAAGCGCCGGGCCGGGTCG
The DNA here is from genome assembly GCF_004684805.1 of Streptomyces palmae. Classification (GTDB taxonomy): domain Bacteria; phylum Actinomycetota; class Actinomycetes; order Streptomycetales; family Streptomycetaceae; genus Streptomyces; species Streptomyces palmae. The sequence goes on from NZ_SRID01000409.1 coordinate 2,320, forward strand.
GTTCCGGGGGCGACGTTGTAGGTGTAGCGCTCGCCCGGGCCGTCGGCGGGCGCGTCATGGGCGGGGAAGGCCAGTCGGGTGCGGATGGCGTAGCCGGGGTCGTCGACGGCGAGCACCGGGGAGCGGGTGGTGGTGGAGTAGCGCACCTCCGCCCCGGTGGCCCGGTCCAGTGCCTGGGCGAGCCGCAGCGGGGCGTACATCAGCTCCTCGAAGCCGAGCACCAGCACCCGCCGGGGCGCGGCCGCGGGCCCGGTGGCGAGCGCGTCGGCGATACGGGCCGCCATGCCCGGCAACGCGGCCTCCAGCCGGGTCCGGTGCGCGGGGGTGAAGCCGTGCCGCCCGCCGTCCGGCAGTCCCTGGGGCCATCCCAGCTCCACCCGCACCGGGCTCGGCCGTCCGCCCCGCCGCGGGGCGGACGTGGCGTCCGGGGCCGTGGGCGCGGGCTCGTGTTCGGCCACCAGGCGCTGCCCCTGCTCCAGTACGTCGGCGGGGAGCGCCACGGTGCCGGTGGCGAGGGCGACCAGGTCCACCCGGGCGCCCAGCTCGGCGGCGAAGCGGTGCAGCCGCTCGTGGTGTTCGGCGGTGCGCATGTCGACCAGGGCGACCACCACGTAGTGCTCGCGGGGGTGGTGGGCGTGGAGTGCGGCGATGGTGTTGAGGACGGTCGTCCCGGTGGAGAACTCGTCGTCCACCAGGACCAGCGGGCCGTCCTGGGCGAGGAGTCCGGGGTCCTCCGGGAGCAGCAGGTGGGAGGTGGCGTGGCTGTGCTCCTCCTCGAACCCGCCGACCGGCCGGACCCGGTCCACCGGCCGCCGGGTGGAGTGCAGGTACGTCGCCGGGCCCAGGCCGTCGGCGACGCTGTGGCCCAGGCCGGTGGCGGTCTCCGCGTAGCCCAGCACCACGGCGCGGGCCGCGGCCTCCTCGCCGAGCAGGGCGCGCACCCGGCGGCCCAGGTCGTATCCGGCGCCGTAGACGGTGTCCGGGTGCTGCGGGACGTGCTTGCCGAGCACCTTGGAGACCAGCAGATGGGCCCGCTTGGGGTTGCGCCGCAGGGCCAGGCCGAGCAGTTCGCGCAGTTCCGGGCCGCCGTGCAGGGCCACGCCCAGCCGGTCCGCGACCCACTGCCCGGACCATGTCTCGCCCGTCGCCTCCGTCACGCTGGTCACACCCGTCGGGCTCGTCGCACCCGTCGCGTCCCTCGCGTCCGCCATGTCCGTCGCGCCCGCCGCGTCCGTCACCTTCGCCGTCTCTTCCCTCATCCGGTACGCCTCATACGGTCCTCCCCCGGGCACGCGTCACGCGTTCCCCTTCGGTACACCCCGTCCGGGTGCGCCTTCACCCGGCCCCCTTCGTACGCCTCGCGCTGGGTGCGCCCTCACCGGGCCCCCTTCGTACGCCCCACCCGCGCACGCCCTCGCACGACCCCCGCCCGGCCGCGTGCGCTCACGCGGTCCGCAGCCCCGCGCTCAGCAGGTCCACGAAGCTCACGTTCTCGCGGGCCACTCCGAACACCTCGGCGCGCAGCAGCACGCGCTCCGCCCAGGCCCGGTGCGGCTTCACCTCGTTCATCTTGTTGGTGTAGGCCGAGCGCAGCACCCCGCCGCCGCCGCGCTCCGGGCCGAGGATGTCGCTGGCGTCGCTGAACTCCTCGTGGCTCACCACGGAGAGCGCGTGCACCGGGGCGACATGGGTGGGGTGGATGCAGGTCTTGCCCTGGAGGCCGTTGGCGCGGTCGAGTTCGATCTCGCGCAGCAGCCCGTCCATGTCGTGCTCGATGAGCGCGGCGCGCAGCGCCTCGGCGGGTCCGGTGAAGGGGCTGCTGCGCAGCTGCGGCTTGAACATCCGCTCATGGGGCTTGAAGTACTCCCAGACCGGTCCGGTGACCGTGAAGCCGGTGCCGTCGGCGCGGCCCAGCATGTTCACCACGTCCGCGATCACCGCGGCGACCAGTTTGACGTCGTACGCCGTCATGCCGGGCGCCCGGCGCAGCCCGTAGGCGGAGCAGAAGTCGGTCACCCCCAGCCGCAGCGCCAGCACCCGGTCCCGGTACTTGTCGACGGTGCGGCCGATACCGCCGAGCGTCTCGGTGCGGGTCTCCAGGTGCAGCAGTTCCGGTGATTCCAGCACGGGCATCACATACAGCGGCCGGCCGTCCAGTGCCTCGACGGCCTGCGGGGTCTCGGCGGATATCAGCGCTTCCAGGAAGGGGACGCCGCGCTCCTCGGTGAACTTGGGGAGCACGAATCCGGACAGCAGCCGGACCGCCGGGCCGAGCCGCCGCACCAGGTCGCCGATCTGCTCGGGGGTGCGCACTCGGATGAACAGCAGGGGCAGTGCGGCGGCCCCGCCCTGGGCGTCATCCGCGTCGTGCCGGGTCGTCAGCTCCGCGAACTGCCGTACCAGGTTCTCCTCGGCGCCCGCCACCTCGGCGTCGTCTATCGAGTCCTCCAGGCAGAGCACCATGGAGACCACTCCGCGAGCTGCCTGCTTGACGATGTCGGCGGCGAGGTTGGGGCGGGTGGCGGGGCTGTAGAGAGTGGCGCCCAGGGCGACGGCCAGGGTGCGGCCGGGTGAGTGCGCGGTGAACTCTCCCGGCTCGCGATGGAACAACTCGCCTCGCGTCACAGCCGGCAGATGCCCGAAATGCCGCATGTATCTCCCCGAACCCGCAGATGGCCGCCTCGTACACGAAGCCCGTGAACGTGGCCGATTATCGTACGTCCGAGGCGGGTCAAAAGTTCCCCAAATGCGTGAAGAGCGGGTGACTCCTGTGCGACCTCGGGGTAGCCGGCGTCCGGCGATCCCCGCTCTCCCGCCGCTCCCGCACCACCAGTCACCCCGTCAGCCGGGCGGGCGCTCGGGATCCGGCCGGGCGGTGTACTCCCCCCTCGGCGCCCTGCGTTGTCCCGGCCCCGGGAGAGCAGGCAGGATGACCGCCATGACGCACGCCATGCTGAAGGGTTCGAACATCCCGCTGGACACCACCGCGGTACGGGCCGTACTGCGCTGGGCCCCCGGCACGGACGTCCCGGACGTGGACGCCTCGGCGCTGCTGCTGGGCGCGGACGGCCGGGTGCGCTCGGACGAGGACTTCGTCTTCTACAACCAGCCCCGGCACCCTTCCGGCCTCGTCCGGCACCTGCCCAAGAAGCGGGTGGCCGAGGGGCTCACGGACACCGTGGAGGCGGAACTGGCGCCACTGGAGGCGGGCGTGGCCCGGGTGGTGCTGGCCGCCTCCGCCGACGGCGGTTCCTTCGGGCAGGTCCCCGAGTTGACCGTGCTGCTGTACGACGCCGCCGCCCCGGCCGGTACGGACCCGATCGCGGTCTTCGAGATGGCCCCGGAGACCGGCCGCGAGACCGCGATGATCTGCGGCGAGCTCTACCGGCGCGGCGCGGGCTGGAAGTTCCGGGCGCTCGGCCAGGGCTACGACTCCGGACTGGTCGGTCTGGCCACCGAGTTCGGCATCTCGGTGGACGACGGCGACCAGCAGGGCGCGGCCCCGGCCGCCGCTCCCGAGACGCCGCCCGCTCCCGAGCGGCCCCAGCCGCCGGCGCGACCCGCACCGGCCCAGCAGGCCCCGCAGCCGCTGCCCCAGCCCCAGCCTCAGCCCCAGCCGGCCGCACAGCCGCTGCCGCCGGCCGCGGCCTCCGCGCCGACCCACCCGCTGC
>NZ_SRID01000040.1 GCF_004684805.1 Streptomyces palmae
GGGCGGGCCCGGGGGAGCCGGGTCGGCGGTCCGGGCGGAGCGGGGCTGCGCACGGTCCCGGCCCTGGCCGCGGCCCTGCTCGCCTCCACCGTCGCCCTGGCCCCCTCGGCCGACGCCCGCACACCCGATGGGGCCGGGGGGCCCGCCGCATCGGGGCGGATCGACTGGCAGCCGTGTGCCGGCGAGGGGCTCGACGACCGGCAGGAGTGCGCCACGATCCGGGTGCCGCTCGACTACCGCGCACCGCGCGGCGAGCAGATCGACCTGGCCATATCCCGGATCCGCAGCGAGCGGCCGGAGGCACGGCGCGGCACCCTGCTGCTGATCCCGGGCGGGCCGGGCAACTCCGGTGTCGACGGGCCCTCCACCACCGGCCAGAAGCTGCCCCAGTCGGTGCGCGAGGCCTATGACATCGTGGGCTTCGACCCGCGCGGCCTGGGCCGCTCCTCACCGATCAGCTGCGATCTTTCCCATGACGACCTGGCCCTGACCACGCTGCACCCCTGGCCCGACGCCGAGGGCAGTATCGACCGCAACGCGATCACCGGCCGCAGACTGGCCGAGCAGTGCGCGCGCAACGCCGGCCCGGTGCTGGGCAGCATCAGCACCCGCAACGAGGCCCGGGACATCGACCGCATACGGCAGGCGCTGGGGGAGCGGAGGCTGTCCGCCTGGGGTGTGTCCTACGGGACCTACGCGGGCGCGGTGTACGCCCAGATGTTCCCGGACCGCACCGACCGCTGGGTGCTGGACAGCAATGACGACCCGGACCCGGAGAGGGTGGCGCGCGGCTGGCTGGCCAACTACGCGGTCGGCGTGGAGGACGCCTTCCCGGTCTTCGCGGCCTGGGCAGCCGATCCGGCGAACCCGGACCGGCTCGCCGAGGACCCGGCTCAGGTGCGGCCGATGTTCCTGGAGCTCGCCGCCCGGCTGGACCGGCAGCCGATCCCCTGGCCCGGTGCCAACCCCGCCGAGCTCAACGGCAATGTGCTGCGCGAGACCCTGCTCTCCAGCCTCTCCTCCACGTCCCGCTTCCCGGCCCTGGCCCAGCTGATACGCGCCGCTCGGGACGGGGCGCCGCTGCCGGCCGCCAGTACCCCGCCGGACGAGGCCATGCAGTCGAGTGTCGCCGTGTCCGCGGCCACCATCTGCAATGACGTCAGCTGGCCGGCCTCCCTGTCCGACTACCAGAAGGCCGTCACGGCCAGCCGCGGCAGCCATCCGCTGACCGCCGGTATGCCGGTGGGTCTCATGCCCTGCCCCTTCTGGGAGCAGCCGCGGGAGAAGCCGGTGCGCATCACCGACCGCGGTCCCTCCAACATCCTGCTGATCCAGAACCGCCGCGATCCCGTCACCCCGCTCTCCGGCGCTCGCAAGATGCGCCAGGCGCTCGGCGACCGGGCCCGCATGGTCATCGTGGACTCCGTGGGCCACGACGTGTACAGGGCCAATGGCAACGCCTGCGGAGACCGCGCGGTCACCGACTTCCTGATAACCGGCAAGCGGCCCAGCGGCGACCTGGAGTGCCCGGCGGAGTAGAGCGATCTGCTAGCACAATGCATGCACTGCGACCAATCTGATGGCATGGGCACTCTCTATGTACGTGACTTGTCCGAGAAAGCGCTCACCGAGCTGAAGACAAGGGCCGCACGCAACGGCCACTCACTGAGGCCCACACCAACGCCCTGCTGGAGGCAGAGGCGGCCACGCCCACGCTCGAGGACGCTCTCGCCCGTATTCGGGAGCGAGTGTCCGCTCAGCTGACCACGGACGATGTGCTGGGGGGACAACCGCGGACGAGGCGCCTGACGGACCCCGGGAGGGGTGGGGGGCGTGGGTCGCGGGTGAGAAACGACAGTGCCCCCGCCTCCTCCGCCGGGGTGGCGGTGGGGACGGGGGCCTGTCATCGCGTCAGGGCGCTCCTGGTCAGAGGCGCTCGGGGGTGCGGATGCCCAGGAGGGCCATGCCCTGGTGGAGGGTGCGGGCGGTGAGCTCGCACAGGAAGAGGCGGTTCTGGACCATCTCCGGGGTCTCGGCCTTCAGAACCGGGCACTGGTCGTAGAAGGTCGTGTACAGCGAGGCCAGCTGGTAGAGGTAGGCGGCCAGCTTGTGCGGGGCGTGGTCGGACGCGGCGTCCGCCAGGGTCTCGGCGAACTGGTCCACGTGCAGGCCGAGCGCCCGCTCGGCCGGGGCCAGGGACAGCTCCGGGTGGGCCTGCGGGGCCAGGTCACCCGCCTTGCGCAGAATGGAGCGGATCCGGGCGTAGGCGTACTGGAGGTAGACCGAGGTGTCGCCGTTGAGCGAGACCATCTGGTCCAGGTCGAACTTGTAGTCGCGGCTGGCCGAGGTGGACAGGTCGGCGTACTTCACCGCGCCGATACCCACCTGGGCGCCCCGCTCCGCGATCTCCTCCTCGGTCAGCCGGCCCTGGGCGTCCTTCTCGCGCACCACCGCGGTCGCCCGCTCGATGGCCTCGTCGAGCAGGTCCACCAGCCGTACCGTCTCGCCCTCGCGGGTCTTGAACGGCTTGCCGTCCTTGCCGAGGACGGTGCCGAAGGCCAGCTGCACCGCGTGCACCTGGTCGTTCAGCCAGCCGATCCGGCGGGCGGTCTCGAAGACCATCTTGAAGTGCAGCGACTGGCGGGCGTCCACCACGTACAGCAGGGTGTCGGCGCCCAGGTTCCGCACCCGGTCGCGGATCGCGGACAGGTCGGTGGCGGCGTAGCCGAAGCCGCCGTCGGACTTCTGGACGATCAGCGGCACCGGGTTGCCGTCCGGGCCCTTGATGTCGTCGAAGAACACGCACAGCGCGCCCTCGGAGCGGACCGCGACCCCGGACTCCTCCAGCAGCCGGCAGGTCTCGGCGAGCATGTCGTTGTAACCGGACTCGCCGACCACGTCGGGGTCGCGGATCTCCATGTCCAGCTTCTCGAAGACCGAGTAGAAGTAGATCTTCGACTCGTCCACGAACTTCTTCCACAGGGCCAGGGTCTGCTCGTCCCCGGCCTGGAGGTCGACCACCCGCCGACGGGCGCGCTCCTTGAACTCCGCGTCGGCGTCGAACATCGCCCGGGCCGCCTTGTAGAGGCGGTTGAGGTTGGACATCGCCTCTTCGCCGGAGTCGGCGTGCTTGTGGTCCAGCTCGTGCGGGTGCTCCATCAGGTACTGGATGAGCATGCCGAACTGGGTGCCCCAGTCGCCGATGTGGTGGCGCCGGATCACCTTCTCGCCCGAGAACTCCAGGATCTTGACGACCGCGTCGCCGATCACGGCCGAGCGCAGATGGCCGACGTGCATCTCCTTGGCCACGTTCGGCTGGGCGTAGTCGATCACGGTGACGCCCGGCTTCTCGGCCGTCGGAACGCCCAGCCGCTCGTCCTCGGCTCGGGCCGCCAGCGTCTGGATGATCGCCCGGTCGGCGATGGTGATGTTGAGGAAGCCGGGGCCGGAGACCTCGATCTCCGAGATCACCTCACCGGCCGGCAGCTGCTCGACCACCTTGCCGGCCAGCTCCCGCGGGTTGCCCTTGAGCTTCTTCGCCAGCGCCAGCATGCCGTTGGCCTGGAAGTCCGCCCGGTCGCTTCGTCGCAGCAGCGGGTCCGCGGAACCGGCCTCCGGCAGGGCAGCCGAAAGGGCGTCCGCGACGCGCTGGTGGACCAAAGCGGCAAGGGAAGGGACCGAGGCCATGGGATGGGTGCCATTCCTTTAGGGGTGCGAAGGGTCGGTCAAGTATCCCATGGCGGGTGGCGCCGTTTCGCTGGATGAACCCGTCGGCACCCGCTCGGGCCCATGGGACCCGGCGGCCGGCGCCCCCGCCGCCCGCCCGGCCCGACCGCGCGCCGACCCCGGCCCCAACGGCGCCCGCCAGGTGAAAACGGTCGGCACCGGTTCCCGTCCCTCTGGTAGACCTGCCGCACTCGGCGGACCGGGTCCGTCTGGGAGAATGGTCGACGCCATGACCGCTAGGAAGGAAGTGCCGAACGTGGCTCAGAGCACCGAGACCGACTGGGTCTCCCGTTTCGCGGACGAGGTCATTGCCGAGGCGGAGCGTCGCGCCCCCGGCAAACCGATCGTCTGCGCCTCGGGCCTCAGCCCGTCCGGCCCGATCCACCTGGGCAACCTGCGTGAGGTCATGACCCCGCACCTGGTGGCGGACGAGATCCGGCGCCGCGGCCACGAGGTCCGGCACCTGATCTCCTGGGACGACTACGACCGCTACCGCAAGGTGCCGGCCGGCGTCGAGGGCATCGACGGGTCCTGGGCCGAGCACATCGGCAAGCCGCTGACCTCGGTCCCGGCCCCGGCCGGCTCCGCGTACCCCAACTGGGCCGAGCACTTCAAGGCCGCGATGGTGTCCGCGCTGGAGGAGCTGGGCGTCGAGTTCGACGGGATCAGCCAGACCGCGCAGTACACCAGCGGTGTGTACCGCGAGCAGATCCTCCACGCGATGAAGCACCGCGGGAAGATCGATGCGATCCTCGACCAGTACCGCACCAAGGACAAGGCCACCGGCGCGCCCAAGGGCAAGCAGCAGCCCAAGGGCAAGCTGGACGAGGCCGACGCGGCGGCCGCCGAGGCCGCGGCCGAGGGCTCCGGTGCGGCCGGCGAGGACGACGGCAGCGCGGGCGGCGCCGGGTACTACCCGTACAAGCCGTACTGCGAGGTCTGCGAGCGGGACCTGACCACCGTCACCGCCTACGACGACGACACCACCGAGCTGTCCTACACCTGTGTGTGCGGGCACTCCGAGACGGTGCGGCTGGCCGAGTTCAACCGCGGCAAGCTGGTGTGGAAGGTCGACTGGCCGATGCGCTGGGCCTTCGAGGGCGTGGTCTTCGAGCCCTCCGGCGTGGACCACTCCTCGCCCGGCTCCTCCTTCGTGGTCGGCGGCCAGATCGTCCGCGAGGTCTTCGGCGGCGAGCAGCCCATCGGCCCGATGTACGCCTTCGTCGGCATCAGCGGCATGGCCAAGATGTCCAGCTCCAAGGGCGGGGTGCCGACCCCGGCCGACGCGCTGGAGATCATGGAGGCCCCGCTGCTGCGCTGGCTGTACGCGCGCCGCAGGCCCAACCAGTCCTTCAAGATCGCGTTCGACCAGGAGATCCAGCGGCTGTACGACGAGTGGGACTCGCTGGAGCGCAAGGTGGCCGAGGGCACGGCGCAGCCCGCGGACAGCGCCGCCCACAGCCGTGCCATCCGCACCGCCTCCGGTGAGCTGACGCGCACCCCGCGCCCGCTCCCGTACCGCACGCTGGCCTCGGTCGTGGACATCACCACCGGCCACGACGAGCAGACCCTGCGCATCCTCGGCGACCTCGACCCGGCCAACCCGGTGGGCTCCCTGGCGGAGGTCCGGCCCCGGCTGGACAAGGCCGAGCGCTGGATCACCACCCAGGTGCCGGCCGAGCAGCGCACCCGGGTGCGCGAGGAGCCGGACACCGAGCTGCTGGGCTCGCTCGGGGAGACCGAGCGGGAGTCGCTGCGGCTGCTGCTGGACGGGCTGGACGAGCACTGGTCGCTGGAGGGCCTGACCACCCTGGTCTACGGCGTTCCGAAGATCCAGGCCGGGCTGGCGGCGGACGCCAAGCCGACGCCGGAGCTGAAGGTCGCCCAGCGCACCTTCTTCGCGCTCCTCTACCACCTGCTGGTGGGTCGGGACACCGGCCCGCGGCTGCCCACGCTGCTGCTGGCGGTCGGCGCCGACCGGGTCCGGCGGCTGCTCGGCGCCTGAGCCGCCCGAGTGGCGGGCACGGCCGTGCCCGCCACTCGGAGGGTGTACGGCAGCGGCCCCGGGAATCCGCGGAGGATTCCCGGGGCCGCTGCCATGAGGTCGCACCACCGGCAGGCCGCGCCATCGACGGCGTCACCGACCGGCAGGCAGCCCGTCCGGCGGGGGCTACGCCTCCGGCGGGTGCTCGGCCTGGTACCGGTCCCGGCATTCGGCCAGGTGGCGCTGGACGTCCGCGTCGCCGAGCTCGGTGAGCCCGTACTCCTGCCGCAGCAGCCGGCCGAACTGGAAGGCCGAGGGGAAGCGGTTGCGGTCGGCGAGGAAGGTGCGGAACGCGCCGTAGCAGAGTTCGTCCAGCGGTACGTCCTCGGGCACCGCGGTCCGCGGGTTCCCGGCCGTCCGGCGCGGGTCGGCACCCGCGGCCTGCTGGACCGGGTCCGTATCGGCGGCAGCGCCTCCCGCGGGTGCCTCGCCCGTTTCCGAGGTGCCCTGCTCTGCCGGGGCGGCGTCGTACTGCCGCCACTGCTGGGCGGCGTAGGGCATCGCGCCGCCGACGCCCTGACCGCCGAGGTCACGCACCCGGTTGGGGCCCACCGGCACGGTCACCTGGGAACCGGCGGTCCCCTGCGCCGTGCCCCGCGCGGTGTCCTGCGCCGCTGACACGGCACCCGGATCCGCCGCCATGGTCTGAGCCGACGCCGTGTCCGGAGCCCCGGCCTCTCCCGGACCGGCCGGGTGCCCGGCGGCGGCAGGGGCGTACCCGGCCGCCGACCGGCCGTCGTGGTCGGCGGCGGGCCGGCCCTCGGCCGTGCGGGCCTCCTGGTATCCCGTCCCCTGGTACCCCGCCGCCTGGAGTTCGGCCCCCTGGTACTCCGCGCCCTGATGGGCCGTCCCCTGGTACCCGGCCGGCTGGTACTCGGCCCCCTGGTACTCCGAGGACTGGTAGACCGGCAGCGGTACGGACATCGGCAGCGGCTGCGCCGCGGCCGGCGCGGCGCCGGCACCGGCACCGGTCGTGGCCGCGGGGCCCTGCGCGGTGGGGGCGGTGGCGAGGAAGCCGGCGGCGGCAGCCGCGTCGGTGGCCCCGGCGGGGAGTGCGGCCCGGGCCGACGGCGGCTGGATGCCCGCGGCGGCCAGCCCCTCGTCCGCGGTCTCCGCCAACGGCACCCCGAACCGCGCCAGCCGCAACGGCATCAGCGATTCCACCGGGGCCTTGCGCCGCCAGGCCCGGCCGTAGCGGGCCCGCAGCCGGGCGCGGTAGACCAGCCGGTCCTGCTCGATCTTGATGACCTCGTCGTAGGAGCGCAGTTCCCACAGCTTCATCCGGCGCCACAGCCGGAAGGTGGGCACCGGAGCGAGCAGCCAGCGGGCGATCCGCACCGACTCCATGTGCCGGTCCGCGGTGATGTCGGCGATCCGGCCGACCGCGTGCCGGGCGGCCTCCACCGACACCACGAAGAGCACCGGGATGACCGCGTGCATGCCGACGCCGAGAGGATCCGGCCAGGCCGCCGCGCCGTTGAAGGCGATGGTGGCGGCGGTCAGCAGCCAGGCGGTCTGCCGCAGCAGCGGGAAGGGGATCCGGATCCAGGTCAGCAGCAGGTCCAGGGCGAGCAGGACGACGATGCCGGCGTCCACACCGATCGGGAAGACATTGGCGAAGGCGCCGAAGCCCTTGTCCTGGGCGAGGTCGCGGACCGCGGCGTAGGAGCCGGCGAAACCGATGGCCGCGATGACCACCGCACCGGCGACGACCACCCCGATGAGTATCCGGTGCGTACGTGTCAGTTGCATCGCGGCCACCCGCGATCCCCTCCCCCGCCGTCGGCAATCGAGCCCGCCAAGCGTCGCATACATGCCAGAAGCGGGGGGTGAAGGGGCCGGGGAGGGCGGCGCGGCCGGGTCCCGGGCGCGCCGCCCCGTCTGCCGGTCGGTGCCGGCGGCAGGTCAGTGCTTGGGGGAGCTGCCCTTGCCGCTCGACGTGTCGCCGGACTTGGAGTCGGCGTCACCGGACTTGGAGTCGGCGTCACCGGTCTTGGAGCCGCCGCCCGTCGTGGAGTCGGACTGGCCGGAGGAGGAACCGCTGCCGTCGTCCTTGCCCTCGCCGGTCTTCGCGATCGACTCGGCGACCTCCTTGGCCGCGTCCTCCGCCTGGTCCAGGAGCTTGGCGGCGTCCGGGGTCTTGGCGTCCTCGTAGCCCGCGCCGTCGTACTCGACGGTGATCACGACATTGGCGGTGCGCACCACCACGGTCTGGTTGCGGAAGTCGACGCCGTCCTTCTTCGACTTGGTGCGGACGGTGACCGCGGAGTCGGCGATGGCTCCCTCGCCGGTCTGGCTGTCCTTGGCGCCGTCCGCCACCCGCGCCTTGTCGGCCTGGTCGGCGGCGTACTTCTTGGCGCGGTCGTCGCCGGAGCCCAGGGCCGGGTCGGAGTCGAAGCGCTTGAGGGAGAGCGTCAGCGAGCGGTACTGGTAGCCGTCGAGTCCGGCCCACAGGCAGCTGGCGGCCTCGTTGATGTCGGCCGCCGGCAGTGCCTTGCCCTTCTTGTGGTCGGTGCCCGGCACCAGCTTCTCGACGGTCTTGGCCGAGAGGCTGTCGCACACCGGGGGCAGGGCGCCGAACTTCGCCGCGGCGACCGTCGGGGTGGAGCCGGTGGCCGGGGTGGCGGCCTTCTTCCCCTCGTCGGAGGAACCGGAACCGGAGTCCGAGCCGGAGTCCGAACCGCCGCAGCCCGCGGCGAGGAACATGACCGGTACGGCGGCGCAGGCGAGAATACGGGCGAGTCGCGGAGCTGTTCGGTGCATGGTCCTTCGCTTCGGTCGGGTCGCGGGGCGGTGGTCCCGCCCTCGTGGCTACAGAGCACGGTACGCGGCCGGTGCGGGCGGCTGTTCGGTCTCCAGGGGTGTCCCAGGGTGCCCGACGGGCTCACTCGTCGATGGCTCCGGTCAGCTCCTGGGCCAGATCCTCGGCGTTCACCTGGAGTTGCTCGCTCGGCGGGATGTGGGTTTTGTCACTCGACCACTGGTCGTACTCGATGGTCACGATCACGTTCGAGGACCGGAAGACCACGGTGATGTCGCGGTGCACCCCGGAGTCGGTGGTCACCAACCGATCGTCCAGGAACCCGTTGTCGGCCAGGTCGTCCAGGGAGCGCGGGGCGGTGATGTCGTACGTCCCGGAATCCGTGTCCGGGGTGCCGGAGGGGTCCGCCGGGTCGGTGCCGGGGCCCTCGGAGGGGGTGCCGCCCTGGTCGCCGTTCGGGCCCTTGCCGTTCCCGTCCGGGATGGCGCTCTCCTCGGCACCGGACCCCTGACCGTGCTTGCCCGGCTCGTCCGGGGTGCCGGTGGGGGAGGCCGGGGGGCCGCTGCTCTCGGTGGAGGGACGCAGTTCGGACGCGCCGGGCACGTGCGCCGCGACCGCCTTCTTCGCGTACCGCTCCAGCGCCCGGTCGTCGTCGCTGACCGCCGGGTCGTAGGAGACCACCCGCTGGAAGTCCAGCGTCAGGTGCCGACTGCCCGCCGGGGTCTCCAGCTTCCAGCGGCAACCCACCCGGCGGTCGGTGTCGAAGGTGACGGTGGGCTGGCCCGCGTAGATCGCGTCCGCGGAGTCCTCGTCCTGCGACTCGGCGACCGGCAGCAGATCGTGGAGGGTCTTGCGGTCCACGGCGCCGCACGCCTCGGGCAGGGTCCGGTACTTTCCGGGTTCGGCGGTCACCGACTGCCCGGGGCTGGCCGCCTTGCCGTCCTGGACGGACGGGGGCGTGCCCTCGGTGGTGCAGCCGCTGATGGCGGCGGCCATCACGGCCAGCACCGCGGCGAGTGGTGCGGCACCCGGTAGGTGCGCTGTGCGCTGCGCTGGCTGCACGGTCCGGGGCTCCCTTCGAGAGAAAACGGCTTGCCGCCGCGCTAGGGCGGGTGAAGACAATGTCTACCGCACGCACTACCGCATCTGCCGGTCTGCTGTCGCGATGAGGGCGGGAAGCCCGGCTTTTGCTATTTCTCACTTTTGCGGGGGTATGAGTTAGTCATGACGTACACCGAGATACCCGGTGCCCGGGTTCCGATCCGTATGTGGGCCGACCCCGCCACGGTGGAGGGTGTCGCCATGCAACAGCTGCGCAATGTGGCCACCCTGCCGTGGATCAAGGGTCTGGCCGTGATGCCGGACGTGCACTACGGCAAGGGCGCCACCGTCGGTTCGGTGATCGCGATGCACGGGGCGGTCTGCCCGGCGGCGGTCGGGGTGGACATCGGCTGCGGAATGTCCGCGGTGAAGACCTCGCTGACCGCGGAGGACCTGCCGGCCGACCTGTCGCGGCTGCGGTCCAAGATCGAGCAGGCCATTCCGGTGGGCCGGGGCATGCACGACGACCCGGTGGACCCGAGTCGGCTGCACGCCTTCCCGACCAGCGGCTGGAACGACTTCTGGGGGCGCTTCGGCGGCATCGCCGAGGAGGTCCGGTTCCGCCGCGACCGGGCCACCAAGCAGATGGGCACCCTGGGCTCCGGAAACCACTTCATCGAGTTCTGCCTGGACGAGACCGGCGCGGTCTGGCTGATGCTGCACTCCGGCTCCCGCAACATCGGCAAGGAACTGGCCGATTACCACATCGGCCAGGCGCAGCGGCTCCCGCACAACCAGGGGCTGATCGATCGCGACCTCGCCGTCTTCGTGGCGGACACCCCGCAGATGGCGGCCTACCGCAACGACCTGTTCTGGGCGCAGGAGTACGCCAAGTACAACCGCTCCATCATGATGAGCCTGTTCCAGGACGTGGTGCGCCGGGAGTTCGCCAAGGCCCGGCCCACCTTCGAGCCGGTGATCTCCTGCCACCACAACTACGTGGCCGAGGAGCGGTACGAGGGCATGGACCTGCTGGTCACCCGGAAGGGCGCGATCCGGGCGGGCGCCGGCGAGTACGGGATCATCCCGGGCTCCATGGGCACCGGCTCGTACATCGTGCGCGGTCTGGGGAACGAGGCCTCCTTCAACTCGGCCTCGCACGGCGCCGGCCGCAAGATGAGCCGGAACCAGGCCAAGAAGCGGTTCACCGCCGAGGACCTGGTGGAGCAGACCCGCGGGGTGGAGTGCCGGAAGGACTTCGGCGTGGTCGACGAGATCCCGGGCGCCTACAAGCCGATCGAGAAGGTCATCGACCAGCAGCGCGACCTGGTCGCGGTGGTCGCCAAGCTCAAGCAGATCGTCTGTGTGAAGGGCTGAGGCGCGGGACCGCACGTGACGAGCCCGCGCCGCTGATCGGCCTCCGAGCGAGCAAGAAGAAGGGGCTGCGTCGACCTGGACACCGAATCGCCGCACGTCCTGGTCTGCTCCGTCAGCGGTGGCGGGACCACGACCATCCTGCGCACCCTCACCGCTCAGCTCCTGCACCACGGGACCAAGGCGCCGATGACGTCGAAGTGGTCGACGGCGACAGCATCCTCAAAGAGCGCGCAGGCCCCGGTCGGCGAAGGTGATCAGCCACTCGAAGCTCTCGTCGATGTCGGCGCTCCACTGGAAGGCGTTGGCCGCCTGCAACGTGGCAAAGCCGTGGCAGAGGCTGCGGAGCATGCGCAGGGCGTGGTCCACGTCGGAATCTGCGATCTCGTAGCCGCGCAGGACCGCCGTGAACGCGCCGAGCAGCCGCTGACCCGCGGTGGCCAGTGGATCGTCCGGGCCGGACGGTTCCACGCCGATCGTCGCGGCGTACCGGCCGGGGTGCTCCAGGACGAAGGCGCGGAAGGCGCGGGCCGCGGCCGCCAGGGCGTCGGGGCCCGCGTACCCCTGGACCGCGCCACCGACGGCGTCGGCGGCCTCGTTCAACGCCAGGACCGCGATGCGCCGGTTGAGGTCTTCCTGGCTGCTCACGTGCTTGTACAGGGAGGGGGCGCGCACGCCCACCCGTTTGGCCAGCGAGCCCATCGTCAGGTTGGCGAGGCCGACCTCGTCGGCGAGGGCGGCGCCGGCCGCGACCACGGCCGTCGGTTCCAGGCCGGCCCTAGGCACGAGCGGGGGCCGATCGGAGGAAGGCGAGCATGAGTGAAACCACCTCGTCGGGGAACTGGTCGTGCGGGTAGTGTCCGGCGCCCTCGATCATCTCAAGGCGGCCGAGGCCGGACGGCAGGGCGTCAACGATCGCCGAACCCTCGGCGTGCGGGTCGGCCCAGTCGGGGTCGAGCGTGCCCATCACGACCAGAACCGGGCAGCGGACGTTGCCGAGTTGTGCGCCGGCGTCGGTCGGGGCGCTGCGGCCCATGCCCTGCATGGCCTTCATCCGGCCCGGCTCGCGCAGCAGGGAGTCGATGCGGTCGAGCCGCTCGGCCCAGTCGGCCGGCTTCACGCCGGGGTAGGCCACGTCGAGATACGAGCGCCAGAGCGGCACGCTGCCGAACACGCCCGCGCCGAGCAGCCGCAGGATGCCCCGCCGGAAGCGCTTCACCCGCAGGTCGCCGAGGCGCATCGACTGCTTGCGGGTGAACGGCGCCAACTCGACGACCGCGGTGATCAGCGAGGGCTCCTGCGCCGCGGCGATGGTGGCGGCGCCGCCGGAGATCGAGTGGCCGACGAGCACGGCCGGGCCGCCCAGGTGCCGGATGACGGCGAGCAGGTCGCCGGCGATGGCAGTGCGGCTCCAGGCCGGCCAGCCGACGCTGGACTCGCCGCAGCCGCGCAGATCGACCGTGGCGACCCGATGGCCCGCCGCCACCAGCGCCGGGACCACAGCACGGTACGCGGCGCGGCTGTCGCCCATGCCGTGCGCGAGAACGATCAGCGGGCCGGACCCCGCCACCTCGTAAGCGATCGTGCCGCCATCGACGGCAAGGTACTCGGTCATGACATCCCTCGGATCTGGCTAACGTTGTTAGCTATAAGCTAATGTCATTAGCCAACCCTGTCAATGACGACCCCCGGCACGGCCAGGAGAAAGGACGAAGCGCCGCGTCATAGGTCCGTCCGTACCGGGATGGAAGAGGAGGCGCCGAGGTCACCACCACGTGGCCGAGGAGCGGTACGAGGGCATGGACCTGCTGGTCACCCGGAAGGGCGCGATCCGGGCGGGCGCCGGCGAGTACGGGATCATCCCGGGCTCCATGGGCACCGGCTCGTACATCGTGCGCGGTCTGGGGAACGAGGCCTCCTTCGACTCGGCCTCGCACGGCGCCGGCCGCAAGATGAGTCGGAGGCAGGCCAAGAAGCGGTTCACCGCCGAGGACCTGGTGGAGCAGACCCGCGGGGTGGAGTGCCGGAAGGACTTCGGCGTGGTCGACGAGATCCCGGGCGCCTACAAGCCGATCGAGAAGGTCATCGACCAGCAGCGCGACCTGGTCGCGGTGGTCGCCAAGCTCAAGCAGACCGTCTGCGTGAAGGGCTGACGCCCGGCAGCCGCACATGGTCCGGCCACCGGCCCATGTGCGGCTTCGCCGTCCCCGGCCGCGACGACTCCGCCCGCAGTCCTGGCCGCCGCCGGGGGAACGGAGTCGTGAGTCGAGCGGTTCGGCTGTGTGGACGGGGGCGCCCGCCTGGAGGCGGCGGAGGTCCTTGGAAGGGCAGGCCCCCGCCAGGGGTCCGCGTTCGGGTCAGGACTCGCGGTGGACCTTCTGGTTGGAGGCCTGGGCTCGGGGGCGTACGACCAGGAGGTCCACGTTGACGTGGGCGGGGCGGGTCACCGCCCAGGTGATGGTGTCGGCGATGTCCTCGGCCAGCAGCGGCTCGGCCACCCCCTGGTAGACCGCGGCGGCCTTCGTCTCGTCGCCCCGGAACCGGGTCCTCGCGAACTCCTCGGTCTTCACCATGCCCGGCGCGATCTCGATCACCCGGACCGGGGTGCCGCAGAGCTCCAGCCGCAGCGTCTCGGCGAGGACGTGGGCGCCGTGCTTGGCGGCCACATAACCGCCGCCGCCCTCGTAGGTGGCCAGGGCGGCGGTGGAGGAGAGAACGAGCACGGTGCCGTCGCCGGAGGCGGTCAGCGAGGGCAGCAGCGCCTGCGTCACATGGAGGGTGCCCAGCACATTGGTCTCGTACATGGTGCGCCAGTCGGCCGGGTCGGCGGTGGCCACCGGGTCCGCGCCCAGCGCGCCGCCGGCGTTGTTGATCAGTACGTGCACCGGGCCCTGCTGACCCAACTCGGCGGCGAAGGCGTCCACCGCCGCCCGGTCGGTGACGTCCAGCGGGTAGGCCACCGCCTGGTGCCCGGCGTCGGCCAACTCGGTGGCCAGCGCCGTGATGCGGTCCGCGCGGCGTGCGGTGAGCACCACCCGGAAGCCGGCCGCGGCGAGTTGCCGGGCGGTGGCCGCCCCGATGCCGCTGCTCGCACCGGTGATGACTGCGGTCCGGATGGTCATGGAGTCCTCCTGCTGGCGTTGGTGCGGGTACTGCCGGTGATGCCTGCGGTGCCGAAGGTGCCGGTGGTGCCGGTGGTGCCGGTGGTCACCGCGCGAGGCGTTTCCGCAGGCAGGATAAGCCGCCCGCACGTCCGGCCGGCCGGGGCCGCGGTGCCTGGTGGGCGAGGCGCCGCCCCGGTGCGGCCGGACGCGTCGCGCTGTCAGAGGTCGAACTCGTGCGGCGGGATGTCCAGCGCGAAGCAGGCCTCGCGGACCACGGCGCGCTCGCTGTCGTCGAAGTAGCCGTCGGCGCCGCCGATGACGATGCCGATCTGGAGGACGGCGCGGGCCTCGATGGGCTTCTTCTTGGTCTTGCCGATCACCTGCATCAGGCCGACCTTGCCGAACTCGAAGTCCGTGGTGAGCTTGCCGACGTTCTCCTCGAAGCGGCGGCGCAGGTCGTCGGCGGGGAAGTTCTGCAGCACCTCGTTGGTGGCGATCAACTGGGCCACGCGCTGCCGCTCGGACGGGTCCACCGAGCCGTCGGCGGCGGCGACCAGGGCACACATCGCCATGCTCGCGTCCCGGAACGCCCCGCTCTTCAGCTCGTTCTTCTTCTGCATGAGCTGGGTCTGCATGGTCTGGGCGGAGTCCTTGAACCGGTCCCACAGAGCCATTCGTTTCTCCTTCTCGGTTGTGCTGGATGGGCGGTGCCGAGTTGAAATCTACAGGCTTGTAGAAGTCGGTGGCGGGCTGGGGCTCGATGGACCGCGCCGCCGTCCCCGCTGTGTGGTCACCGCATTTTGGACAAGTTTTGTTGTCTGGTGGGGGGTGGTCCGTTACGTTCCTTTTCGATCTTGGCAATGCGATCTCGGGGGAACCGTTGTCCACATCCGTACCCAAGCCTGCCCGCGCACGCGGTG
The DNA here is from genome assembly GCF_004684805.1 of Streptomyces palmae. GTDB lineage: Bacteria > Actinomycetota > Actinomycetes > Streptomycetales > Streptomycetaceae > Streptomyces > Streptomyces palmae. The sequence goes on from NZ_SRID01000040.1 coordinate 14,971, forward strand.
CCGGCAGCGCGCTCGGCTGGGCGCTCACCATCGTCTGCAACGTGGTCGCGCCGATCGTGACCTACAACCAGCTGACCGACGCCGGGTGGAGCGAGTTCACGGCGCTGCTGGTCAGCGGGCTCTGGCCGCTGCTGGACATTGCTGTGCACCTGGTGTGGCGGCGCACCGTCGACGAGTTCGCCATGATCTCGCTGGCCTTCCTGGTGCTGACCGGACTGGTCACCCTGGTCGGCCCGCACTCCGCCCGGCTGATGCTGGTCAAGGACTCCGCCGTCACCGGCCTGTTCGGGCTGCTCTGCCTGGCCACGCTGGCCGCCCCGCGCCCGCTGATGTTCTACTTCGGCCGGAAGTTCGCCACCGACGGCAGCCCGGAGAGCCACGCCTGGTGGAACGGCATGTGGCAGTTCGAGGGCTTCCGCACCACCATGCGCACCATCACCGTCGCCTGGGGGGTGGGCTACCTGGTCGAGGCGGGGGTCCGCATCGGCCTGTCCTACGCGCTCAGCACCGGTGCCATGGTCACCGTCAACTCGGTGCTCTCCTACGGGGTGATGGGCCTGCTCGTCGTCTGGACCATCTGGTACTCCAAGCGCGCCCAGGCCCGGGGCCAGGCCCGCGCGGCGGCGGCCGAGGCCGAGGCGCTTCAGGCGGCCACTGAGAACCAGCCACTTTCCGGCACTCCGGAACGTGCCTGACCCGGCGGAAAAGGCCCCCGTACGGGTACCACTCCGCCCCGCACCACCACCATCGAGCCGCCGCCGGTCGCCCACCGGGAGCCGCGAGCCGGGAGGGCGACCCTCGGCCGGCAGGCAGGGTTCCGACGGCGGCGGTCCCACCGCGGAACGGCCGGGGCGGCGGCAACGCCGCGGGCGGCTGCCCCGGCGGGATGACGCGGTACGACCTGCCCGAGCGGAAGCCGGAGGAACTGCCCTGGCTGGTCAAGGCCGACGAGTACCTGCAGGGCCGCGCCTGCCGGGGCGAGCGGGAGATCTCGCCGCGCCCCGGCAGCAACGATCAGGCCCCGGTGAACGAGGCGCTCTCGCTGACCCTGCTGGACGGGACGGGCCTGAAGAACGAGCGGTACGCCTTCACCGCGGTCAAGGTCGACCGGCGTCGGAGGTCACGGCCTTACCCCGCGCCGTGCCGACGCGGCCCCCGTCCGGGGAGCCGTCCGCGGCACCGGTGCGTGCGCAGCTGTCCGGTGGCCGGAACCCCAGGTCAGGGCCACACCAGGCAGTACGCCTGGTGTCCCGCCTCGTGGAGGCGGTGGGAGAAGTCCTGCCACTCGTGGAGCAGTCGGTAGACGGTGAAGGCGTCCCGGGGGCCGCCGCGGTCGGGGACGGTGGACCAGATGAAGGCGGCGGCACCCACCGCCTCCTCGCCGACGCCGCGGAGCGGGTTGATGACCGTCATGGGGAGCTTGACCACGGCGTAGTCCGGGTGCAGCACCACCAGCTCCAGCGGCGGCACCTTGTGCAGGGGGACGCCCTCGATGCCGGTGAGCACCATGGCGGCCACCGTCTCCGGCTTGATCTTGGTGAACATGCCGCCCATGCCCAGCTCGTCCCCGCCGAGCTCCTCCGGACGCATCGAGATGGGGACCCGCGCCGCGGTGGCGCCGTCGGGCGCACCGAAGTACTTGTAGGTGACCCCCATGCGGCCGGCCCTGCTTCCCCTTGTCGGATTGCCCGCGTCCTCCCGCCGATGGCGACCATGGCGTCTGGGCCGGGCGCGCTCGGGACCCCGGTCGTCGGTCCCCTCACCCAGTTCGCCACCGCGATGCATATCTCCACCCGACTGCTTTTCTAGGAGGCGCGGCCAAGTCGCGCAACCCGATCATCGTGTCTGAGACCTCCCCCACGTACGGGCGGCGAAACGCCCGGACGCACGTCCCGCCCGGCCTCTGAGACCATGGCTTGCGTGAGCAATCCCTATCCGTACGCAGCACCAGTTTCGCAGACGCTCTTCGACCGCGCGGCCATCGTGACGCCCGGCGGCGTGAACTCTCCCGTGCGCGCGTTCCGCGCTGTGGGTGGTACGCCCCGTTTCATGGTGTCCGGTACCGGTCCGTACCTTACCGACGCCGACGGCAGGGAGTACGTCGACCTCGTGTGTTCCTGGGGGCCGATGATCCTCGGGCACGCGCACCCCGAGGTGATCGCGGCGGTCCAGGCCGCGGTGGCCCGCGGCACCTCCTTCGGCACCCCGGGGGAGGGCGAGGTCGAGCTCGCCGAGGAGATCACCTCCCGGGTCGCGCCGGTCGAGCAGGTCCGGCTGGTGTCCTCGGGCACCGAGGCGACCATGTCGGCGATCCGGCTGGCCCGCGGCTACACCGGCCGGGCCAAGGTGATCAAGTTCGCCGGCTGCTACCACGGCCATGTGGACGCCCTGCTGGCCGCGGCCGGCTCCGGAGTGGCGACCTTCGCGCTGCCGGACACCGCCGGGGTGACCGGGGCGCAGGCCGGGGACACGGTCGTCCTGCCCTACAACGACCTGGACGCGGTGCGCGCCGCGTTCGCCGCGCACCCGGGCGAGATCGCCTGTGTGATCACCGAGGCCTCGCCCGGCAACATGGGCGTGGTGCCGCCGCGCGAGGGCTTCAACGCGGGGCTCAAGCAGCTGTGCCAGGAGAACGGCGCGCTGTACATCTCCGACGAGGTCATGACCGGTTTCCGGGTCTCCCGGGCCGGCTGGTACGGCCTGGACGGGGTCGTCCCGGACCTGATGACCTTCGGCAAGGTGATGGGCGGCGGCTTCCCGGCCGCGGCGTTCGGCGGCCGGGCGGACGTGATGGCGCACCTGGCGCCGGCCGGCCCGGTCTACCAGGCGGGCACGCTCTCCGGGAACCCGATCGCCACCGCGGCCGGCGTGGCCCAGCTGCGGCTGCTGGACGAGGCGGCGTACGCGACGGTGGACGCCGTCTCCGCGCGGATCCAGGCCCTGGTCACCGAGGCGCTGGCCAAGGAGGGCGTGGCGCATCGGCTGCAGAGCGCGGGCAACATGTTCTCGGTGTTCTTCACCGAGGACGAGGTGCGCGACTACGAGGACGCCAAGCGGCAGGAGAGCTTCCGCTTCACCGCCTTCTTCCACTCGATGCTGTCGCAGGGTGTCTACCTGCCGCCGTCCGCCTTCGAGTCCTGGTTCGTCTCCACGACCCATGACGAGCGGGCGCTGGAGCGCATCGCCGCCGCACTGCCCGGGGCCGCGCGGGCCGCCGCCGAGGCCACTGGATGATGGGTGACATGACCAAGACCGACAGCGAGATCACCGTCGTCCATCTGATGCGGCACGGTGAGGTGGACAACCCCGAGGGCGTGCTCTACGGGCGGCTGCCCGGCTACCACCTCTCCGAGCTGGGCCGGAAGATGGCCGACCAGGTGGCCGAGCACCTGGCCGGGCGGGACATCAAGCACGTGGTGGCCTCCCCGCTGGAGCGGGCCCAGGAGACCGGCCGGCCGATAGCGGCCGCGCACGGCCTGGAGGTGGCCTCCGACGAGCGCCTGATAGAGGCGGGCAACATCTTCCAGGGCAAGACCTTCGGGGTCGGCGACGGCGCGCTGAAGCGGCCGGCGAACTGGAAGTACCTCACCAATCCCTTCCGCCCGTCCTGGGGTGAGCCCTACATCGACCAGGTGGTGCGGATGATGGCGGCCCTCGGCGCGGCGCGCGACGCCGCCCGTGGGCACGAGGCGGTGTGCGTCAGCCACCAGCTGCCGATCTGGATCGTGCGCAGCTATGTGGAGCGGCGCCGGCTGTGGCACGACCCGCGCAAGCGGCAGTGCACCCTGGCCAGCCTGACCAGCTTCACCTACCGGGGCGACCGGATCGTCTCGGTCGGCTACAGCGAGCCGGCCCGCGACCTGGTGCCCCGGCACCTGCTGGCCGGAGCCCAGCCGCGGTGGGGCAAGGGTGCCATCAAGGGAGCCTCCAAGGGCTTCGGCGCCTGACGGCCTCCGGCCCGGGCCACCTCGGGGTGACCGTCCCCAGGCGATCAGGCTCGGGACGACCGCCCCCCCGGGCGAGCCGTCTGAGGGCGACCGCCCCGAGTCGACCCGGCTAGGGGCACCGCCCCGAGTCGACCCGGCTTGGGGCACTGCCCCGAGATGGTCGCCCCCCGGGTGATCCGGCTCAGGGCGGCCCCCGGCGGGGGCGTCGCCCCGAGGCGGCGCGCCCGTGGAAGCCGCTCCGGGGGCGATGCCGCGCGACTGCCGCCGGGCCCCTGCCCGAGGCAGCCCGGCCTGCGGCCGACCCGGCTCGGGGTGACCCCCGCCGGGTCGTCACCGCCCCGGAGGTGGCTCGCCCCGGGGCCCCGCCCGCCGTGGCGGAGAGGCCCCGCGGGACCTCTCCGGCCGCTCGTGCCGCATAACCACCGGAGGTCACCGCCGCGGCGGCTCGCCCGCAGGAACGTCTCCGGGGAGCCGGGCCGCCCGTCTCCGGACCACCCTCTCCTCGTGGTCGCGCTCCGCGGCCATCCCGCAGTCGTCACCCCTCGCATTTCGGCCACCGCGTGGCTGATTAATCCGATCATCGGAAGAGTTCTGGTTGCACCGGAACCCCAGCTGTCACTTCACCCTCTTCTCTTGCGTCTGTTTATGGGACTTCAGGCGATACGGGTGGACGGGGCGGATATGCGGGTTATGGGCCGACGAGGGCTGCTGGGGCTTGGCGCGGGAGCGGCGGCGGCACTGTCCGTCGCCGCCTGCTCCTCCTCGACCTCGAAGGGGCTGCCCCGGCTGCCGAGAGGCGAGGAGGGCACCCCCACCCAGCAGGCCCGTCCGATCGGCGACGGCTCGACCGCCCACTCCGGGCGGCAACCGCACCAGCCGCCCGCTCCGGAGAAGCTGGCCCCCGGCCAGAAGCCCCCGCAGTTCGTGGTCTTCTCCTGGGACGGGGCGGGCGAGGTCGGCAACGGGCTCTTCCCGCGCTTCCGCAAGCTGGCGCGCGAGCACAACGCCTCGATGACCTTCTTCCTCTCCGGCCTCTATGTGCTGCCGGAGTCCAAGAAGCGGCTCTACCGGCCGCCGAACAACCCGGTCGGCGCCTCCGACATCGGCTACCTCACCGACGAGCACATCCGGATGACCCTGCAGAACGTGCGTGCCGCCTGGCTGGAGGGCCATGAGATCGGCACCCACTTCAACGGCCACTTCTGCGGCGGTACCGGATCGGTCGCGCACTGGACCCCGGCCCAGTGGCGGTCCGAGATCGACCAGGCGGTGTCCTTCGTCACCCAGTGGCGCACCAACACCGGCTTCACCGACCTGGACCCGCTGCCCTTCGACTACCGCAAGGAACTGGTGGGCGGGCGCACCCCCTGCCTGCTCGGCCAGGAGAACCTGCTGCCCGTCGCCCGCGAGCTGGGCTGGCGCTACGACGCGAGCTCGCCCGGCGGCCGCCAGGTCTGGCCCACCAAGAAGAACGGCATATGGGACTTCCCGCTCCAGCAGATACCGTTCCCGGGTCACTCCTTCGAGGTGCTCTCGATGGACTACAACATCCTGGCCAACCAGTCCCGCAACTCCACCAACGCCCCGCCCGCCAACCACCCCCGCTGGCGCAAGCAGGCCGCCGACGCCTATATCGGCGGATTCCGGCGGGCGTACGAGACCAACCGCGCGCCCTTCTTCATCGGCAACCACTTCGAGCAGTGGAACGGCGGCATCTACATGGACGCCGTCGAGGAGGCGCTCCGGTACATCGCGGACGAGAAGCACCGGGATGTCCGGCTGGTCTCCTTTCGGCAGTTGACCGACTGGCTGGACGCCCAAGATCCCCAAGTCCTCGCTGAGCTGGGAACTCTTGGGGTGGGTGAGGCGTTGAGAGGACGCGGCTGAATCGCGCGCAGGGGGGTGCGGAAGATCCCTAAACCGCACATGCGAAACTTTTCACATGAGTGCCTGCCGCGCCCCTCGGCGCCTCGCGACCCGCCGTCGCGCAACCGTGCTGGCCACCGGGGCCGCGGTTGCCGCGCTGACCCTGACCGCCTGTGGTGCGGGCGCCTCCGGCGGTTCGTCCGACACCAAGTTCGTCCAGGGCAAGGGCGGCGTGGACACCGTCCGCAAGGGCGACCGGATCCCCGCGCCGGAGCTGTCCGGCGAGACCGTCGACGGTGCCAAGCTCGATGTGAGCAGCTTCAAGGGCAAGATCGTCGTCCTTAACTTCTGGGGCTCGTGGTGCGCGCCCTGCATCGCCGAGGCCGACAACTTCGTCAAGGTCGCCAAGGACACCAAGGACAAGGGCGTGCAGTTCGTGGGGATCAACACCCGCGACGCCGACCCGGCCAACGCCAGGAAGTTCGAGAAGGACCGCGGCGTCCCCTACCCGAGCCTGTACGACCCGATCGGCCGGCTCACCCTGCGCTTCCCCAAGGGCAGCCTCAACCCCCAGGCCATCCCCACCACGATCGTCCTCGACCGGGACGGCAAGATCGCCGCCCGCGCGCTGCGGCCGCTGAGCGAAGAGGCGCTGCGGGACATGGTCGAGCCGCTGATCGCGGAGAAGAAGTGACGCCGTGATCACTCTGGCCAGCGAGACCATCAACGACACGGTGTTCAGCGGGGCGCTGCTGCTCGCCGTCCCGGTCGCCATCTTCGGTGGCCTGGTCTCCTTCTTCTCGCCCTGCGTGCTGCCCCTGGTGCCCGGCTACATGTCGTACGTCACCGGGGTGGCCGGCAGCGACCTGGCCGAGGCCAAGCGCGGCCGGATGCTCGCCGGGGCCTCGCTCTTCGTCGTCGGGTTCAGCGCGGTCTTCGTCTCCCAGGGCGCGCTCTTCGGCTACGCCGGCCAGGACCTGCTGGAGTACCGGCAGACCGTCTCCAAGGTGCTCGGCGTCGTCACCATCGTGGTGGGCCTGCTCTTCATGGGCCTGCTCAGCAGGTTCGGGCAGCGGGAGTTCCGCTTCCACATCAAACCGACCATGGGCCTGGTGGGCGCGCCGATACTCGGCGCGCTCTTCGGCGTCGGCTGGACCCCCTGCCTGGGCCCCACCCTCACCGCCGTCAACACGCTGGCCTTCAACCAGGCGAGTGCCTGGCGCGGCTCGCTGCTGGCCGTCGCCTACTGTCTGGGACTGGGCCTGCCGTTCATCGCCGTCGCCCTCGCCTACCGGCGGGCGCTCGGCGCGTTCGGCTGGGTCAAGCGCCACTACGCGTGGGTGATGCGGATCGGCGGCGGCATGCTGGTGGTGCTCGGTGTGCTGCTGCTCACCGGGGCCTGGGACCGCATGATCGCCGACATGCAGCAGTGGACCAACACCTTCAACGTGGGGATCTGATCCATGGCCACCACCGACACCGACGCCACGGGCGCAGGCCCCACGGCGGACGAGGGCGAGCTCGGCGAGGCCGGGTCGCAACTGTCCACCGCGCCGGCCGAGGAGGCCGGGCAGGCCGTCCCCGGTTCGTTCGGCGGGGTGCGCCGGCCCGGCGCGCTGGGGGCCGCCCAGTGGCTGGGCCGCGAGGTCATCGGCTGGGCGCGCTGGTTCTGGCGGCAGCTCACCTCGATGCGGGTGGCGCTGCTGCTGCTGTTCCTGCTCTCCCTCGCCGCGATCCCCGGCTCGCTGATCCCGCAGGAGAGCATCGATCAGCTGAAGACCGATGACTTCAAGGCGCGGCACACCACGCTCACCCCGATCTACGAGAAGCTCCAGCTGTTCCAGGTCTACAGCTCGGTGTGGTTCTCCGCGATCTACCTGCTGCTGTTCATCTCGCTGATCGGCTGCATCGTCCCGCGCACCTGGCAGTTCATCGGCCAGCTGCGCGGCCGTCCGCCGGGCGCCCCGCGCCGGCTGACCCGGCTGCCCGCCTACACCAGCTGGCGCACCGAGGCAGCCCCGGACGAGGTGCTGACCGCCGCCGGGCGGGTGCTCAAGCGGCGCCGCTTCCGCACCCACGCCACCGGCGGCGCGGTGGCCGCGGAGAAGGGCTATCTGCGCGAGGCCGGCAACCTGGTCTTCCATGTCTCGCTGATCGTGCTGCTGGTGTCCTTCGCGGTCGGCCAGCTGTGGAAGTCCGACGGCTCCAAGCTGATCGTGGAGGGCGGCGGGTTCGCCAACAACCTCGCCCAGTACGACACCGTCCAGTCCGGCCCGATGTTCGGCCCCGAGGACATGGCGCCGTTCGACTTCACCCTGGACGAGTTCACCGCCACCTATGAGCGCAGTGGGCCGAACAAGGGCACCCCGCGCACCTTCCGCGCCGATGTCACCTACCACGACGGTGTGGACGGTCCGGCCCGCAAGGCCGTGATCAAGGTGAACGAGCCGCTGGAGGTCTCCGGCTACAAGGTCTTCCTGCTCCAGCACGGCTACGCCCCGGTGGTCACCGTGCGGGACGGCAAGGGCGAGGTGGCCTACAAGGGGCCGGTGGCCTCGCTGCCGCTGGACGGCAACCTCACCGAGAACGTGGTCCTCAAGCTCGGCGACTACCTGGACAAGAACGGCAAGAAGGACCAGACCGCCTACAGCGGTATCTTCTCGCCCACCGTGGTGCCGGGCCGCGCGATGTTCTCGCAGTCCCCCGAGCTGAACAACCCCATGCTCTTCCTCACCGCCTACCACGGCGACCTGGGCATCGACAGCGGCATTCCGCAGAACGTGTACCAGCTCGACGCCAGCAAGATGAAGCAGTACAAGGCGAAGGACGGGAAGTCGCCCTTCAAGAAGCTGCTGGTGCCCGGTCAGACGCTGACCCTGCCCGACGGCGGCGGCACGCTGAAGTTCGAGGGCGTCAAGGAGTGGGCCAGCTTCCAGATCGTGCACAAGCCCGGTATCTCGGGCGCCCTGTTCGGTGCGATCGCGGCCCTGCTGGGTGTGGCCGCCTCGCTGTTCATCCAGCGCCGCCGGGTGTGGGTGCGGGCGCAGGCGCAGCCGGACGGCACCACCCTGGTGGAGATGGCCGGTCTCGGCCGCAGTGAGTCCGCCAAGCTCCCCGAGGAGCTCGCTGATCTGGCCGTCAGCCTCCAGGCCGACGCGCCCCCCGCGCCGGAACCCGAGACGGAACCGGAAACCGACCCCGCAGAAGCTGCCGAAGGAGCGCGTCCGTGAACCTCGCTGTCGCAGCCAACGAGAATCTGGCCCACACCAGCAATGTGCTGATCTACTCGGCGATGGCGGTCTACACCCTCGCCTTCCTCGCCCACATCGCCGAGTGGGTGTTCGGCAGCCGCAGCGCGGTGGGCCGTACCGCCGCGGCGATCACCGCGCCGACCGCCGAGCCCCAGAAGGTGACTGTCACCGTGGCCACCAAGGGCGGCGGCACCGCGGTGCTGGAACGCCCCAAGGTGATCACCCGCTCCACGGTGGGCAGCCGTGACGTGCCGGACGGCCCCGGCGCCGCCGGCGGCTCCGAGCAGGGCGACGTCTACGGCCGGATCGCGGTCGGCCTGACCGTCCTGGCCTTCCTGCTGCACGCAGGCGGGGTGCTCTCCCGGGCCCTGTCGGTGGAGCGGGCGCCCTGGGGCAACATGTACGAGTTCTCGACCACCTTCGGGGCGGTCGCGGTGGGCACGTACCTGGTGCTGCTGACGCTGAAGAAGAACGTGCGCTGGATCGGCCTGCCGCTGGTCACCACCATCCTGCTGGACCTGGGCCTGGCCGTCTCGGTGCTCTACACCGAGAGCGCCCAGCTCGTCCCGGCCCTGCACTCCTACTGGCTGTGGATCCACGTCAGCTGCGCGATCGTGTCCGGCGCGGCCCTGTACCTGGGTGCCGTGTCCACCCTGCTCTACCTGTTCCGGGACAGCTACGAGACCCGGCTGGAGAACCCCGAGGGCAAGCAGTACAACGCCTTCGTGAGCTCGATCCTGGCGCGCACCCCTTCGGCCGCCTCGCTGGACAAGTTCGCGTACCGGATCAACGCCACCGTCTTCCCGCTGTGGACCTTCACCATCATCGCGGGCGCGATCTGGGCCGAGGCCGCCTGGGGCCGCTACTGGGGCTGGGACCCCAAGGAGGTCTGGTCCTTCATCACCTGGGTGGCCTACGCCTGCTACCTGCACGCACGCGCCACCGCGGGCTGGAAGGGCCGCAAGGCCGCCTACCTCGCGCTGGTCGCCTTCGGCTGCTACGTCTTCAACTACTACGGCATCAACATCTTCGTGAACGGCAAGCACTCCTACGCCGGAGTCTGACCCCGCGCCGAACGCGACACGGCCGGTTCCCCCTGACCCGAGGTCAGCGGGAACCGGCCGTGTGCGTGTGCGGCGGCTTCCGGATGCGGCGGAGTGTGTCGGCTTCCGGGGCGGGGGAGTGCGACGGAGGGGTACGGCCCGGTCAGCCGGCCGTCGGGGTCTCGCCCTGCCCGTCCTCCTTGCGCCGCAGCTCCTCCTCGCGGCGGCGCAGGTCCGCCTCCCAGTTCTTCAGCCGCTCGGCGTCCTCATCGTCGGCGGACGCGGCGGCCCCGGCGGCGTCGGCCGGCCCGGCGGGCTCCGGGGCGGGGTCGTTCCGCTTGCCCAGGGAGTTCAGGAACTCGGGGTTGTCGTCCGGGGCGACCCAGCCGCCGCGCCGGCCGCCCGTCCCGCCGCCGACGGCCTCGCGCCGGCGTCCGACGATCAGCCAGGAGACGGAGCCCACCACCGGGAAGAGCAGCACCAGGATGGCCCAGATGGGCTTGGGGAGGTAGCGGACGTCCTTCTCATCGGTGGTGATGCAGTCGATGAACGCGTAGATGCTGAGTGCCAGCGGCACCAGGATCAGCAGCACCCGGAGCATGAGGCCGTCCCCCTGCGTGTGGTGTAAGGGCCCCCGAACCGCGGCCCCCGGTTACGGCACCAGGGTAGACCGCCGAACCGGAGTCCCCGATACCACCAGCGTCCGACCCCGCCGCCCGTGCCCCGGCGCGCCGCTTCCACGCCGCCCGGCCGCGGCCCGGCACTCCCCATGGCGGATACTGGACCGCATGGCTTATGACGATCTTCGTTCGTTTCTGCGGGCGCTTGACCGGGAAGGCGACCTCAAGCGCATCAAGGTCGAGGTCGATCCACACCTGGAGATCGGCGAGATCGTCGACCGGGTGAACAAGGCGGGCGGGCCGGCGCTGCTCTTCGAGAACGTCAGGGGCTCGTCGATGCCGCTGGCGATGAACGTCTTCGGCACCGACCGGCGGCTGCTCAAGGCGCTGGGCCTGAAGTCCTACGAGGAGATCAGCGAGAAGATCGGCGGGCTGATCAAGCCCGAACTGCCGCAGGGCTTCGGCGGGATGCGGGAGGCCTTCGGCAAGCTCGCCGGGGTCTCCCACGTACCGCCCCGGAAGGTGAAGGACGCCCCCGTGCAGGAGGTGGTCCTCACCGGCGACGAGGTGGACCTGGAGGCGCTGCCGGCGCTGTTCACCTGGCCAAAGGACGGCGGGTCCTTCTTCAACCTGGGCCTGACCCACACCAAGCACCCGGAGACCGGGGTGCGCAACCTGGGCCTGTACCGCCTCCAGCGCCACGACCGGCGCACCATCGGCATGCACTGGCAGATCCACAAGGACAGCCGCAACCACTACCAGGTGGCCGCCCGGCGCGGCGAGCGGCTGCCGGTGGCGATCGCCTTCGGCGCGCCGCCCGCGGTCACCTACGCCTCCACCGCCCCGCTGCCCGGGGACATCGACGAGTACCTGTTCGCCGGCTTCCTCCAGGGCAAGCGGGTGGAGATGGTGGACTGCAAGACGGTGCCGCTCCAGGTCCCGGCCAACGCCGAGGTGGTGCTGGAGGGCTGGCTGGAGCCGGGGAAGATGCTGCCGGAGGGCCCGTTCGGGGACCACACCGGCTTCTACACACCGCAGGAGGACTTCCCGGCGCTGACCATCGACTGCGTCACCATGCGCCGCCGTCCGCTGCTCCAGTCCATCGTGGTGGGCCGCCCGCCGACCGAGGACGGGCCGCTGGGACGGGCCACCGAGCGCTTCTTCCTCCCGCTGCTGAAGATCATCATTCCGGACATCGTGGACTACCACCTGCCGGAGTCGGGCGGCTTCCACAACTGCGCGATCGTCTCGATCGACAAGAAGTACCCCAAGCACGCCCAGAAGGTGATGCACGCCATCTGGGGCGCGCACATGATGTCGTTGACCAAGCTGATCGTTGTGGTGGACGCCGACTGCGACGTCCACGATCTGCACGAGGTCTCCTGGCGGGCGCTGGGCAACACCGACTACGCCCGCGACCTGACCGTGGTGGAGGGGCCGGTGGACCACCTCGACCACGCCTCGTACCAGCAGTTCTGGGGTGGCAAGGCGGGTATCGACGCCACCCGCAAGCTGCCCGAGGAGGGGTACACCCGGGACGGCGGCTGGCCGGAGATGGTGGAGTCGGATCCGGACACCGCGGCACGGGTGACCCGGCGTTGGAAGGAGTACGGGCTGTGAGCGAGGCATTCCCGGCGGCGCGGCCGCGGGTCGGCGCGGTGGACGGGGCGGCCCGGTGAGCGCGGCCGAGGGAGTACTGGGATCCGGCCCGGCCCGGCCCACCGGCCGGGTGCGCGCCTTCCTGCGGCTGGTGATGATCGAGCACTCGGTCTTCGCGCTGCCCTTCGCCTACATGGCCTCGCTGACCGCGATGGAGCGCTGGGACGGCACCGTGCACTGGGCGCGGCTGCTGCTGGTGACCGTGGCGATGGTGGGGCTGCGCACCTTCGCGATGGCCTGCAACCGGATCATCGACCGGGAGATCGACGCCCGGAACCCGCGGACCGCCTCCCGTGAGCTGGTCACCGGCGCGGTCTCGGTGCGCTCGGCGTGGACCGGGGCGCTGGTGGCGCTGGTGGTGTTCCTGGGGTCCGCGGCGCTGCTGGGCCCGCTGTGCCTGGCGCTGGCGCCGGTGGCGGTGGTGCCGATGGTGGTCTATCCGTACGGCAAGCGGTTCACCGACTACCCGCACGCGATCCTGGGCCTGGCCCAGGCGATGGCCCCGGTGGGGGCCTGGATCGCGGTCACCGGCGAGTGGTCCTGGGAGGCCGTGGTCCTGGGCCTGGCGGTGGGCGTGTGGATCGGCGGCTTCGACCTGATCTACGCCTGCCAGGACGTGACCTCCGACCGGGAGCACGGGGTGCGCTCGACGCCGGCCCGCTTCGGGGTGGCGGGGGCGCTGTACGGGGCGCGGGTCTGCCATCTGCTGACCACCGGGCTGCTGGTCTGGTACGGGCTGCTGATCGGCGCCGGGGCGTTCTTCTGGGCGGGGCTGCTGATCGTGGCCGCGGCCTTCGTCTACGAGCACTCCATCGTGCGGCCGGGCGATCTGTCCCGGCTGAACCGGGCGTTCTTCACGGTGAACGGTTTCGTGGGGATCGCGCTGTTCTGCTGTGCTCTGCTGGACCTGCTGGTGCGGGGACTGAGCGTGTGAGCGCCGCCGGATAGGCTCGACGGGTGGAGCCGCGTGAACAGCACAGTGCAGGCCGCGGCGGCGGGTCGAAGGCCCGCCGTCCGTGGGTGGTCGGGGTGTCGGGCGCGTCGGGGACCCCGTACGCCGCCTCGGTGATCCGGGGGCTGCTGCACGCGGGCGAGGACGTGGACCTGGTGGTGAGCCGGGCGGCGCGGCTGACGCTGCTGGACGAGACCGGTCTGACCCTGCGGGACGCGCACTGGCAGGACGATCTGCGGACCTGGCTGGCGCGCGGCGCGGACGGCGCTCCGGACACCTTCGAGGTGGACCTGGCGCGGGTGCGGTACTGGGCGGCCGGGGACCTGGCGGCCGGGCCGTCATCCGGCTCGTACCCCGCCAAGGGAATGCTGATCGTCCCGGCGAGCACGGCGAGTGTGGCCGGGGTGGCGCTGGGTCTGTCGAAGGACTTGCTTCAGCGGGCGGCGAGCGTGACGCTCAAGGAGCGGCGGCCGCTGGTGGTGGTGGTGCGGGAGACCCCGCTGAACGGTCAGACGCTCAAGGCGCTGGTGACGCTGGACGAGGCGGGCGCCGTGGTGCTGCCCGCCTCGCCGGCGTTCTACGCGGGTGCGACGCACATCCAGGATCTGGTGGACTTCGTCGCGGGGCGGGTGCTGGACGCGGCAGGGGTGCCGCACCAGCTGTACCGCCAGTGGGAGGGAGAGCTGCGCGGCGGCTTCGGCGGCCTCGACGGCTCACGGAGGGAGGGGTAGTTCCCCGGGGCGGAGTGCCGAGGGGGCTTCCGCCGAGG
>NZ_SRID01000410.1 GCF_004684805.1 Streptomyces palmae
TGTCACCGAGGAGCAGCTGAAGAAGGGCAATGAGCCGGCGTTCGACCAGGCGTTGTCGGAGAAGAAGAAGTCCGAGGAGCATTCGGCCAAGGCCCCCGCCCAGGCCCGGGGCGCCGAGGCTCAGCAGCTGGCCGCGGCGAAGTCCGGTGCCGCCGCCTCCGGCGCGCAGGCCATGACCGCACTCACCGCCACCCGGGCCGCGGCCGGCAAACAGATCGACGGGGGCAAGGGTCAGGCCAAGTCCAAGGACGAGGAGAAGCGGCAGCAGGTCACGTCGAAGTTGCAGAAGGTCTTCGATGCGACGAAGAAGGATGTCGAGCAGATCCTTGCGGGTCTGGACACCAAGGTGGACCAGCAGTTCACCGCGGGTGAGAAGGCGGCCCGGGACGCGTTCATGGCCGACCAGTCCCGTCGGATCAAGGCCTACAAGGACAAGCGGTACTCGGGTTTCACCGGGAAGCTGCGCTGGGTCAAGGACAAGTTCAAGGGTCTGCCCGCGGAGGCGAACCAGCTCTATCAGGAGTCGCGGAAGCTGTATGTGACCCGGATGCAGGGCGTGATCTCCTCGATCGCCGACACCATCGGCGTGGAGTTGGGGAAGGCGAAGGCCCGTATCGCCACCGGCCGCAACGAGCTGAAGGCCGAGGTCGACAAACTCCCCGCCGACTTGAAGAAGTTCGGGCAGGAGGCGGCGAAGGATTTCGCGGGGAAGTTTGACGACCTCGATTCCCAGGTCAACGAGAAGTCCCAGCAGTTGGTCCAGGATCTGGCGACGAAGTACACCCAGGCGTTGAACAAGATCGATGAGGAGATCAAGAAGCTTCAGGAGGCCAACAAGGGGCTGATCGACAAGGCCAAGGACGCGATCGTCGGGGTCATCAAGACCATCAACGAGCTGAAGAACCTGTTGATGGGCATCCTGGCCAAGGCTGCCGGCGCCATCGTGAAGATCATCAAGGATCCGATCGGCTTCCTGGGCAACCTCGTCAGGGCGGTCGGCGCGGGTCTGCAGCAGTTCATCACCAACATTGCCGACCACCTGAAGAAGGGCCTGGTCTCCTGGCTGCTGGGCACCGCCGTCAAGGCGGGCCTGGACCTACCGGCCAAGTTCGACCTCAAGGGCATCATCCAGCTCATCGCCTCCCTACTCGGCCTGACCTGGGCCAACATCCGCGCCCGCGTCACCCGCAAGGGCGTCCCCGACCAGGCCATGAGCACGGTGGAGTCCTCCGTCCCCATCGCCCAGGCCCTGGTCCGCGAGGGGCCGGCCGGCGCGGTCAAGGAGATCTCCGCCGAGGTCGGCGACCTCAAGTCCACCATCCTGTCCAAGCTCACCACCTACCTGATCCCCACCGTCATCATCGCGGGCATCACCTGGATCCTCTCCCTCCTCAACCCCGCCTCCGCCTTCGTCCGCGCCGTCAAGGGCATCATCGACATCGTCACCTTCGTGGTGAACCAAGGCGCCCAGATCATCGACTTCGTCAACGCGGTACTCGACGCGGTCGTCGCCATCGCGGGTGGTGGTGCGGCAGGCGTCCCCAAGATGGTCGAAGGCGCCCTCGCCGCCAGCATCCCCCTCCTCATCGGCTTCCTCGCCTCCCTGCTCGGCATCGGCAACCTCGCCGCCAAGGTCAAAAGCGTCTTCCACGCCGTCTCCCGCCCCGTCAACCGCGCCATCGACAAAATCGTCGACTTCATCGCCAAGACGGGCAAGAAGCTCTGGGCGAAACTCCGCCGAAAAGACAGGAATCAAGATTCAAGGGGCGGAAAGCCGAGCGACAAGAAACCGAATGGAAAGCGGCCGGACGCCAGGGACGAGGCCAAGAAACAGGCCGATTTGAACGCCGGACTCGATGCGGCAGATGCATTGGTTCAACGCGGGCTCACCCGAAAGGAGATAACGCCTAAGCTCGCGGCGATTCGGAAACGCTATGGAATGAAGGAGCTATCACTCGTACACGACGGGAAGCAAGGCAACAATGAACTTGTCCATGTCCAAGGAAAAGTGAATCCCTCTGGGAAGCGGGTAACAAAACCCATTCCCGGACTATTCGAAAGCATTGACCCGAACGAAAAGGGAATCGAGTCATTTTCGTTCAAGGGAGACACGCAGCCAGGACCTCCCCGCAATGATGCCGTGGAAATCACGACAGAGGTCCGACTCATGGACGGCAAACAAGTAAAGGCCACCGGCCATGTGAAGAATTCCTTCGGCCTTAAAACGAACGACGTTGCCATGAAGGAACATTTTCTCGATGCCATCCCGGCAAACAAGAGATGGATCGAGGCCCCAGGAGTCCCCCTTGCCCCAGGAAAAGGAACTCCACTGGTGACGTACGTAAATCTCCGCCAGATGCGCCGGTTCGAAGAATACGCCGGCAGCCTCGCAGTGAAGGAGGTAAAGGCGGAGCGCAGGCGCCAGGGAATGTCGGGAACTCTGGAACCAGAAGCCGAGCGCCAACTACGACAGAGCCGCAAGGTCTACGGCACCATAAAGAGTGTCACCTTGGACACTGTGGAAAATATCACCGCAATTCTACAATTACATGACCAGCTCAAAATAAAGCCAGGCATCGATCTAAATCAGGCGATTCTAGCCACTCACTCAGTCTCCTATGTTGAGACGATAATAATTCAAGCTGGCGGCAGAATTAAGTCTGCCGAAGTAATCGGCGGCGAATCGCGCACCATCGGCGAGCTGATGCGGCACTATGAGCAGCAGGCAAGTCAGCGAAGAAGAGCCGAGGTTGTGGCACACCATGAAGATCTACTCAAACAGTACGGCGTATCCCGCAGCGAGAAAATGCTGATGGATTTCGATGTGCGGCTGACCATCGAGCCGTTTGGTCCAGCATGACATCGGCAGAGGCAATTCTTCGTTCACGGGGGATCGCCGGATCCGTTATCGTCCTAAATCCTGACTGGCGTAATGCAGTCGAGTTCAGCGACGAGAACGACGATCACAGAGAGATCGCGATTCGCAACTTCGAACAGATCGACGCCTTCGCTGACGCCATGAGTCAAATAAGCCAGCAGCCAATTCGGGTGATTTACGCGGACGAGATGCACGGACAGCAAAACTCCAACCTCATGATCTGTGAAGAATCTGTAGCCCAGCTCATTTCCTTTAATTGGTCACTGGATCTCAGTGAGATCATGCCCTACGTCTTTCTTCTCAACGTCGAACGTGGAGCCAAGACCGCCCGCAGAGTTGAGTCCCTGAATGCCGCTGGCGCGATCGAGAGTATCCGTTACCGCATTTGGCGGGCAGACCCCGACAATGACCCCGGGGGCGGAGTTTTCGGGAAAAAAGACATCGCAACACGGATTGGTGCCACATGGACCACTCCTGGCCTTTGGGTAACTGACCGATACTGCCTATTTGAACATGACATGCACAGGTCATTACCTGCCTTGCTCGCAGCGTATCTGGATGCCTATGCGCAAGCTCTTTGAGCACGTGCCCCGGTGAGCAAGTGAACGTTTTTCAACCAGCCAGCAGGTCCATATACGGCCCGAACTCCGACGCCAGTGTCAGCCGTCCCAGCTTCTGGTATTCGCGCTGTACCGCGTGGATGAGGTCGGCCATGGTTACCGGGGCCCCGGACTCGGCCGCCAGGTACGCCGCGGTGACGGCTACCGAGCGGATGTTGCCGCCGGCGAGTTCGAAGGACTCGGCGCAGAAGTCGAGGTCCAGGTCGGTGGCGCGGGGCAGGACGGGGCCCAGGCAGCGGTCCCACAGCACGCGGCGCTGTTCGGGGTCGGGGATGGGGAAGTCGATGATGAGGTCCAGGCGGCGGGTGAAGGCGTCGTCGAGGTTGGCGCGGAGGTTGGTGGCGAGGATGGCCAGGCCGTCGAAGGACTCCATGCGCTGGAGGAGGTAGGCGCTCTCGACGTTGGCATAGCGGTCGTGGGCGTCCTTGACCTCGGAGCGTTTGCCGAAGATGGCGTCGGCCTCGTCGAAGAGGAGGACGCCGTTGATGCCGGCCGCCTCGGAGAAGATGCGTTCGAGGTTCTTCTCGGTTTCGCCGACGTACTTGTCGATGACGGTGGCCAGGTCGACCGTGTAGAGGTCGAGGCCCAGGTCGGCCGCGATGACCTCGGCGGACATCGTCTTGCCGGTGCCGGAGTCGCCGGCGAAGAGGGCGGTGACGCCGCGGCCCCGGCCGCCGCCGGGCCGCATGCCCCACTCCCCCAGGACCATGTCGCGGTGGCGGGCGCGCGCGGTGAGTTCGCGGAGTTGGGAGACATGGTCGGGCGGCAGCACCAGGTCGTCCCAGCCGACGGCGGGTTCGATGCGGCGGGCCAGGCGGTCCAGGCCGGCCGCGTTCTGGGCGCGGGCGCCGGCGCGGATGTGGTCGGGGGTCAGTTCACCGCCGTCCAGCAGGGCGGACTGCGCGGCGCTGCGGGCGGCCCGGGTGAGTTGGTCGGGCGTGAGGAGGAAGGGCGACAGGGTGCGGGAGAGGTCGAGGGAGGTGGGGAGGGCGCCGGGGTAGGCGTGGGTCCACAGGGCGACCCGGGCGGCCGGTTCCACGCGCGGGGCGTGGAGGAGCAGCGGTGGGCGGGTGGACCAGGCGGCGTCCCAGGGCGCGCGGCCGGTGAGGATGACCGGCAGCGGGGTGTCGGCGACCAGGCGGATGACGGTGGCGTGTTCCCGGGTAAGGGCGTCGAGAGGGGCGCATACCAGTCCGGACCCGGTGAGCCGGGCCTCCCGGGCGAGGATGCGGATGGCCTCGGGGGGGTTGGGGTCGGCGGCGAGGCGTTCGAGGTCGACGCCGAGGACTCCCCGGCCGGAGCGGATGAGCGCGGCGGCGGCCAGCGCCGTACCCGCGCCGCCCTGGTCCTCGCGGAGGTAGGCCAGGTGGACGCCGCCGGCCAGGGCGCGGGCGAGGGCCTCGGGGTCGCCTACGCCGGGGACTTCCGGGTGGGGGCTGAGCAGATCGGTGACCCGCGGATCGGGGGTGTCGTCGCCGAGCAGGTGGGCGGTGACCCTGTCCGGTACACGCAGGGCGCGGGCCAGGAAGGGCCGGTCGGGTTCCTCGACGAGGAGGAGGCCGCCCGCGCGCAGCGGCGACCGCGGGTGCAGGCGGTTGCGCGCGGGTGCGTCGGCGGCGGACAGGCCGCACAGGCCCAGGGCGAGGCCGATGCTGGGGCGGCGGCGGGTGACGTCGTCGTTGAGGTAGCCGTAGAAGGACTCGAAGCGGTCGTCCAGGTCGGGGAGCAGGGCGATCAGGAGGATCTCGATGTCGAGGGCGGTGAGTTCGAAGGTGGTGACGAGGGTGTTGAGGCGGGTGGGGGGTACGGCACCGGCGGCCTCGGACTCGATCCGGGCACGTTGGGCGGCGTCCGACTCGTCGGGGGCGGCGATGGAGCGGCCGTGGTCGAGCAGGCGGCGGACGGTCTCATCGCTGAGGTAGAGGCCGCGGAAGGCGTCGTCGGGGGCGGGGTCGGTCTCTTGGCGGGCGTCGACGGCCCGCCGTACGCGTTCCTCGACGAGGGCGGCGCGGTGCAGGAGGTGGCGCAGGCCCGGGTCGCCGTCCGGCGCGGGCCCGCCATGCCCCGCGTACCAGCCTGCGGCCGGGTGTCCGGAGCTGTCGGCCTCATCAGTCATGCGTTCGGGGTCGTCTGGTGTGGTGCCCACTGGCCGGCTCCCGCTCTGCGCGTCGAGTGGGAGACCGGTGTCACCGGGCACGGTGCTCATGCCTGTGCGAGGACCAAGGGAAGGGTCTGCCGCGGGGGCGTTCCGAAAGCCGCCGGGTGGTGGTGTGTCGGGCGCGGGGGCGCCGTATGTGTCCGGTCCCGGTACTCCGTGCGGGTCTCCGTCGGGACCGTACGCGCCGTCCGTGCCGAACCGCTCGGTGCTCATCCGGTCCCTTGCGAGTTGGTGGCGTCCGTGTCGCGGGCCGCGGGGCCTGTCTCTTATACACCTCTGACGCTTCCGACGATCGCATAAGTGTAGAT
>NZ_SRID01000411.1 GCF_004684805.1 Streptomyces palmae
GTGATGCCCGCGGTGAAGGCGCGTCCCAGGGCGTGGGCGAGCTGGGTCATGCCGCCCTGGTTCCGCTGGAGGGTGGGCACGGTGACGGCGGGCACGTCGAGACGCTCGCTGGTCTCCTGCATACCCAGGCTGAGTACGGGGTGCGGGCTGGACTCGATCAACACCCGGTAGCCATCGGCGAATACCGCTTCCATCGCCGTTTCGAACCGCACCGGACGCCGCAGGTTCTCCACCCAATAGTCCGTATCCAGGGTGGTCGTGTCGATCCGGGCGCCGGTCACCGACGAGTAGAACGCCACCTGCGTGGCCTCAGCCGGAGATATCTCACCCAACCGCTCCACCAGAGCATCGGTGATCTCATCGACCTGCGGACCATGCGAGGCATAGTCCACATCGATCAACCTCGCCCGCACCCCATCCGCCTCCGCCGCAGCCACCACCGCCGCGACCGCCTCCGGAGGCCCGGAAACCACCATCGAAGACGGACCATTGACCGCAGCCACCCCCACACCCACCGCCCGCTCACCAAGCCGCGCGATCAACTCCCCGGTTCGCACCTGCCCAGCAGCGATCGAGGCCATCGCCCCACGCCCCGACAAAGCCCGCAGCGCCTGCGACCGCACCGCCACAATCCGCGCACCGTCCTCCAAGGACAACGCACCCGCCACCACCGCCGCCGCGATCTCACCCTGCGAATGCCCCACCACCGCAGCCGGCCGCACCCCAAACCACGCCCACACCTCAGCCAACGACACCATCACCGCCCACAACACCGGCTGCACCACATCCACCCCACCCGAGCCCATGGGGTCCTGTCCTCGCAGCACACCCGACAACGACCACCCCACAAACGGCGCCAACGCCGCCTCACACTCAGCAATCCGCCCCGCGAACACCGGACACGCATCCAAAAGCTCCACCGCCATCCCCACCCACTGCGCCCCCTGCCCCGGAAACACCAACACCGCACCCGAACCACCAACCCCAGCCCCAGCCCCACCAGCAGCCTCAGCCTCGGCGCCGGCCACCACCCCCGCCACCGGAACACCCGACGCCAACGCCTCCAGGCCCGCCACCAGCTCATCCCGGTCACCACCCAGCACCACCGCACGGTGATCGAACACCGACCGACTGGCCACCAACGACCACCCAATATCAAGCACCCCCGCACCCGCACTACTGGCGAACTCCGCCAAGCGATGCGCCTGCCCCCGCAAACCCTCGACGGTCTGACCCGACACCACCCACGGTACGACACCATCGACCTTGCCGCCCGCAGCAGGCCCCACCGGCTCTGCCAGTTCGGCCGGTTCGGCCCATGGTTCCGGGGCCTGCTCCAGGACCACATGTGCGTTGGTGCCCGAGATCCCGAACGCCGACACACCCGCCCGACGCGGACGACCCACCTCAGGCCAGGCCACCGCCTCACTCAACAACCGCACCCCACCCGAACCCCAATCCACATGCGGCGTCGGCTCATCCACATGCAAACTCGCCGGCAACACCCCATGCCGCATCGCCAACACCATCTTGATCACACCCGCCACACCCGCCGCAGCCTGCGTATGACCCAAATTCGACTTCACCGACCCCAACCACAACGGCCGACCACCCGACCGACCCTGCCCATAAGTGGCAAGCAGAGCCTGCGCCTCGATCGGATCACCCAACGTCGTCCCCGTCCCATGCCCCTCCACCACGTCAACATCAGCCGCCGACAACCCCGCATTCGCCAACGCCTGACGAATCACCCGCTGCTGCGACGGACCATTCGGCGCCGTCAACCCATTACTCGCACCATCCTGATTCACCGCACTCCCCCGCACCACCGCCCACACCCGATGCCCATTACGCCGCGCATCCGACAACCGCTCCAACACCACCAACCCCACACCCTCGGCGAAGCCGGTGCCGTCAGCGGCGGCGGCGAACGGCTTGCAGCGGCCATCGACCGCCATACCGCGCTGCCGGGAGAACTCCACGAAAACGCCAGGGGTGGACATCACCGTGACGCCGCCCGCGAGTGCCATCGAGCATTCGTCCTGACGCAGTGCCTGGCAGGCCATGTGAATGGTGACCAGGGACGATGAGCATGCGGTGTCCACGGTCATCGCGGGGCCCTCGAGCCCCAGCGCGTACGAGACCCGCCCGGAGGCGACACTGCCCGCTGTTCCGGTGGCGATGTACCCGGCGATGTCGCTGGTCACCTCGCCCAGCTGGGTCGCGTAGTCATGCGCGCTGACTCCGGTGAACACGCCGGTACTGCTGCCCTGCAGGGTCTCCGGGGGGATGCCGGCCCGTTCGATCGCTTCCCAGGCGGTCTCCAGGAGCAGCCGCTGCTGCGGATCCATCGCCTGGGCCTCGCGTGGGCTGATCCCGAAGAATCCCGCGTCGAAATCCCCCGCGTCGTACAGGAAGCCGCCCTCCCGCACATAGCTGGTGCCGGCGTGCTCGGGGTCCGGGTGGAACAGGGCGTCCAGGTCCCAGCCCCGGTCGACAGGCTGGCCGGAGATGGCGTCCTCACCGTTGACGACAAGTCGCCACAGGTCCTCCGGCGAGTTGACGTTTCCGGGGTAGCGGCAGGCCATCCCGATGATCGCGATGGGTTCGCGGACGCGTTCCTCCAGGTCGCGCAGTTGCCCGAGGGCCTCGCGCAGGTCGGTGGTGGCCCGCCTGAGGTAGCTGCGCAGCTTCTCGTCGTCCGCCATATCGCATCAACCCTGTCGAGAGGTGCCGTCGTTGTTCCCGGGGTTCTGGCCGTGGGTGCCGCTCAGCCCGTCGAGGACCTCGAAGAGTTCGTCGTCGCTGGCGGTATCGAGGTCGTCATGGGCCGCGGAGGGCGCCGTTCCGTCGTTGGCGTGGTTGGTCGCCTTGCGGACGAGGTCGCGCAGGCGTCCGGTGATCAGCCGTCGCTGCTCCTCGTCGGCCAGGAAGCCGGTCATATCGGCCTCGATCCGGTCGAGTTCGGCGAGGAGTGAGGCCGCCGACGCGGTGGTCTCCGGGACGAGGCACTCATGGAGGTATGCGGCGATGGCGGCCGGGCTCGGGTGGTCGAAGACCAGAGTGGCCGGCAGGCGCAAGCCGGTCGCGATGCCGAGCCGGTTGCGCAGTTCGACGCCGGTCAGCGAGTCGAAGCCGAGTTCGCGGAACTTCTGCTGGGGCTGGAGGGAGACCGGACTGTCGTGGCCGAGGACGGCGGCCGCGTGCTTGCACACCAGGTCGAGTACGGCCTGCCGCCGGTCGGCCTCGGGCAGCGCCAGCAGAGTCTGGTCGAAGCCGATGGCTGTTCCCCGGTCCGCGGCCTGCGGGGCGGCGCTCGGCAGCAGGTCGCGCAGAACGGGGGGGATCTCCCTGGTGCCTGTGCCCTGGCGGCGCATCCGAGCCAGATCGAGCTGGACCGGCACCAGCAGGGGCTCACCGCTCGCGACAGCGGCATCGAACAGCGCCAGGCCCTGCTCGGGGGTCAGGCCGACCACTCCGGACCGGGCATGGCGGGCCCGTACCGCGGCGTCCTGCCTCCCGGACATTCCGGTGGACTGCTCCCAGAAGCCCCAGGCCAGCGAGGTGGCCGGTAGGCCCTGCGCCTGGCGGTGCTGGGCGAGCGCGTCAAGGAAGGTGTTGGCGGCCGCGTAGCTGCCCTGTCCCGCGCCTCCGATCAGGCCGGCGATGGAGGAGTACAGCACGAAGGCGGACAGCTTCCGGTCCTGGGTGAGTTCGTGCAGGTACCAGGCGGCGTCGGCCTTGGCGTGCAGCACATCCTCCAGGTGCTGCGGGGTGAGGGTGTGCACCGTACCGTCCCGGACGACGCCGGCGGTGTGGATCACAGCGGTGAGCGGGTGCCGGTGCGGGATGGAGTCCAGCAGTTCCGCCACGGCGGCCCGGTTCCCGAGGTCGCATGCGCGGAGGCTGACGTGGGCGCCCCGGGCGGTGAGTTCGGCGACGAGTTCGGCGGCGCCGGGAGCCTCTGGTCCGCTGCGGCTGGCGAGCAGCAGCCGCCGTACGCCATGGCGCGTCACCAGATGGCGGGCGATGATCGCGCCCAGAGTGCCCGTTGCACCGGTGACCAGAACGGTTCCGTCGCCGTCGAGCGCGTCGAAGCCGGATTCCGTGCCTGCGTCCGACGGCGTGGCACGGTAACGGGTGAGCCTTGGAACGAGGATCCTGCCGTCGCGCAGCGCCAGCTGTGGTTCGTCCGCGGCGAGCGCGGTGGGCAGGGCGCGCGATGAGGCGTTGCTGTCGTCGAGGTCGAGCAGGAGAAGCTGACCGGGGTACTCGGACTGGACACTGCGCGCCAGCCCCCAGACGGCCGCGCCGGCCAGGTCGGGTACGTCCTCGCCGGGCTGCGTGGTGACGGCGCCCCGGGTGACCAGGGCAAGTCGGATGCCGCTGAGTTCCGGGTCGGAGAGCCACTCCTGGAGCAGGGCGAGGTGCCGGCTGGTCGTGTCCGATGTACGTGCCCTCGGGTCGTCGTCCGCGCCCTCCGGAACGGCCACCACGACAAGGATGGTCTCCGGGGCGGGTGCTCCACCGGCCGTCGCGGTACGCAGGGCGGCCAGATCCTGGTAGCCGTCGGCGTCCGGCAGCACGGCCTCCAGGGCGGCACGTTCCCGGTCCGGTCCGATGACGGCCGTCCGGGCGGTGGAGGTACCGGCGGGGGTGGCCGGCGAGATCCAGTCGAGCCGGAACAGCGACCGGCTGTCGGCTCGCTGCCCCTGCGCCAGCTCGGCGGCCGATACGGGGCGAACCGTCAGCGCGTCCAGGGTGACCACATGCGCGCCGTTCGCATCGGCGGCGGTGATACTGAGCGAGTTGTCCGCCGCGGGAGCGATCCGTACCCTCAGCTCGCCGGCGCCGGTCGCGTGCAGCCGCAGCCCGGCCCAGGAGAAGGGCAGGAGGATCTGGTCCTCGTCGGCTTCCTGAGAGGTGTCGTCCCCGTGCTCGGGGCCGGTGCCATTGCCACCACCGGGTTCCGGGCCGGCTCCCAGGGCGAGGGCCCGCAGTGCGGCGTCGAGAAGCGCCGGGTGAACGCCGTAGTCGGTGGCGCGGACGCGCTCGTCCTCGGCGAGCGCGACCTCGGCGTACAGCACCTCGCCCTGGCGCCAGAGCGCGGTGACGCCGGGTTCCGGCAGCGGCGGGACGATCGGCACGGCGCCGCCGGGCGGCCAGACCCCGTCCAGCGCTTCGGGCGTGGCGGGGGGCGGGGCTGCCGCGAGCACACCCGTGGCATGGCGCGTCCACGGGGCGTCGGCGGCCTCGGCAGTGAGACGGGAGAGGAACGCGATGGACCGCTGCCCGGAGTCGTCTGGCGCCCCGATCACGACCTGGAGGTCGATCGCTCCCTCCTCCGGGATGACCAGCGCGGTGTGCAGCGTGAGCTCGGCCACGTGGTCGCAGCCGGCACGGCCCGCGGCATGCAGGGCGAGCTCGGCGAAGGCGGAGCCGGGCAGCCAGGCCCTGTCCATCACCCGGTGTTCCATCAACCAGGTCGCGGAGTGGCTCTCCCGGGAGATCCGCCCGGTCAGAACGAGCGTGCTGTCCTCCGCCACCTCCATGACGGCGCCCAGCAGGGGATGGGCGGCGGACGTCAGACCGAGTTCGGCGGGATCCCCGGTGCGATCGGCGAGCAGCCAGTAGTGCTGGCGTTGGAAGGCGTAGGTGGGGAGGTCGATGAGGGCGGGGGTGGGGTCGGTTCCGTCGATGGTGTCGGTGGGTGTGGTGAACCAGGCTTTCCAGTCGACGGTGATGCCCGCGGTGAAGGCGCGTCCCAGGGCGTGGGCGAGCTGGGTCATGCCGCCCTGGTTCCGCTGGAGGGTGGGCACGGTGACGGCGGGCACGTCGAGACGCTCGCTGGTCTCCTGCATACCCA
>NZ_SRID01000412.1 GCF_004684805.1 Streptomyces palmae
CCCTACGGCCCCCCGGGCGCTCCCGCGCCCGCCCCCCGGTCCGGGCGCGGCGGGATGATCCTCGCGGTCGTCCTGGTGCTGCTGCTCCTGGGCGGCGGAGGGCTGTACGCCGCCGCCCAGCAGGGGATATTCGACGACGACGGCTCGACCACCGATGTGGCCGAGAGCGCCCAGGCACCGGCCTTCGGCATCGGCGGGGAGCGGACGGCGCGGTGGGCGACCCCGGTGCCCGAGCCCGCGCGGCTGACCGCCACCTACCTGGTGAAGGGGGGTCAGGTCGCGGTCCGGGTCGCCGGCACCACGGGGTCCGGCTACGACCTGGGCACCGGCAAGCAGCTGTGGGAGATCAAGGACTGGTCGGGCGGCCTCCAGGCCTGCGCCGTCTCGCCCACCGCCTCCCGCGAGGTCATGGCCCTCCTGCTGCGGCAGGGCGATCAGGGACCGTGCGGCTCCCTGATCGCCGTCGACCTCAGGAGCGGCAAGCAGCTGTGGGCCAAGCAGCTCCTGGACAGCGGGGACCAGAGCGGTATGGGCATGCCCGCCGTCCGCTTCCAGGGGGACGCCCTCGTGACCGCCACCAGGACCGGACCGATCGTCCTGGACGCCCGTACCGGCGGCGTCCGCTGGACGGGCGCCGCCCAGCCGGACGCCGAGGGGGAGGCGCGGGCGGTCGAGAGCGTGGCCGTGAGCGGGAACACCGTCGTCGCCTCCTACGAGGGCGAACTCGGCGATCCCTCCGTGGTCCTGCGCGGTTTCGACCTGCGCGACGGCCATGTCACCAGCCGTCTCACCTCACCCAGGATGCCGGCGGGCTCGGGAGGCCTGGTCGAGGTGGCCGTCCTCAACGCCGACCCGCTGGTGGTCGCCCTCGACGACAGCTCCGGCGCCCGGGACCCGCTCTACTTCTCCCGGTCCGGCAGCACCTGGAAGCAGCTGCGGGTGGACGCCGTGCAGGGCCAGAGCGTCCGCGACCAGGTCCGGGAGGGAGGGCTGGTGGTCGACGGACTGTTCGTCAAGCCGTTCACCACCGACGACCCCTCCCTGGACGTCGGCTTCGACAGCGTCGTCGCGGCCTTCGACCTCAGGACCGGCGAGGTGAAGTGGCAGCACACGCTGCGCCGGGACTCCAGCTCGGTGGTCCTGCTGCCCGGTTCGGTCAAGGGCGCGGTGCGGGCCGTCGCCTCCGACTACGACACGGGCCTCCAGCTGTACGCCTTCCCGCTGGCCGGCGGCGATCCCGTCCGGGGCGGCCGGCTGACCGTGGACTCCTCGGCCCCCGGCGCGCCCGCCCGGTTCGCCGGGGTCGCGGACGCCGCGGTGCAGGGGGACCACCTGGTGGTGCTGAACGAGACGGGCGGCGAAAGGGCGCTGGCCGCGTTCCCGATGGCCGCCACGCCTTAGGGAGCGCCTTCGGCGGCCGCTGGGGGCCCGCGTCGCGGCGCGGGCCCCCAGCGGCTTTCCCGGGGCGGTGGGGGCCTTCCGGCCCGAGCCCTGGAGGGTGGGTACGGGGGCAGCGCGCACAGCCCGGCCCCGAACTGTGGTGTCCCCGCACATACGCGGGTGACCTGCGCGTTTCTACGGTGTCCCGACACACACCGTCCCCACCGCACGCGAGGAAGTTCCGCACATGGCATCCGAGACCACCACTCCCCCACCCCCCTCCAACCTCAGACGTATCGTCGCCGCCAGCCTGATCGGCACGACCATCGAGTGGTACGACTTCTTCCTGTACGGGTCCGCCGCCGCGCTGGTGTTCAACAAGCTGTTCTTCCCCGACTCCGATCCGCTGGTCGGCACGCTGCTGTCGTTCCTGACGTACGCGGTCGGGTTCGCCGCCCGGCCGATCGGGGCGCTGGTCTTCGGCCACTACGGGGACCTGCTGGGGCGCAAGCGGCTGCTGGTGCTGAGTCTGCTGATGATGGGCGGGGCGACCTTCGGCATCGGGCTGCTGCCCACCCACGCCACGGTGGGCTCCTTCGCACCGGTGCTGCTGACCGCGCTGCGGCTGGTCCAGGGCTTCGCCCTCGGTGGTGAGTGGGGCGGGGCGGTGCTGCTGGTCTCCGAGCACGGGGACGCCAAGCGGCGCGGGTTCTGGGCCTCCTGGCCGCAGACCGGGGCTCCGGCCGGGCAGTTGCTGGCCACCGGGGTGCTGTCGCTGCTCACCAGCGTGCTCTCGGACAGCGCCTTCGAGTCCTGGGGCTGGCGGGTGCCGTTCCTGCTCTCCGGGGTGCTGGTGATGGTCGGCCTGTGGATCCGGCTCTCGGTGGACGAGTCGCCGGTCTTCCAGCAGGCGTTGTCCCAGGCGAAGGCCCGGGAGGCGGCCGGCACGACCGAGCAGCCGCCGCTGGTGGCCGTGCTGCGGGAGCACTGGCGCGATGTGCTGGTGGCGATGGGGGCCCGGATGGCCGAGAACATCAGCTACTACGTGATCACCGCCTTCGTCCTGGTCTATGCCACCGACGAGGTGGGGGTGGGCAAGCAGACCGCGCTCAACGCGGTGCTGATCGCCTCCGCGGTGCACTTCGCGGTGATCCCGGCCTGGGGCGCGCTCTCCGACCGGCTCGGGCGCCGGCCGGTGTACCTGCTGGGCGCGGCGGGCGTGGGCCTGTGGGCCTTCCCGTTCTTCGCGCTGCTGGACACCGCCGAGTTCGGCTGGATGGTGCTGGCGGTCACCGTGGGCCTGTTCTTCCACGGGGCGATGTACGCGCCGCAGGCGGCGTTCTTCTCGGAGATGTTCGCGACCCGGATGCGCTACTCGGGCGCGTCGATCGGGGCGCAGTTCTCCTCGGTCGCGGCCGGGGCGCCCGCCCCGCTGATCGCCACCGCGCTGCTCTCGGACTACCACAGCAGCACCCCGATCGCCCTCTATGTGATCGGCGCGGCGCTGCTGACGCTGGTCGCGGTGGGGGTGGCCCGGGAGACCCGGGACCGGGACCTCGCCCAGGCCCCGGACGCGCCGCGGGATGCCGACGGGACGGCGCCGCAGGCCGAGGCGGCGCACCGGCCCGAGTCCTCCCGTACGACCTCGGCGTAGCGCGGCGGAGCCCGGCCCTCCGGCCGGGCTCCGGTACGCGGCGCCGGGGCCGGTCAGCGGGTGACCGTGTCGGCGAGCCGGTGCAGACGCAGGGCGAGTTGGATCTCCAGGGCGCGCGCCGGGGACTGCCAGTCCGGGCCCAGCAGCCGGGCGACCCGGTCCAGCCGCTGGGCCACGGTGTTCACATGCACGTGCAGGGCGTCCTTGGTGCGGACCGGGCTGGCACCGCAGGCGAAGTAGGCGTCCAGGGTGCGGACCAGTCCGGTGCCGCGCCGGGCGTCGTAGTCGATCACCGGGCCGATGGTCCGGCGGACGAACTCCCCGACCCGGCTGCCGTCCCGGCTGTCGGCCAGCAGCAGCCCGAGGAAGCCGAAGTCCTCGGCCGCCGCGCCCTGTCCGGCCCGGCCCAGCACGCCCAGCGCGCTCAGGCAGCGCTGGGCCTCGGCGTAGGCCTCGGCGACCGCGCCGGGCCGGGCGGCGGGGGCCGGGACCGGCGCGGAGGCGCCCACCGTCACCGGCGCGCTGACCGCGGTACCCAGCTGGGCGGCGGTGCGGCGGGCGGTGTCGGCGGCGCTGTCCGACGGGCCGAGGGGGAGCAGCAGTACGGTGCCGCCGTCCCGGGAGGCGGCGAGCCCGTGCCGGGTCGCGGCCAGATGGGTGGCGGCGGACCACAGGCGCTGCCGGTCGGCGGCCTGGTCCGGGTCCGCGCCGGCCGTGGCTCGGCGGCCGTCCTCCCCGGGGCCCGCGGTGTCGATCCGCGCGGCGAGCACCACATGGGGCGCGTCCAGGTCGGCGCGGAGCCGGGCGGCGCGCTCCCGCAGCAGCCGCGGGTCCCGGTCCGGGGCGTCCAGCAGATCGTCCAGCAGCTCGCCGCGCACCCGCTGTTCGGCCTCGCCGGCCGAGCGGCGGGCCAGTTGCAGCAGCGAGGTGACCATGGCGGCGCGCTCCAGGGTGCGCTGGTCGACCGGGTCCAGGCGGGGCTGGCCGCGCAGGACCAGCGCGCCGAGGAGTTCGCCGCCGGTGTGCACCGCGGCGATCCAGTCCTCCCCCTGGCGCACCGCGTGGCCGTCCGCGTGGGACCGGTCCACGGCCGGGGCGGGGCAGTCGGGCGCCTCGGTGAACTCCACGGAGCCGCCCAGCACTTCGGCGAGGGCCGCGGCCACATCGTGCACCCCGCCGCCGCGCAGGACCAGTTCGGTCAGCCGGTCGTGCACCTCGGAGGCCCGTTCGATGACGCTGCTGCGGTCGCGGATGATCTCGTTGGCGGTCTCCAGCTCGGCCAGTGCCGACCGGGTCTCGGCCAGCAGGTTGGCGGTGTCGATGGCGACGGCGGCGTGCGCGGCGAAGGAGGCGAGCAGCGAGACCTGCTCGCGCTCGAAGACCCGGGCCCGCCGGTCCGCGGCGAACAGGACGCCGATGACCCCGCTGCCCAGCCGCAGCGGCACCCCCAGGATGGCCACCAGCCCCTCGTCCAGGACGCCGGCGTCGATGCTGCGGGTGTGCTGGAAGCGCGGATCGTCGAAGTAGCTGTCGGTGACGTACGGGAGGGCGGTCTGCGCCACCAGGCCGCCGAGCCCCTCCCCCATGCCCAGCCTCAGCTGCTGGAAGCGCGCGGAGACCGAGCCGTCGGTGACCCGCATGTACGTGTCGCCGGCGGCGGGGTCGTTGAGGGTGAGGTAGGCGACCTCGGTGGCGAGCAGGGAGCGGGCGCGCTGCACGATGGCCTGGAGCACCGCGTCCAGGTCGCGCAGCCCGGCGAGGTCGTGCGCGGTCTCGAACAGCGCGGACAGCTCGGCCTCGCGCCGGCGCCGGCCCTCCAGTTCACCGCGCACCCGCAGCGCGAGCAGTTTGGCGTACTCCAGGTCCGCCAGCCGCTCGGGCGGCGCGCCGTCGGCGCGGGCGCGCAGCACGGGGCGTTCGTACGCCTCGACGGGGGCGCCGTGCGCCAGGAGTTCCAGGTACGGGGTCTGCGGCTGATCATCGGACATGGGGGTCAGCATGCCGCCCTCGCGGCGGATCGGCGCCTGTCGGGTGCGGTTCAGTGTGCGGTCCAGCCGCCGTCCAGGGACAGCGAGGTGCCGGTGACGAAGGACGCGTCCGGGCCGCAGAGGTAGAGCACGGCGGCGGCCACCTCCTCCGGTTCCAGCAACCGCTTCATCGCCGAGTCGGCCAGCATGATCTCGCTGACCACCTGCTCGGCGGGGATGCCGTGGGCGGCGGCCTGGTCGGCGATCTGCCGCTCCACCAGCGGGGTGCGCACATAGCCGGGGCTGACGCAGTTGGAGGTGACGCCGTGTGCGGCGCCCTCCAGGGCGGCGACCTTGGACAGACCCTCCAGCCCGTGCTTGGCGGCGACATAGGCCGACTTGTAGGCGGAGGCGCGCAGTCCGTGGACGGAGGAGATGTTGACGATCCGCCCCCAGCCCTGCTCGTACATGTGCGGCAGTGCCCCCCGGATCAGCCGGAACGGGGCGTGCAGCATCACGGTCAGCACCGTCTGGAACACCTCGGGCGGGAACTCCTGGATGGGGCGCACCAGTTGCAGCCCGGCGTTGTTGACCAGGATGTCCACCCCGGCCGCGGCCCGCTCGGCGGCGTCCAGGTCGGTGAGGTCCAGCGGCTGGGGGCGCAGTGCGCCGGGTGACCCGGGCATCCGGGCGGCCGCTTCGGCGAGTTCGGCGAGCCCGTCGGCATCCCGGTCGACGGCCCGCACCTGGGCGCCGGCGGCGGCCAGCCGCAGCGCGCAGGCCCGGCCGATGCCGCCCGCGGCGCCGGTGACCAGGGCGGTCCGGCCGCGCAGATCGGGCGCGGGGGCCGGGGC